>NZ_MEHK01000001.1:6641280-6968315 GCF_001746425.1 Streptomyces subrutilus | reverse complement strand
GCATCAGCGGCCCGCTGATCTTCGCCGACCTCACCGAGTCGGGGGTGGTCGGCGACACGGCCCTCGCCTTCCGGATCGGCGCGGCGCTGATGTGCGCCGCCGGCGTCGTGGCGGCCTTCCTGGCGGTCAAGGCCGAGCGCCGCTCGCTGGAGGACATCGCCGAGCCGCTCTCGGTGGCGAAGCCGACCGCCACGGTCGGCTCGGCGTGACCACGTCCTTCGCGTCCGGCGGGCGTCGGCGTACGGCGCTCTAGTGCTGTGGCCGGGAAGGTTTGCCGGGTCGCGGCGTCCGGTGCGGTGCATCGCAAGGCGGAGGGCCACGGCTCGTACCGGACGTACTCGAGTGGCCCGGCAACGCGGCGAGGTGCCGTGCCGGGGGCCGCGACCCGGTGAACCTTTCCGGCCACAGCACTAGCGACCGCTGTCCGTGAGGACCGTCGGTGACGCCCCGCGCTGGTGGGGCACCGGCACCGGCACCGGCACCTGCGAGGCCGGTGCCGGGAACTCCTCCTGCCGCAGGGCGACCGTACGTGTCGGGGCGGGGATGGAGATGCCCTCCGCGCGGAACCGCCGGTGCAGCCGCTTGATGAACTCGTGCTTGATCCGGTACTGGTCGCTGAACTCGCCCACACCCAGGATCACGGTGAAGTCGATGCGGGAGTCCGCGAACGTGTGGAAGCGGACGGCCGCTTCGTGCTCCGGGACCGCGCCGCTGATGTCGGCCATCACGCCGTCGACGACGTCGAGGGTCACTCGCTCGACGTGCTCCAGGTCGCTCTCGTAGCCCACTCCCACCTGGACCAGGATCGAGAACTTGGCCTCCGGCTGGGTGAAGTTGGTCATGTTCGTCCGCGCGAGGCGGCCGTTGGGAATGATGACCAGGTTGTTCGACAGGTTGCGTACCACGGTGTTGCGCCAGTTGATGTCGACGACGTACCCCTCCTCGCCGCTGGTGAGCCGGATGTAGTCACCGGGCTGCACGGTCTTCGAGGCGAGGATGTGCACTCCGGCGAAGAGGTTGGCGAGGGTGTCCTGGAGGGCCAGGGCCACGGCCAGGCCGCCCACTCCGAGGGCGGTGACCAGGGGCGCGATGGACACGCCGAGGGTCTCCAGGGCGACGAGCACGCCCATCACGAGGACCACGATCCGGGTGATGTTGACGAAGATGGACGCCGATCCGGCCACCCCGGTGCGCGCCCCCGCCACGGACTGGACGAGGCCCGCGACGACCCGCGCGGTGCTGAGCGTGGCGATGAGGATGAGCAGCGCGGTCAGGGACTGGTTCACGATCCCCGAGACCCGCGCGGTGAGCGGCAGGGTCGTGGCGGCCACCGCGGCGCCCGCGATGAGCGCGGCGCCCGGGGCGATGGTGCGCAGCGCCTCGACGATGATGTCGTCGCCCCGCCACCGGGTCCGCTCGGCGTGCCGGCCCAGCCACCGCAGGAGGGCCCGCAGGAGCAGCCCGGCCGCGGCGCCCGCCGCCAGCGCGATCCCCGCGACCAGCCAGTCGTGCAGCACGAGATCCCGGTTCAACGGACCCCCTCCGCTGCGCGGCGCCGGCCCGGGGGCGTGGCGAGGGGCGCTGCCGACCGTCGTATGAGGTGTGTGGTCACCTTGTCACCTGTCAGTTCGTTGTGCTGTAAGGCGCGTTCGGGCGTATGTACGCATCCTGAACGGGCTGCCATCCTCCCCCATGGCGGGTGACGCACCGCGGGCGGGGCGGCGGCTAACGCCGTACGGCGGCGTGTTCGAGGACCGCGCGGACCTCCGCGGTGATCGCGCTCTCGTTGCGTTCGAACTCGGGCCCGGTGAGCAGTTGGGGGTCGGCCGGCAGACCGGTGAGCACCGGGGTGTGGAGGTGGCCGCCGGGCAGGTGCGGGGCGAGTTCGGCGCGCAGCCGGTTGGAGCGGTAGGCGACCTCGTTGGACAGGTAGCCGCCCCCGCCCCCGGCCACGGCCCGGGAGCCCGGTGTGGGGCCGTCGGGCCGGTCGACGGGAGCGGTGGCGCCCGCCGGGATCTCGGTCACCTCGGTGTTGAGGAGGACGGGATACGGGGTCTGCACGGCGGCGGTCACCGCGTCGGCGGGCAGGGTGGTGCGGATGAACTCAGGGCCGGGGCCGAGTCCGGGGGCCGTCACCGGACGTTCGCGGGTGCCGCCGGAGAGGGTGCGCGCGTTGTCGGGGTACGGGTCGGCGGACCGCGCCCGTCCGGCCCAGTCCTCCAGGGTGAAGATGCCGGGGTAGCCCTGGCTGACGGTGGTGATGATGTGGGCCGAGGCGGGCCCGGCGGCCAGCCGCGGGGCGAAGGCCCGCTCCACCATGCCGGCGTCGAAGTCGGCGTACCGCACGGGCAGGACGACGGCGCGGATCTCGGCGGGGCTGCCGTCCGCGAGGGTCACGCGCCGCCCGTTGAGCTGGAGGGCCGCCGATCCGGACGGGTTGGCGCGGCGGATCTCCGCGTCGAGGCCGAAGGGATCGAATCCGCTGATGAAGATCCTTCGGACGCCGGGCGCCGGCCGGAAGGCGTTGTCGGTGAGGCCGCGGGAGGCGTCCTCGAAGCGGGCGCGGAGCGCAGCCCGGTCGATGCTGAACTGCGGTTGCCAGCGGGCGAGTACGGCGGTCATGCCGAGCCGCGCCCAGTACAGAGGCCGGTCGTCCCCGGGGGCGAGGTCGCCGCCGGGCCGCTGTCCCTGGGCCCTGCGTACGGAGGCCTGCCACAGGGCCTGGCCCCAGGAGTCGAGGAGCCGTTCGGCCTCGGCGGGGCCGCGCGTCGCGCACAGGGCGGCGGGAAGGCGCCGTACGAAGTCCCCGAGGCCGGCTCGCTCGACCAGGGCGGTGGTACGGGCGTCCGCGAGCCGTTCCTGTTCGGCGTCGAGGGTGACCGGGGCCGGGGGGCGGCAGGCGGACACGCCGTCGGCCGCGTGTGCGGGCGAGGCGACGGACACGGGCAGGAGCGTGGCGAGGAGGGCAGCGGCCGACACCGCACGACGTAAGACCATCATGCGGTGTGACATTACATAGCCGCTGGGACCCTCACCAGGGACAAGCCGCCGAGGCCGCGGGGACTGGCTCAACTCCGCCGCTGTCGCGTCTCGTTCGCCGCACCGAGCAGGTTGCCCGCCAGGCGGGCCGCCGCTCGGGGGCCCCTCAGCCGTATCGCCGGAGCTCGTGGAAGAAGCCGTCGATGACCTGGAGCTGTCCGGTGCGGGCCGCCTCGTCGTAGACGTGTTTGCCGACGGCGAGGTCGAGCACGCCCAGACCGAAGGGCGAGAACACCACCGGCCGGTCCTGCGGCAGCGCCGCGCGGCCCGTCGTCACGTCGTGCAGCGTGCCGGCCAGGAACTCGCGGTTCCCGGTGAGCTGTTCGGCCAGGTGGGGGGAGGTGTCGGCCTTCAGGCAGTGCTCGATGTCGTCGACGATGTTGGTCGGGGCGAGCAGGATCTCGGGGGCGAGGTCGCGCAGCGACACGTGCAGGACCAGGGGGTTGTGGTCGAACCACGCCGGGTCGGTGATGTGCGGCCGGTCGGCGATGGTGGCGAAGACGAGCAGGTCGCTGGAGCGGATCAGCGCTTCGGGGCTGTCGTGCACGGTGATCCGGGTGGTCGTGTCCGTTCCTTGCAGGTAGCTCTGGAAGCCGGCCGCGCTGTCGGCGGAGATGTCGTGCACGCCGATCTCGTCGAAGGACCAGCCGGTCGCGGCCAGGAAGGTGTGGATGTAGCGGGCGATGAGGCCTGTGCCGAAGAATCCGACGCGGGCCGGTCGTGTCCCCCGGTGTCGGCTGAGCGTGCGGGCCGCCGATGCGGCCATCGCGGCGGTCCGGGTGGCGCTGATGATGGAGCTCTCCAGGCAGGCGAACGGGTAGCCGGTGTCGTGGTCGTTGAGGATGAGCACCGCCGAGGCCCTGGGGAGGCCGGCCTGCACGTTGCCGGGGAAGCTGGAGATCCACTTGAGGCCGTCCACCCGCGCCTGTCCGCCGATCGATGCGGGCAGCGCGATGATGCGGGCCGTCGGGCGGTCGGGGAAGCGCAGGAAGTACGACGGCGGGTTCACCGACTGCCCCACGGAGTGGAGGTGGTAGGTGTCCTCGATCAGCTCCATGATCTGGCGTTCCTGGCCCTGGAGGGTGTGTTGGACCTGTGCTCCGGGGATCACGGCGAACGGCGGCACGGTGAACTGCGGTGACGCCGCGACCGGGTCGGACAGGGGGGACTGCGTGGGGGTGGGGCGGACGGTGGTCATCGGGTGCTCCCCTCGGAGGCTGCGGTCGGGGTGGGCGGCAAGGAGGCCGGGGCGTGCGGTGCGGCCATGGCGACGAGGACCTCGCGCGGCGGCTCGAACGCTTCCCTGCTGTGGGCGGTACGGATGTTGTCGATGAGCATGAGGTCGCCGGACTGCCACGGCTCGCGGACGGTGTGCTCGGCGTAGACCGTGTTGATCAGCTCGACCATGTCCTCGCTGATCGGAGCGCCGTCGCCGAAGCGGGTGTTGAACGGCAGGGCTTCGGGTCCGTAGACGTCGACGAGGTACTCCCGGATCTCGGGCGCCAGGGTCCACTCGTTGAGGAACGCGATCTGGTTGAACCAGCAGCGCCGGCCGGTGACCGGATGGCGCACGACGGCGGGGCGGCGCTGGCTGGTGCGCAGGCTGCCGTCGCCCTGCCAGGTGAACTCGATGGAGTTGGCGCGGCAGTAGTTCTCGACGGCGGCCGGGTCCTCGGTGCCGAATGCCTCGGTCCAGGAGGCGCCGATGTCGTCGTTGTAGGTCCGGGTGAGCAGCCAGCCTTCCTCTTCGAACCGGTGGACGAGTTCCGGCGGCAGGGCGTCCAGGACGGTGGCCGAGTCCGCGAGGGCGGTGGCTCCGCCCTCGGCGGGCGCCGTCAGGCAGGCCAGCAGCATCAGACCGGGAGGGCTGTGGGTGTAGCTGAGCTCGTGGTGCATGCACATGGGCTGGTTGGCCGGCCACACCGTGGAGGAGTACACGCCGGGGGCGTGGGTCTGACGGGGGGCGAAGGTCTCGGTGTCGGCCATCAGGGCGGGCACCAATTGACCGAAGACGGCAGCCGCTTGCGCGGAGTCGCACAGGCCGAGCCCGCGGACGAGGACTGCGCCGTGCTCGGTGACGAGGCCGTGCAGGGTGTGGCGCTGTGCGGCCGCCCAGGCCGGCAGTTCGGCCGGTGCGGGGGTGGGGACGTGCAGGATCGGGGGTGCGCCGGGGCTCAGGTCCAGCCTGGGAGCGGGCGTGGACATGGGCGCGGTGCCGGGGCTGGTCGGGGCGGGGCGGGTGAACGACATGGTCTGTGTCCTTTCAGGGGTGTTGAGGAGGCCGGCCATCAGGAGGAGGCCGAGGGTGCGGTGGGGAGCCGGTGGGACGCGGTGTCGAGGAACCGGGCCAGATCGGTGAGAACGGGGTGCCGGGTGACGTCTGCCGGGGACACGGCTCGGTCGAGGGTGACGGCGAGCCGCACGGCCGACAGGGACGTGCCGCCGCGGTCGAAGAAGTTGTCGCGCCGGCCGATGAGGTCCTGCGGAACGCCGAGCACCTTCGCCCACGCGGCGGCCAGCCGCTGTTCGGCGGGGGTGGCCGGCTCCTGGACGTGGTCCTCGCCGGCGGCAGCCTCGATGGCGTGGAGGTGCGCGGCCAGGGCCGTCAGGGCCTTCCGGTCGATCTTGCTGTTGGCGGTCAGCGGAAGGCTTTCCTGCCAGTGGAGGGCCGAGGGGACCATGTACCCGGGCAGTGACGCGCCCAGCAGGTCCAGCAGGACGCTGGTTTCGAGCGGGTGCGGGGCGGAGTAGAACGCCACCAGGTGGTTGCTCCGGTCGGGCCGTTCGGCGACAACCACGGCGCTGTCGCGAACCCCGGGCGCTCGCAGCAGGGTGTTCTCGATCTCGCCGGTCTCGATACGGAATCCGCGGATCTTGACCTGGTTGTCGCGGCGGCCGAGGAACTCCAGCTTGCCGTCACACCGCCAGCGGCCGACGTCGGCGCTGCGGTACAGGCGCATGCCCTCGCGGTGGGGGTCGGCCAGGTAGGTCGGCCGGGTGCGCTCGGGATCGTTGACGTAGCCGCGGCCCACGCAGACCCCCGAGAAGGCGATCACGCCGGGCGCACCGAGCGGTACCGGGTTGAGGTGTTCGTCGACGACGTAGAGGTGCACGTTGTTGACCGGCCGGCCCAGCGGGACCCGGTCGGTGTCCGGCACCCGGTCCATGACCTCGTGGTTGGTGTCGTCGCTGGTCTCGGTCAGCCCGTAGGCGTTGACGAGCTTGATGTGGGGCTGGGCGGTGAACCAGCGCTGGACGAGTTCCCGCTTCAGCGCCTCACCCGTGACCGACACGTACCTCAGGTCGGGCAGGGTCCTGGGGTGCTGCTCGAGATGGGACAGGACGACGTCGAGGTAGGAGGGGACGACCTGCAGCACGGTGACCCGGGCGCGGGCCACGGTGTCGAGGAACCGTGCGGCGTCGAGGATCGCTTCCTGCTCGATCAGCAGGGTTCGCCCGCCGACCAGCAGGGGGGCGAGCAGTTGCCACAGGGAGATGTCGAAGCACTGGGGCGCGGTCTGGGCGACCACCTGCCCCTCCCCTATCTCGAGGTCGTCGATCTTGGCGTAGAGGTGGTTGAGCATGCCCTCCTGTTCGCACATCGCGCCCTTGGGCTCACCCGTCGAGCCGGAGGTGAAGTAGATGTAGGCCAGCTGGTCCGGTGCGACGTCGATGCCGAGGTCGGTCCCGGCATGGTCCTGGCCGTAGGCGGTGTCGGCGAACAGGGTCCGCACCGCGGGCAGGGAGGCGAGGGCCTGGCGCACGTGCGTGGTGGCGGCCGGCTGGGTCAACAGGTGTCCGCATCCGGCACGGGCCAGCATGGACGTGATGCGTTCGGCCGGCAGGTGCGGCTCGACCGGCAGGTAGGCGCCGCCGGCCTTGAGGACGGCCAGGACGGCGGCGAGCCAGTCCAGGTCCCTCTCCATGGCCACCGCGACCACCCCTTCGCGCCGCAGGCCCTGGGCCCGCAGGGCGCGCGCCAGCAGGTTGGCGCGGGCGTTGAGCTCCTGGTAGGTCCAGTGCCGGTCGCCGTGCTGGGCGGCGACGGCGTTCGGGTGCTGCCGTACCCGCTGCTCGAACAGCTCGTGCACCCGCAGTTCGGGCAGGTCTCGGCGCGGCCCGGCGAGGTCATGGAGCTGGAAGCGGAGCTCTTCGGCCGATATCAGGCTCCGACCTGTGTGATCGGCGTCCGGGTCGGCGGCCATCAGGGCGAGCGCGGTCAGATGGTATCCGGCGATCCGGGCAGCGCAGTCCGCGTCGAGGACGTCGGTGCGGTAGCGCAGCCGCAGCGTCGGCCGTCCGGCGTCGTGGTGGGCGATGTCGATCCACAGCGCCGTGCCGGGGGGCAGGGTGCCGCTGTCCCGGGCCGGTTCGCCGTCGGCACCGGGGAGGTCACCGCTGGAGTCGGCGAGGTCGGTGATGTCGGTGATGCCTGTGGGATCCAGTACGGTCTCGAAAGGTGCCTCCTTGAGGCCGAGTTCGCGCCTGAGGTCGTCGATGGGGAAATCCTGGTGGGCCCGCAGGTCCGCGAGGACGTGGCGGGTGTGCGCCAGCAGGCTCCGCCATGAGCCGGGGCCGGTCGTCAGCCTGCACGGCAGCGGCCGGTGGCCGGCGGCGGCGACGTACCCGCTGGTGACGTCCTGTTCGCCGCTCAGCGCGGTGAGCACCTTCGCGTGGGCGGTCAGCAGGACGCAGTCCAGCGGCACCGCCAGGTCCTCTGCCAGCCGGCGCAGTGCGTCCGCTTGGTCGGCGGGGAGCGGCGTCTCGTACTCGGCCACGCCCGCCACCGGCACCGGGGTCCATCGGGGAAGGGGCGCGAAGCCGCTACTGGCGGCCAGGACGCCGTGCCAGAACTCTCTGCTGGCGGATGCGTTGCGTGCCATGAGGGGTCTCTCCTGTCTGGTGCTGATGTGGCGGGGGGGTCAGATTCCGGCGGGCGGGTCGGGGGGCGGGGGCGCGGCGCCGGGCAGGTGCCCCGGCGGCGTCGCGGGGGGCGGGGTGTCGTCGGGCAGCTGCCGGGCCGGATTTCCCGCCCACCGGGCTTGGCGCGGGACCTGCTCGCCCTTCATGAGGAAGGAGTCGCAGGCCAGCTGGGCGCCGTCTCCCAGCGTCACGCCGTAGTGGACGTACGCGCCGACGCCGAGGGTGCAGCCGTCACCGATCGTCGTCCGGTCGGACTTGAAGGCGCCGTCCTCCTGCGAGTGGCACTGGATGACCGTGCCCGCGTTCAGCGTGCAGTCGTCCCCGATGGTGACGAGGGTCCGCTCCGGGAAGGAGCAGCCGTCGTCGAAGACCCGCTTGCCGATCCGCGCGCCCAGCAGCCGCCAGACGACGTTCTTGAACGGGGTGCCGTCGAAGACCCGCGGGTAGCCGTGCGAGGCCATCTTCCAGAAGCGCTCGTGCCGCCAGAACGAGGGCTCGTAGATCGAGCAGTACAGCGGCTTCTGCGTCGTGAATCCCGTCGTGGCCCGTTCGAGCAGGGCGAAGTGGGCGACGGTGAACAGCAGGACGAGGACGGCGGCGAGCGCGAACGCGGACGCGCCGAGCGCGGGGTAGAGGGTTGCCGCGCCCAGGGCGACGAGGGTCATCGCGAAGACGTGCAGCCAACGCGCCATGAGGTACAGCGCCGCGGTGACGGCGTTGTGCCGGTTCTTGGCGGCCAGGCGGCGGGGCAGCTCGTCGGCGGTCTCCAGGTCTGCGAAGCGGGTGTCGCGCATCACCGTGCGGGGAATGGCGAAGGCGGGCGAGCCCAGCAGGCCCACGTTCTCCCGTACCTCTCCGTCGACCGGGACCATCACCTTCGTCGCCAGCAGACAGTTGTCACCCGTCTTGGCCTGCGAGGGGTAGGCGATGCGGTTGCCGAGGAAGTTGTCCGCGCCGATCGAGACCCGGGACAGCCGGAACGACGTGTTCGAGAATTCGGCGTTGATGAGCGACAGCCCGTCGGCCACCATCGTCTTGCTGCCCACCGTGCTCAGGAACGGACTGTCGTGCTTCACCTCGACACCGAAGTTCGAACCGGTCTGGGTGACGCGCGACAGGTCGTAGCCCAGGTAGCGCAGGTAGTGGACGATCGCGGAGCTGTCCCCGAACAGCGCCGTGAAGAACTTGCTGTTGGTCAGGCGCCCGATGGCACGCTGCAGTCCGTAGTGCACGCCGTAGAGCGGGTAGACCGTGTCCGGCTTGACCGCCAGGTTGAGCAGGCGCGGCACCACGCCCTGGATGACCAGCCCGGCGAAAGCGGCGCCGAAGAACAGCGCGAAGGACGCGGCCAGCGCGCCGAGATAGAACGTTCCGCTGGTGAACGCCGGAGTCCCGGCCCGAGGCGGGGCGGCCAGCTCCCACAGCGGGGCCAGCAGCGCGGTGGCGCCGCCCCAGGCCAGCGGCAGATAGCCCAGCAGCAGGGCGAGCAGCTTCCCGACGCCGTAGCGGACCTTCCTGGCGGTGGAGCACTCGACGCCGCCGACCATGCGGAAGTCCGTGCCGGTGGGCTCGGCCGGTGAGCCGTGCCAGCGCTCGCCGGCGGGGACGGACTGGCCGGCGTGCAGGCTGGAGGCGTGCCCGAGCTGGGCCTGGTCGCCCATCGACGTGTCGATGTCGAGGACGGTCTGTTCGCTGACGAGGACGTTGCTGCCGAGGGTGACGGGGCCGGTCTGGATGAGTCCGGCGTGGGCCCGGTAGCAGGAGAAGAGCGCTTCCTTGCGGATCACCGTGCCGTCACCGATCGTGAGCAGATCGGTGCAGACCGGGATGTGGGTGGAGAAGATCGCGACATTGCGGCCGACCTTCGCGCCCAGCGCCCTGAGATACACCGCGTACAGCGGCGACCCGGTGAACACGCGGGCGGGGCTGCTGCGGATCAGGGTTTTGACCAGCCACCAGCGGACGTAGCCGAGGCTCCAGACGGGGAACTCGCCGGGCGTGAAACGACCGATGAGGGTCCACTTCGCCACGATCGGCACGAGGCACAGGCCGGCGAAGACGGCGCTGCCCAGGAGTACGGATCGCAGGTAGACGTCGAGCGCCCCGGTGCCGGCGCTGACCCACCCGAAACCTCGCATCGTGGTCAGGGCGGCGAGGTAGGCGTAGCCGAGGAACGCGAGGAACTGCAGCATGCCGCAGAGCAGGTACTGGCCGGTGCCCGCCCGCGCCGGTGTGGGGGCCGGAACGGGGGCGGGATGTACGGACGCCTGGCCGGGCACGGGTCCCGGAGCCGCGGGCGCGGTGGGGGTGGAAGCGGTGACGGGGGGCGCGCTGGGCGCGGGACGGGGGGCCGCGGGCGCGGCCGGGGTCAGCGCGGCGGCCAGAGCGTTGATCGTGGGATGCCGGTAGACGTCCTTCATGGATACGGGCGGCAGGTCCGACCGCTTTCTTATCCGGGCGCAGAACCCCGCCATGACCAGCGAATCAGCGCCCAGGTCATCGAAGAAGTCGCTGTCGCCCGGTACCTGCTCCACACCCACGACCTGGGCCAGCACCTCCGCAAGGAGCCGCGCGGTCTCTGCCGCTTGGCCGGCGTCTTCGGACCTGCTGCCGGACAGCGTGGACGTGCCGGACGGGCCGGCGATCAGCGCTTCGGCGGGTTGAGCTCTCGTCCGGTCATCAGGCAAGGAAAACATGTGTGAACCACCTCAATGCTTGCGTTCCGCAGTCGGGGGATGCCTTCGGGCATCGATCGCTTATGTGACGCGCAGCAACGGGGCCTGAAAGGCAGATCGTGATGCCGCCCTTCCAGTAGGCCCGGCCGCGATGTGTCCGTCACGCCGCTGAATGTCGTGGCTTGACAAGGCCCGTCAGCGGGGGTTGGCGACACCGGAAGACCGACCGCCGGGCGGCTATCCGTGATCGCGGCGGGCGTCAAGTCCCGACATCAGGTGACATGACGGGGCCGCGGTCAGGCCGCGTACTGGAGGAGTCCCGAAGACGTGGCAGCAGGCGATGTCTTCCCCCAGCCGCCCACGCAGGCCAGCGGCACCAGAGCCGCCGTGAGCGCGAACAAGGAGGTGCCCATGCCGGTCATATCCACTCCGCAGGAATTCAACACAGACGACCTCTACGTCGACCTCGAGGCGATCAGCGGGCACCGCCTGTTCCTCAAATGCGAGGGATTCAATTTCGCGGGCTCGATCAAACTGAAAGCCGCGACCGCAATGGTCGAGGCCGCCGAACGCGATGGCCTGCTCACCCCCGGATCCATCCTGGTCGAATCCTCTTCCGGCAATCTCGGCGTGGCGATGAGCATGATCGCGGCGAGCAAGGGCTACCGGTTCGTGTGCGTGACCGACTCACGCTGCAACCTGGCGACCCGGCTGCTCCTGGAGGCACTCGGCGCCCAGGTCCACGTCGTCACGGAACCCTCCGCCACCGGCGGCCTGCTCGGTGCCCGCATCGACCACGTCCGCGCGCTGTGCGCCTCCGACGACCGCTACGTATGGCTCAACCAGTACACCAACCCCAACAATCACGCTGCCCACTACCGCACCACTGCCCCGGCCATCGCCCGCGCGTTCCCGGACCTCGATGTCCTCTTCGTCGGGGCCGGCACCACCGGGACCCTCATGGGGTGCGCCCGCTACTTCCGCACCTGGCACCGCCCGGTGCACATCGTCGCGATCGACTCGGAGGGCTCCGCGACCTTCGGACACACGCCGGGCCGCCGCATGATCCCCGGCCTCGGCACCAGCATCCGCCCCCCGCTCCTCGACACCTCCCTCGTCGACGAGGTGGTACACGTCAACGAAGCCGAGACGATCCGCACCTGCCATCAACTGGCCCGCCACGGCTTCATCTTCGGCGGATCCACCGGCACCGTCGTCCACGGCGCCGGCCAATGGCTGGCCCAGCGGGACGAGCAGCTGACCGCGGTGGCCATCGCCCCCGACCTCGGCGAGCGCTACCTCGAAACCGTCTACCAGACCGGCTGGGTGCAGGACCTCTACGGCGAGGACGTGCTCCCGCCCCAGCCCGCCGGCGCCACCGTCACCAGCCCCGCAGCCTGACCCGGAGCACAGTCGCGCAGGGCGCGTGCCACCTCCGCGAGGTCGGCGCCGGCCCCGGAGGCGTCCGCCGCCGAAGCCGGTGCCGGTGCCGGTGCCCCGACCTTGTAGGGGTCGGGGCACCGGCACACGGCCTCAATCGGCTCGGCCGTAGCGGACGTTATTGCTCCAAATGCGTTCCAGCCGTACCCGGGCACCCGGGCGGGGGGCGTGCCAGATCTTGCCGTGACCTGCGTAAATGCCGACGTGTTCGACGGTCGAGCCCTGCGGGAAGAAGACCAGATCACCCAGTGCGCGTTTGTCGCGGGAAACGTGGGAGGTGTGCTCGTACTGCTGCTCGGCGGTGCGCGGCAGCTGTTTGCCGGCTTTCCGGAACGAGTACAGCATCAGGCCCGAGCAGTCGAACCTTCTCGGCCCCGTCGCGCCGCGCGCATAAGGGGCACCTTTCTTGGAGGCGGCCACGGCCACGGCTTTGGCGCCGTACGACGTGGCCGCGCCGGCCGGTGACACCGGCCCGACCAGGGTCCCCGCCGTCAGCAGGCAGAGGGGCAGCAAAAGGCGAGGGAGACGGAATCCGGTGGTGCGTCGGACAACTCGGAGAGCCCGGCGGGCTTTATGGAAGTCGTTCCTGCAGACGGACATCACAATACCTCCGCGTTCGAATGAACTGTCGGTCGAACGGATACCTGGAGCCTGCTTTCTCGGATGTGATTCCTGACGCGCGACGGCCGACAGTTTTCTCCGAACCCGGCTCGAATTCAGGTCCGGACATGGGTGGGGATGTATCGATTGTGCAACGAATGCGACCGTATGAAAAAATTACTAATAAGGCTGTCCTTCACCCGATGGATGCAAGGGAGGGCGGGCGGACGCCCGTCCCATCGCGTCGGCTTCGTGCCCGTCCGCCGCCGCCGCCGCGGAGGTGTATCGCGGGCGTATCGAAAAGTGCATACGCCCTCGCAACGGCCCTGCGTTTCCCATGGGAGCCATGAACCACGACGCATCCCTGTCAGCACCCCGCCCCACGCGCAGGACCGTGCTCATCGGTCTGGCGGTCCTCGTCATCGCGGCCGCCGCGTTCGCCATCCGGCGGCCGCTCATGATGTCCGCGCCGGTGTGCTTGGCCGGGCGGTGGCACGGCTGCTACGACACGTTCAACGGCGTGGTGCTCATGACTCTGGTCACGCTGCCCTTGGCCGTGCTGGTGGCGTGGGCTCTGGCGCGCCGGCGGCGCGCCGCGGGCGTCGCCTCGGCGTGGCGGACGTCGCTGGCCGAGGTGGGCATGGTCCACGGGACGGTGCCGTTCGTATGGCTGACCCTGATGCCGGGCGCCTCGCCCGGCCTGGTCCCCGGCCGCATGAGCCTGGTCCCGCTGCGGGACCTGGTCGTCATGGGGCCGCTCGGGATCGTCGGCAACCTGCTGGTCTTCGCGTCGCTGGGGTTCTTCGCCCCGATGCGGTTCGCGGCGCTGGCGTCCCTGCCGCGGATCCTGGCGCTGGGGGCGGGCTGCTCGGTCCTGGTCGAGACGGCACAGTACGTCCTGCGGCTGGACCGGGTGTCCTCCGTGGACGACGTACTGGTCAACGCCGCCGGCGCCCTGCTGGCGGGGCTGGCGTCGCGCCGCTGGTGGCGCACGAGGGCGGGCGCCCCGTCGGACCGGCCTCGCCCGATGCCGGCACCGGTGGGCTGAGCCGCGTGCCGGGTGTGTTCACGCGCGTGCGTGCGTCGGCGGCATGCCGTGCTGCTTAGGCTGCGGTCATGCGCGTACTGATCGTGGAGGACGAGCCCTACCTGGCCGAAGCCGTCCGGGACGGCCTGCGGCTGGAGGCGATCGCCGCCGACATCGCCGGCGACGGCGACACCGCCCTGGAACTGCTCAGCGTCAACTCCTACGACCTCGCGGTCCTGGACCGCGACATCCCCGGTCCCTCCGGCGACGAGGTCGCGCGGCGCATCGTCGCCTCCGGAAGCGGCATCCCGATCCTCATGCTCACCGCTGCCGACCGGATCGACGACAAGGCCTCCGGGTTCGGCCTCGGCGCCGACGACTACCTCACCAAGCCGTTCGAGCTGCGGGAGCTCGTCCTGCGGCTGAGGGCGCTCGACCGCAGGCGCGCGTACGCCCGGCCCCCGGTCCGCGAGATCGCGGGGCTGCGGGTCGACCCCTTCCGCCGGGAGGTCTTCCGCGACGGACGCTACATCGCGCTCACCCGCAAGCAGTTCGCCGTGCTGGAGGTCCTCGTCGCCGCCGAGGGCGGGGTCGTCAGCGCCGAAGAGCTGCTGGAGCGGGCCTGGGACGAGAACGCCGACCCCCTCACCAACGCCGTGCGCATCACCGTCTCCGCGCTGCGCAAACGGCTCGGCGAACCCTGGATCATCGCCACGGTGTCCGGCGTCGGCTACCGCATCGACACCCAGCCGGAAGCCCAAGACGGGGGCGGGGACCGTGGATAGGGCGCCCGGGATGAGCGTGCGCACCAAGCTCGCCCTCAGCTACGCCGGATTCCTCATGCTCGCCGGCGTCCTGCTGCTCGCGGCGGTGTGGGTGTTCCTCCTGCGCTACGTCCCCGAGCGTGCGACGCTCATCGTCCCCTCCGGCGCCCCCACCCATGGCGTCTTCCCCATCCGGTCCAACCTCCTGCGCGTCTTCGCTCCGCGGGCGGCCGCGGTCCTGGCGTTCCTGCTGGTACTGGGCCTCGTAGGCGGGTGGGTCCTGGCCGGCAGGATGCTCGCACCCCTCACCCAGATCACGGCTGCCGCACGGACGGCCGGGAACCGGTCGCTGTCCCACCGGATCCGCATGGAGGGCCGCCGGGACGAATTCCGTGAACTCTCCGACGCCTTCGACTCGATGCTCGAACAACTCGAGTCCCATGTCGCCGAGCAGCAGCGCTTCGCCGCGAACGCCTCCCACGAACTGCGCACCCCGCTGGCGATCTCTCGCGCGCTCCTCGACGTCGCCCGCAAGGACCCCGCCCGGGACCGGGGCGAGGTCATCGAACGCCTGCACGCCGTCAACACGCGGGCGATCGACCTCACCGAGGCCCTCCTGCTGCTCAGCCGCGGTGACAGCGGCACCTTCACCCGGGAGGACGTCGACCTCTCCCTCCTCGCCGAAGAGGCCGCCGAAACCCTGCTTCCCCTCGCCGAACAGCGGCAGATCACACTCGACGTCACCGGCGGTGCGGCCCGGACCAGCGGCTCCGCGGAGCTCCTGCTGCGGATGGTGACGAACCTCGTCCAGAACGCCGTCGTCCACAACCTCCCCGCCGGCGGCGCCGTGACGGTCCACACCGAGGCCGACGGCGGTACGAGCGTGCTGCGGGTCGAGAACACGGGCCGCCCCCTCCCGCCGGACCTGGTCCCGACCCTCACCGAGCCCTTTCAGCGCGGAACGGAACGCGTACGCACCGACGAGCACGCCGGCGTCGGCCTCGGCCTGGCCATCGTGCACAGCATCGTCCGCGCCCACGCCGGAACCCTCGACCTCGCCCCCCGCCCCGCCGGCGGCCTCCTCGTGACGGTCCGGCTTCCCGGCACGCCGTAGGCGCCGCCCCGAGCACAGCCCCCGGCTCGTCGACCGGCGCGACAGCGGCGTGGAGGTTGAAGAGGCGGCCGAAGGCAACCGGCGCGCCGGGCCCCAAGGGCCATGGGCCCGGCGGCGGTCTGGGCGGCCGACCCGGCATCGGAGGTTGTCCCGCTCCGTGGGGGGCCCAACAGACCCTCGTGGTCGGGCCGATGCATAGAATCCCCGGCATGGCGCTGCGACCCGTCCACGTGAACATCAAGGCTTTCGACCACTCGGCGGTCGGCCGGTTCTGGGCGCAGGCGCTCGGCTGGAGCGCGTACGGCACGGGATCCGGCGTGACCACGTACGTGGGACCCGCCGGCGGCCTCGTCTGGCCGGACCCGGTCGCGCTGGGGATCGATGTGGTCGCCGTCCCGGAACCCAAGACGGCGACGAAGAACCGTGTCCACCTGGATCTGGCCACCACCTCCGCGGCCCATCAGGCGGAGTTGGTCGCGCGGCTCCGGGCGCTCGGTGCCACGCCCGCCGACGTGGGACAGGGCGACGTGCCGTGGACGGTCCTCGCCGACCCGGAGGGCAACGAGTTCTGCGTGCTGGAGCCCCGGGAGGCCTACCGGGACACCGGGCCGATCGCAGCGGTGGTGGTCGACTGCGCGGACCCGCGGGCCATGGCGCGGTTCTGGGGCGAGGCGTTGGACTGGACCCCGCACAAGGTGACGGACGATATCGCCACGTTGCGCTCTGCCCAAGGCGTCGGCCCGTATGTCGAGTTCCTCCGCACCCCCGGCGTGAAGACCGTGCCGGACCGCGTCCATCTCGACCTGCTGCCGTACCCCGGCGACGACAAGGAGGCGGAGGTGGCCCGGTTGCGGGCCCTCGGCGCCACCGGCCTCGACCTCGGCCAGGGCGACGTCCCGTGGACGTGCCTGACCGACCCGGAGGGCCACGAGTTCTGCGTCCTCGCCCCGTCCTGACGCCGCCAGGGCACCGAGCCGATCGGATCAGCAGCCGCCGCAGTTGTAATACAGGACGTCCCAGTGGTTGCCTTCGTCCGCGTAGATGTTCCCCGAGCCGGACCTCCACTGCGGCGCTCCGTCACCGCGCACCCCGATGTAGGTGAAGGTGCTCTTGATGTAGTTGGTGACGCAGGTGCCCTTCGCGTAGTCCAGCTTGTAGCCGTTCCAGTGCGAGTACGTGCCGCTCGCGTGCCCCGTCTCGGTGCCGCCGGTGATGTTGAGGGCGCATCCGGTGGCGCGCTTGAGGGTCTGGGCCCCTTGCGCGGAGGCGAGGTTGAGCTGTTCGAAGGAGGTACAGGTCGGCCTGTTGCGGTCGGAGCAGCCGCCGGAGGACGACCAGGTGATGCCGACCTGGCGGAACATCGAAGTCGCGGTGGCGTGGCTGATCTTCGTGGCGGCGTGGGCTTCGGTCGTGACGGAGAGCACCCCGAAGCCGGGTGCGAACAGTGCACCGCTGATCAGGGCGAGTGCGGTGAGGACGGGACGGGTCTTCACTCTGGTTCCTCCTGCTGGTGACCTCTGACGCTTCATCGAGCTTGGGCGGTGCAGGTGGATCGGGTGGGACCCTGTGATGGTGCCCGAGGTCTACGCGCGTACGCCAGAGGGCGGTACGCCGCGATCCGCGCGGTCGGGACATCGCTGCCCACGACCGGCAGGGGATCAGGAACCGGGCGCGCGCACCGAGCCGGTGGCGGAGCCGCCGCTGTCACCCAGGAAGCAGATGACCTGGCGGTTACCGACGTTCCAGGTGCCTTCGGTCGGGTAGTAGATGTAGAGCTGCAGTTTGTCCGAGAGTTGCGCGGAGGGGCCCACGTAGTCGGTGAGGGCCGTACCGGAGCACCTCGTCGGTGGTCTTTGTGACCGCCTCCCTGCCCGGGTAAGGGCCTTCCTCGAGGTCGAAGACGGCGTACGCCTCCCCCTCGTGCGGCTGGTCGCAGGGCACCACGGTGACCGTGAGGGGGACGTCCCCACCGCTCTCGTCCTGGTACTCCGCCAAGTTGTCGTCCGTGTTGAAGCAGTCCCCCATCCGGATGTCCTTCACCTCGCTGGAGCCTTCCTCGGTGACCTGGCCCGTGACGTCGCGCCGGGGTGCCCCGTCCAGCACGCCGGAGAATCCGAAGACCAGCGCGAGGGCGTAGAGCACGAGGGTCACGCCGTGGATGACGATCGCAGCGATGGCCAATCCCCTGCCCTTCTGCCGGCGCTCGCGGATCTGGCGCAGGGCGATGATGCCCAGGACCAGCGGGACCAACGGGATCGCACAGAGGATCGACATGATGAAGGCCACGACGGCCAGCGTGTTGGTCTTCTCCGAATCCGGCGGCGGTGCGTACCAGCCCGTCGGACCGCCGTACGGTCCTTGGGGCTGCCCTGGCGGCGGTGGAGGCGGCGGCGGGAACCGACCGGGCTGACCACGTGGCTCCCAGCGCGGGTTCGGCTCGGGGGGCGGTGGCGGCGGAGGAGGGAGGACATGCGCGCGACGCTCCTTGCGCAGAGGACCGTGGGACACAGCGGACCCTGGGGCGGCGGGCCTTGCCGGCCTGGCCGCCTCTTGGGCCCTCGGCATGCGGCGCCCTTCGATCACACAGGCACGCGGCCGCCGGGGATGCTGTGCTTCCCACGCTACCCGCCGGAGCCGGAGGTGTCCTGGGGGAGCGTCGGCCGACGCTCCCACGCAGGCGGTGGTCCGCTCAAGGAACGGCGGGGCCGCTCCGCACGGTCGTCCAGCTGCCGCCCTTCACCGCGTACACCGTCAGTTGCCGGTTGACCGTGTCGCCGTACTCGTCGAAGGCCACCCGACCCGTGACACCGTCGAAGGCCAGCCCGGCGACGGCCTGCGGCATCTTCGCCCGGGCGTCCGCCGGGAGGGTACCGCCGTGGGCCGCCACGACGGTCTTCACCGCCTCGATGACGGACCAGGCCGCGTCGTACGCGTAGGGGCCGTACGAACCGGCCGCCTCCGGATACCCCGCCTTCTGATACTCCGCGCGGAAGTCCGCCGCTCCTGCCAGGTCTTCGACGGGAACGCCGATGTTGGTGGCGAGGTCGCCCTCGGCCTTCGCGTTGGTCGTGAGGAACTGCTGGTCGAAGATGCCGTCGCCGCCCATCAGGGGGATGGTCACGCCCGCCTGCTTGAGCTGCTGGGAGAGCGGCCCGGCGGTGGTGTGGTAGCCGCCGAAGTACACGGCCTCGGCGCCGGAGCCGCGGACCTTCGAGGCGAGGACCGTGAAGTCGCCTTCCGCGGGATCGACTTGCTCCGCGCCGACGACGGCCCCGCCGAGCTTCGTGTACGCGGCCCGGAACGCGGAGGTCAGGCTGGTGCCGTAGGCGCTCTTGTCGTCGATCACGTAGACCTTC
This sequence comes from Streptomyces subrutilus, assembly GCF_001746425.1. GTDB lineage: Bacteria > Actinomycetota > Actinomycetes > Streptomycetales > Streptomycetaceae > Streptomyces > Streptomyces subrutilus_A. The sequence continues at coordinate 6,949,377 of NZ_MEHK01000001.1, read as the reverse complement.
GTCTTCCGGGCCTCGTCGTGGAGGTACCGGGCGGCGAACGGCCCCTGGTCGACGTCCGTGGCCACGGTCCGGAAGTAGGTTTCGTACGGCCGGGACTTGACGCCCTTGGCCCAGTGCGGGCCCAGGGTCAGCACGGGGTTGGTGTTGGCGGGCGACACGTTGACCAGGTTCGCCCGTCCGAGCGGTTCCGCCATGGTCTGGGCGACTCCGGAGTTGAGGGGCCCCACGATGCCGAGCACCTTGTCGTCGGCTGTGAACCGGGCGGCGTTCGGCCGGCCCTTGGCGGGATCGGCTTCGTCGTCCAGGGCCTTGATCTCGAAGTTGACGCCGGGTACGTGCCGGGTCCGGTTGGCGGTCCTGACGGCCAGGTCGGCGGAGTTCTTGATGCCGACGCCGAGGGAGGACATGTCGCCGCTCAGCGGCGCCTCCACCCCGATCACCACGGTGACGGGCGCGGCCGCGGAGCCGCCGCCGGACGGCCTACCGCCGTTGGGCGAGAAGTCACGGTTGAAGTGCCAGGTCAGAGCGGAGCCGACGGCGAGCGTGGCCACGGCCACTCCCAGCACCGCGGAGCGCCGGGTGAGCGCCCTCCGTCGGGCGGACGCCCCCTCGCCGCGCCCTTGCGGGGCCGTCCCGCCGAGCGAGACCAGGTCCTCCGCGGGAGGCACGGGTACGGGCACGGGCGGGGTGGTCGGCCGGTCCGGTAGGGAGGCGGGGAGGGTGTCGGGGGTGTACGCGGATTCCTTGGCCGTGGGCGCCGGAGCCGGCGTCGGCAGGGGCGGCGGGGGCGGCAGTTCCGCTTCCCGCTCGGTCGGGGTGCGGGCCTGCTCGGTCGGCGCCTCCGGCACGGGGAACGGACCCGGGACCGGCTCGGGGTCGCGTACGACGGCTCCCCCGGCCGCGTTCGCCCCGGACCGGGAGGAGCGCAGCGCCGACGCGAGCAGTTCGGCGGCTTCGGCGGCGCCCGCACGCTCCAGCGGGTCCTTGTCGAGGAGCGCGTCCAGGACCGGCGCCAGCGGGCCGGCGTGGACCGGCTGCCGGTGGGGGCGGGTGAAGACCGCCACGGCAAGGGCGTGGAGCCCCTCGGCCTCGAACGGCGGGTGCCCCTCGACGGCGTGGTAGAGGGTGGCACCGAGCGCCCACATGTCGTTGGCGGCCGTTGGGCGCTTGCCCTCCAGCTGCTCCGGCGGCATGTAGTGCGGGGTGCCGATGACGATCCCGCTGTGGCTGAGCTTGGTCGTGGCGTCCGCCAGGTGGGCGATGCCGAAGTCGGTGAGGACGACACGGTCCTTGGTCAGGAGCACGTTGTCGGGCTTGATGTCGCGGTGCACGATCCGCGCGCCGTGCGCCTCGGTGAGCGCGTCGAGCATGGCGGCGCCGATCTCCGCCACCCGCTGCACGGGCAGCCGCCCCTGCTCGCGGATGGCCGCCGCGAGGGACTGCCCCCGGATGAACTCCATGACGATGACGGGGGCCCCGCGGTGCTCCACGACGTCGTGGATGGTGATGATCCCGGGATGGCTGAGAGTCACCGCCGCACGGGCCTCGCCGGTGAAGCGCCGGAGCAGCGTGGCGCGGTCGCCGTCGTCCAGTCCGGCCGGGAAGAGGATCTCCTTGATGGCGACCTCGCGTCCGAAGAGTTGCTGGTCGACGCCTCGCCAGACCCGGCCCATGCCGCCCTGCCCGATGCGTTCGACGAGCCGGTAGCGGCCGGCGATGAGTTCGGAGTTTTGCTCGGTCACGCGCATACTCTAGGACCTGATCGGCCGGTCGGGTGACGGAACGATGGCCTGATCCCACCCGTCGGCGGGGAAGGTGCCGCGAGGCGGCCGACTGCGCTCCGCTCACTGTTTCGTCAGAAGCAGCCCGTGGAGCGCGATGACCGGAGTCTCATGGTTGCCGCCGACGATGCGCACCCAGGTCTCCTCTCCCCCTGTCATGCACGCGTGCATCCCGGGCGAGGACAGGTCCTTGGAAAGAGGGTGGGGACCTGGCACTTCCGGCACCGCCCTACTCACCCCGGCGCTCACGGCATCGCGTCCCCCGGTGGTCCTCGGCGCCCTCCCCCGCAGGGGGGAGGCGAGGGCTACCTGAGGGCCGGGCCCGCACCTCCGAGACGGTGGGGGCCGTACGCGCGACCGCCCCCGCCCGGGGAGGGGCGGGGGCGGAGGCGGGAGGCGCGGGGGGGCGGACGACCGGAGGAGCGGTCAGAACGCGAAGACGGCGTTGCCGTTGAGGGTCGCGGACATGGTGCACGCGTTGGAGAAGGTGTGCTTCCAGGAGATGCGGCTGCCCTGCCAGACGCCCTCCGCGGTGACGGTGACCGGGGCGTAGTGCATCGGGCAGGCGCGGTTCCGATCCGGGGCCGCCAGCAGCGTGTCGAAGGTACCGGCGGTGGCGGCGAGGGCCGTACAGGCGGCCTTGGGGTCGGGGTGCGTGCCCTGGGCGGTCGGGGCGCAGCTGAGGGTCGAGGCCCGCTCGACGGTGTCCGCGTCCTCGCCCTGGGCGACGGTCAGGACCACGGCGGACGGGGCGTACAGGCTGGCGGGCTGTGCCTGCGCGATGCCCGTGGCACCAGCCAGGGTCAGGAGAACGGCAGCGGAGACGGTAGCGATGCGGTGACGCACGACAGAACTCTCTTTCAATTCGAAGGGGAGATGCAGCACTTGGCTGCGATGTATCGACTGGACACCGCTGAGTTTGTCGGGTGCGAAGGGAGCACGCACATCGAGCACCGATTTACAGACATCACGTTCGATTATCGGCGACCGAACGGTCGTTCTGGCAGCTCGGAGCGGGGATGCGCCCTTCGCGATCACGCGGAAACGGAGGGTGACACTCGGCAGGACCGCCGTCGTGTGGGGCGTTGACCTGCTGTCGGCTGAACGCGGTTCATCGAACGTCCATCCAGGCTGACCGGATAGTGCCGGTGCCGACCGCCCGCCGCGCCAGTGCGAGGGGCGCTGACAGACCGACGCCGCCGCGCCGGGCCGCGCTGCGCGTGAGCGCGGGGGCGGGGCCAGGGGCGCGGCGGCGGTGTCGTCGTGGGCGAGCGCCCAGTAGTGGGCGTCGGGGCAGGTCCGGCGGTCCGGTTGTTTCAGGGGCCGGGGGTCTCGAGCGGCCGGAGGAAGCGGCGTTCGTACCGCTTGATGCAGCGGGTTTCGCGTGCCAGGTCGAAAGCCGCCTGGCATTGCGGATCGGTCATGCTGTCCGTCCGGTACTGCTCATAGGCTGCGAGGCCGGAGAAGGAGAAGAGGGCGTAGGCGATGTCGCTGTCACCCTCGCTGGGCAGGAAGTAGCCGTGGTGGGTGCCGCCGAAACGGTTGACCAGCTTGACCCAACGGCGCGCGTACTCCTCGAAGGCCTCGAGCTTGTCGACGTCGATCTCGTACTTCAGATGAATGGTGATCACCGCGCCATCATGCCGGTGGCCGCGGCACGACGGCACGGGTCGACGGGCGGGAACGCCCGATGGCGGCCGGAGCGCTAGTTCAGGGCCACCCGGCAGGCGCTGACCGCGGTCCCGTTGGTGACACCGCCCTTGGTCAGGCCGGACACGCACTGGTCGTGGTTGCCGGAGAGCGCGCCGGAACAGGCCGTACGGACGTACTCGGGGGCCTCGCCGCCCCGGAGTTCGCGTTCGACCTGGTTGATGCAGGCCGACACGTCCGCGTGGGCGGCGGGGGCGGCCAAGGCCGTGCCGCACAGGGCGAGGGTCAATCCGGTGAGGACACTGGCGACACGGGTCGGCATACGGGTTGACGTGCGCAAAGGGATGCACCTGCTCTCGGTGTGCGGTCGTCTCGACCGGACAGCGAAGACCCCGGCGGCGTACTGGCCGTGGGCGCCGGTTCCGGTCCCCCCCAGACCACCGTACGACCGGGCGCGCCTCCTCACGACCCGGTCCCGCGCGGCCTGTTCGGCAGGTACGGGTGCCGGTTGCCCCCGGCTCCGGGGTGTGACCGGTGGCGGGGCGGCGGGAGCCGGCGGAGGGTGGAGGTATGCGATAGCGGGTGCCCGGCGGGGTCACCGCCGCGGTGGTGGCCGTGGTCCTGCTGCTGGTGGCGGGCGCGCCCGAGCCCTCGGGCGGAACGGACGACGAGCAGCGCGTGGACATCGGCGGCGGCCGGAGCTTGTACCTGCGCTGCTCGGGTTCGGGGAGCCCGACCGTGGTGCTGCTGTCCGGCCTGCACGAGGCCTCCGACCCGTGGTCGCTGACCGACACCGCACCCCCCGTGCCGAAGGCTCCGGCGGTGCTGCCGGGGGTGGCGGCGTTCACGCGCGTGTGCACCTACGACCGGCCGGGAACCATCCGCTACACACAGCCCCCGACGCTGACCACCCGCAGCACGCCGGTCCGGGGCACCCGGGAACTGACCGGCATGGTCCGGGACTTGGACCAGGTCCTGACCGCCGCGCGGGTGCCTGGTCCGTACCTGCTGGTGGGGCATTCCTTCGGCGGGATGCTGGCCCTGCGGTACGCGCAGGAGCACCCGGAGCGGACCCGCGGGCTGGTGCTGGTCGACGCGCTGGGGCCGGGGCTGAAGCCGGCGATGGGGGCGCGGTGGCCGGAGTACGTCAAGGCACTGAGGCACCCGGGCACGCCCTTCGACGCCGACCCGGACTTCGAGCAGGTCGACATCGACGGCGGGGTCGCGGCCCTCGACCGCGGTGGCCCGCTCCCGCCGGTCCCGGTCGCGGTGCTCAGCAAGACCGAGCCCTTCGCGGCGCCGGCCACCATGTCGAAGGCCCTGCTGGCGACACTGGAGACGGCCTGGCCCAAGGCGCAGCAGGCCCTGGTACAGCTGCGCCCGCAGACCCCGCACCTCCTGGCAACCGGCAGCGACCACTACGTCCAGATCCACGACCCGGACCTCACGCTCGCGGCGATCCGCCTGGTCGCGGACCGTGCGGCGGCGCCGGACGGGCGATAGGCGGCCTCGGCGGCGCCGCCTCACGCGTCAGCGGCCGCTGTCTGGGCACACGAGGTCCATGTCCGGTGAACACGCACGTCCCACGAGCGTCCTCTTCCGTTCCGCACCCGAATCCGCGCCGCCCCCGCACAGGACGCGGCACGGGCGCCGAGGAGGGCTCGGCAAGCGGCTGCGCCGCAGGTTCCTCGCCTATCGCGACATCGAGTTCCTCTCCACCCACGTCCCGGGCGACACCGGGCCGGGGCAGGAGTGCCTGCTCCTGGTCCACGTCCGCAGGGTCGTCGGGCAGATCCACTACCGGATCTGCACCACCTGCGGTGAGGGCGTGATCACCGGCATCGACATCGACAAGCTGTTCCTTTCCAGCGGACTCGGCACCCGCGCCCTGTCACACCTGCAATCCCGCCACCCCGGCACCGCCTGGACCAGCACGCTCTCCCTGCGCACCACACGCGACCTGCTGCGGCGCATGCGCATCCCCGCCGCCGTCTCCGCCGACATCGCGTGTGTCCACCTGCCGGCCACGGCGGGCCCGGTGACGACAGCGGGCTGAGGCGGCCGGCGACCGAACGAAATCAGGCGCGGCAGGCGGGCCGGGACTCCAGCCACTTCCGCGCGGCGTCGACCACCGGATCACCAGGGCCGCCGGCGACGTCCTGGTCGGTGAAGTCCACGCGGACGTCCGGGGCGATGGGGGTGTTGCCGTATCGGCGCCCGGTCCGGTCCACGTCGGCCGTTTCGGTGAGGACGAGGAGTGAGCCGTCGTGGAACGGGTAGGTCGTGTTGCCCGTTGCCAGCCCGGCTGTGGGCAGGCCGAAGCTGCGGGCCTCCGGCCGGCCGCGGAAGGCGATCAGGGTGGCCTCGCCGGCGCTCGCCGTCTCGGGTCCCGTCAACACCGCGACCGGCGGCCGGGGCCGCTTGAGCACGTACGCGTTGTGGGTCACGTAGTCATCGATGCCGGGCTCACCCGTTTCGATGCTCGGGGGCACGTCCTTCGAGATGACCTCGCCACCGACGGACAGCTGTCCCTTCTTCAGCTCCCACGCGCTCTGCTCGCCGTCGGCATCGACGAAAGCGCCGAGCCGACCGTCACCGAGCAACGGTGCCAGGGCGTCGAGCATGGGCCACATGGCACCTCCGCTGTCACCACGCAGGTCGACGATCCAACCGCAGGGCCCGGAGGCGTCGACCGTGCGGACCACCTCGGCGCCGGCCCGCGCGTACCCCGGGATCTTGTCCGTGGTCGGGAGCGAGACGTAGCCGATCTTCTGTCCGATGAGGTGGCCTCGGGGTACGGGCGGTGGTCCCTCGGTGCCGGGTACCTCGACGGGCGGGTCGAGCGCGGCGGCCTGGTCCGGCCGCAGGAAGTAGGTGTGCCGATTGTTGAGGGCTTTGACGGCGGTGTCGATCGCCTCGTAGGTGTCGGCGGTGGTTTTGGCCCCGGCAGCGTCGGCGAACGCCTGCCGCCGCACCTCCGGCCAGTCGACCTTGTTCCGCTCCAGCGAGTTCTTCTGGAGCAGGTCCAGCACGTGCGTGAGGAACAGCTCAGCGGCTGCCGACATGTCCGGGTCGGGTGGCGGTGAGGGGGCGGCGGCCACCCTTCCGGGCGGCGACTGCACCATTTCGAACGGCGCCTGGGCGACCCGCGTGGCGCTCGCGGAGTCCGCCGCGCTCGCGGAGCCGTTGGCTGTCACCAGCCCGGCTGCCAGCGCCACGGAGAGGGAGAGCAGTACCCCACGCTTTCGCGTACGTGTGGCCACAAGGGCCTCCTCGGTGAGTTCAGAGGCCGCCCTTCCATCGTCACGCTCGGGCTGATGCCGGGCAAGCGGTGGGAGCCGGTCGACAGGGTCGAGCCGCCGGCGGCGGGAGCGGCTCAGTGGCGCGTGTCCAGCTGCCAGAACAGCCGGTTGTCCAGGCATTCCGTCAGGTACGGGACGCCGGTGGTGTGGCCCGAGCCGTGCGCGTCGCCGAGCATGCGCACGGCGATGCTGCGATGTGCCGACTTCCACCGCTGGTGCCCGTTCTCCAACCGGCTCAGCGCGGCGTCGAGGCGGTGCCACTCCCCCGGGCCGAAACGGCCCTCCGCCCGGAGATCGAGATACGCCTGGGAGACCGTGTCGTGCCGGTCGTCCTCCACCTCGGCCTTCACGGCCGGCACGCTCGTGAAGGCGGACGAGCACAAGCGCGGGACGGTGGGAACGCCGCACAGACTCTCGAACCTTTTGTATTGTTCGGACTGAATGGCGCTGGCGCCTTCGGTGTACTGCCGGAAATCGGAGAATTGTTCCGGCTGCATGGTGGCCACTATGCGGAACAGTGCGGCCGCACGCTCGAACATCGCGACCGCGTGATCTATTCGCTGCACGCCTCCCTCCGGGTCCCCTGCCCGCAATTCCCGGATGGCTTCTTCCATGTCTGCCGCGATCGCGGTGAACAGCATTTCGTGAGCCTGGAGAACGCGGATGAAGAAGTATTCGTCATGCAGTACGTAGACGGGCTGGACGGTCACGTCGAACCATCGGAAGCCGTCCGTGGCGGGGGGCCGGGGCAGGTGCTCGACGAGTTCTTCCAGGCGGGCCCGGGGCATGTGCGCCATCCGCGACGGCAGGGCTCCCGCTTCCGCCCGCCCGAGGCCCTTCGCCACGAAGCGCAGGGCGTGCCGCAACCGCGTGCCCAGCCTCGCGGGATCCGGCCGACCGCGGCCGGATCCGGCGCGCGAGCCGCCTGCCGCCTCGATCTCGAAACGGACGACGTCGGACATCAGCATGACGGACATCCGGTCCGCGCTCAGCGCCGAATGCCGTTCCTCCATGAGGAGCTCCAGGACCGGCAGCGCGAGGTAGGTGCGATTCCAGAAGCGACCCTCGTGCTTGTCGAGCACGCAGTCGAGAAAGGCGTGGAGGAACGGGCGGTCAGCGGCATGGCGATGTCGGATGTCGCTCAGCTGCCCCAGCACGCGATCGGGTAGGAAGTGCTTTCCTGTCAGCCGTACGTGCTCCGTGACCGACCGGGCCAGGGAGATACCGTCGGATTCCACGGGCATCTGGTTCACGGCCGCCCAGCGTCTTACCTCCCGCAGGATCGTCGTGCGTGATCCGCAGCTCTCGCGCACCTGGCATACGGAGCCCCTGCCCATGTCCCGTACGCATCGATCCGTGCTCTTCTCGCAGGTCGTAGCCACTCGTCTCTCCCAGTTCGTCGTGCGCGACGGATCGACGCAAGAACGTTTCCGGCCGCCGGCCGGCCTCACGGTGTCCGCGTGAGGTCTGGGATCCACTAGGCATGATCGGAAGAGCGCACGTCATGTCTCGAAAATTCGTGCCTTGACAGAGCACCAGCGTGAGCACGGTCCAGCGCGGCCGACCGGGGCGGTCAGGCCTTCGCACCGCCGAAATCGGGCAGCGTGACCGAGCCGTCCGCCGCGAGGGGGAATCCCGGGTTGTACGCGACTTCCCACGCATGGCCGTCCGGGTCCACGAAAGCGCTGGAATAGAACCCGATCGCATTCACCGCCGCCGGCTTCGTGACGGTGCCGCCTGCCCGGAGTGCGGCGGCGAGCAGCTCGTCCACCTCGGTCTCGGAGCGGACGTTGTGGGCCAGGGCGATCCCGCCGAATCCGGCCGGCCCGCCGGCCGGTCCGGGCTCCACTCCGCAGTCGCGGGCCAGCTTGTCCCGATCCCACAGCACCAGCGCGAGGCCGCCTGCCTGGAAGAAGACCGTCTCCTCGACTTCCTGTCCGCGCCAACCCAGGGCCTCGTAGAAGCCCTGGGCGCGTGCGAGGTCGGAGACCCCCAGGGTGACGAGGGTGATGCGCTGTTCCATGCGGTCACCCTAGAGCGCCAGGGCGGAACGACAACCGGCGACGCCCCGCCGACACGACGCATGCCGTTCTCGGCCGCCGCCTCCGCGCGCTTCCCCTCGGCGAGCAGCGGGAACAAGCGTTGGACGGTCTGCGCCGGTGGGCGGCCCGCCGCGCCCGGGCGCCTCAGGTCACGGTGATGCGCAGGGCGTACGGCTCGCCGCTGCTGATCGCCTGGGCCTGTTCCCACAGGTCCTGGCGGGCGAATCCGAGCAGGGCCTGGTCGGCGGCGCGGCGCAGCAGCGGCAGGATCGTGGTGACGGGCTGCCCGCGGTGTGTCCGGGCGAGTTCGGCGAAGGCGCGCTGGTACGGGGCGCCGTAGGTTCCGGCGCTGTCGGCGAGGAGCCGGTCGAGATGCTCCCTGTTCACGCTGATCTCACCCATGATGTGCTCCCTTCGCACGGCGGGCCGGCCTACCCGGTCTCGTCTCTGACGTTACGGACGAGGTCTGACAATCCGCCCGGACGGCGGAGGAAGGGGCCGCCGCTGGCGGGGGCGCGGCGCCCTGTCACACGCCTGTGACAGTCGGCGGACACTCTCGCGAAGTGGCTCAGTCAATCTCTTAATAAGAGACAAACCGGGCATTCAGCCCACTGCTCCCGAGGGTGCGAGCAGAGATGACCGAGCCGATCCGGCGGAGGAAATCCCATGAGCCTCACCCTCACCATGCCCCACACCCACACCCCCGTCCCCGCAGCCACCCTGGCCCCGCGGGAGCAGGAAGCCCTGCGCCACATCGCCGCCGGCCGCACCTACCTGCAGACCGCCCGCAACATGGGCCTCTCCAAGCACACCGTCGACGCCTACCTCCGCCGCATCCGCGCCAAGCTGAACGTCCACAGCACCGCCGAGCTGACCCGCCTCGCCGTCGCCCTGGGGCTGTGACGGCCGGCCACCCGCGTCACGCCGGGGACCTCGGCCGGGTCAGGGCCGAGGGCGGAGCCGCCCGCCTCTGCCGCGAGGTCGACGCCCCCGCGCGGGACCGGCGCCCTCCGTACTCGCCTTGTCCACCGCTACCACGGTCGTCTCGTGTGGCGGGTGCTGTGGTGGCCGTTCGGTCTACCGGTCAGCCTGCTGCCTGGTCTTCTCCATCCTGGGCGACGGTGATGGCGCGTTCGGCTCGCCCCGGCGCATCATCTGGCGCGACTACTCCGGCCGGGCCCACCTCGTGTTACGCGGTATGCGGGCCGACGACTCCCAGGTGCTGGTCCCCGGCTGGGATCCTCGCCTCGTGAGCGCGCTCGTAGCCGTTCACCAGGCATTCGAGCCGGCGGAGGAGGCCGGAGCCGTCGGCTGGGACGGCTCCTGAACCAGTTACGGGACCTCGTCGGCGGCATGGGGCACGGGCTGGCCGTTCGAGCCGTCCGCCAGCGGCCTCTCCCCCGTCTTTTCGTGCTTCTCCCGCGCGCGGGCACGGTCCACGCGGGTCGGGTCGACGGATGGGCCGTCGCCGGGGCCGGTGCGGGACGGGGCGCCCGGGGGGCGACCCTGTTCGTCCACCATGGCCCCCTGGTCGGGGAGCAACGTCTCGCGGGGGTCCTTGTTCCGGGCGCTCATCGTCTGCCGCCTCTCCCGTGTCGGTGCGGGCGCCGGCGGTGTCGAGCCGGGCCCCTGCACTGGTGCACCTGCCCCGCCCCGGGCCGGGCACGCACCGAGCGACCCCGGCGTGTGCGGCCCGGCAGGCGGGTCGGACGTGGCGGGTCAGGCGGCGGGTTGCGGCTGGCGCAGTTCGGCCTGGCCGAAGAGCAGGGCATAGCCGCCGGGGAGCCGGTGGAGGATCCGGGCCAGCAGGTCGGGCCCTGCCAGGCGGGCGACGACCGCGAGTACGGCGCCCGTGTCCCAGCGGGCGACGGCCGGGGTGGCACCGGTACGGGAGGCGATGTCCTTGACGAAGCCCCAGCCGGTGAGCTGGTCGGCTTCGGGGATCTGGGCGGTCAGGGTGAGGGCGGCCTCGACGGGCAGGCACTGTGCGAGGTCGACGCGGTCGTCGCCGGTGACCTGCCGGCCGAGGGAGGCGAGGACCGTGCGGACGGCTTCCTCGGCCCGTTCGCGGGTGGGGTAGGCGCCTTCGTAGCGCACGCGTTCCAGCATCTGGTCGAACGTCATGGCCGTGACGGACGGGTTCGCTCGAGGCTGGTCGTACATGGTGCTGCGATGGCCTTTCTCTTCGTCAGTGGGAAGGGGCGAGGGGCTCATGGAGGACGGGGTGCCGGAGGGGGACCGATTCCCCCGTCCTCCGCCTTGGGTGTGGGGCTGGTCAGCCGGAGATCTGCTTGCGGCCCGAGCCGCCGCCGATGGCGATCTTGCGGGGCTTGGCGCGCTCGGCGATCGGGATGCGCAGGGTCAGGACACCCGCGTCGTAGTCGGCTTCGATGTGCTCGGTGTCCAGGGTGTCGGCGAGCATGAGCTGGCGGGAGAAGACACCCAAAGGCCGCTCGCAGAGCTCCATCTGCACACCGTCGGTCTTGTCCGTGGGCCGGCGCTCGGCCTTGACCGTCAGCATGTTCCGCTCGACGTCGATCTCGATCGCCTCCGCGCTCACCCCGGGCAGGTCGAACGCGATCACGTACTCCTCGCCCTGCCGGTAGGCGTCCATCGGCATCACCGACGGCTTCGACCAGGTCCCCGACGTGCCGGAAAGCTGCTGCACGATGCGGTCCATCTCGCGGAACGGGTCGGTGCGCATCAACATCGCGAAACACCTCCAGTTGGTTCAGGCAGAAACTGCCAATGCGCTTCAACGTGCATCCGTTGTAACATGTCATCGAAACGATGACAAGCAAGGAGTCATCAAGGAGACGACACACAGCCGGAGAGACCGCCATGAACGAGGCCGCCGAGCCGACCGCACCCGTCCCCTTCCCGGCCGCCGCAGCAGCGCTGGAGACCATCAACCAAACCGTCAAAGACGCCCAGCAGCCCTCCGCGAGAACGACCAACGCGACGCCCGGGAGCCACTGCGGCCCACACCCGGCCCTGGCAGCCCTGCTGATGCTGCGGGAGGTCCGCGAGCAGCTCGCCGGCTGGGAGAGCGGCCTGATCGAAACCGCCCGCAGCCAAGGCGCCAGCTGGGCCGACCTCGCAGGCCCCCTCGGAGTCGCCAGCCGCCAAGCCGCCGAACGCCGCTACCTACGCCAACGCCCCGGCGCCACCGGAACCACCGCGAGCAACGCGTCCAAGCCACCCGCGACACCCGCGCCGCCGACCGCACCGTCACCGCCTGGGCCCGCGACAACGCCGCCGACCTGCGCCGACTCGCCGGCCAGATCAGCTCCCTCACCGACCTCCCCACCACAGCCGCAACCGCCATCGGCGACCTCAACCAAGCCCTCGCCCACCACGACCCCGCCCGCCTCATCCGCCCCCTCACCGACAGCCGCCCCCACCTACGACCCCAAGACGCCCACCTCGCCCAACGCATCGACGCCCTCACCCAACACACCGACCAACTCCGCCACCACACCCACCAACAACGCAACACATGACGACAAGTCAGCCCTCCCAACGGCGTTTTCCGGACGTTCGTATCGTCAGGAGCCTGCTCGCTGACAGCGGGCGGGGGTTCGGGGCACGCGAGGCAGTGGCCGCACCGTGCGGATCGCGCGGCACCACGAACAGGGAGGAACAGCCATGCTGATCACGGTCACCCGTTCCGGAGGCCTGGCCGGCTTCGAAAAGCTCCGCGCACTCGACACCTCGGGCCGCGCGGACGCGGCGGAGTTGGAGAAGATCGCGCGGCGGGCCATCGCGCCCGTGGCCGACGGATACCACTACCGGATCACCGTCGACGACGAGGTGCTCGACCTTCAGGACCCTTGTCTGTCCGACACCCAGCGGGAACTGATCCGTACCGTCCTCGGCGAGGGCGCCTGAACGACGGCCCGGGCGGCATGGCCGATGGCGGCCGCGCGAAGGCCACGCGTCTGTGCAAGAACGCGTGGCCGGTCAGCCCGCCACGGCGCTGTCGACGTCGGGGTGGATGGGGAAGACCTGGTCCAGGCCCACGATCCGCAGGGTGCGGAGCGTGTTGTCGGGGACCCCGGCCAGGGCGATGTCCGCTCGGGCGGCCACGGCGAGGTTTCGGGCGACGATGAGGACGGTGATACCGCTGGAGTCGCAGAATCCTACGCCGGAGAGGTCCATGACGAGCCGTTGGCCCGGTTTCGGGGTGAGGGTCTCCAGGGCCTGCCGCAGGCGGGGCGCCTGGTCGTAGTCGAGGTCGCCTGCGAGTTCCAGTACGGGACCGTTCGTGGCGTCTCGGATGGTGATCGTCAGGGTGCCCATGTCAGTTCGCGCTCCGCGTGACGGGGAGGGGCTGGGGTATGCCGAGGGCGAGGAGGGCGGTGTCGTCGTCCAAGCCCTCGCCGAAACCGTCCAGGAGCCCGGTGAGGGCGGTGATCAGCTCCTGCGGCCCGCCGTGCGTGTGGTCGGCGGCGAAGGCGCGCAGGGCGTCCTCCCCGTAGAGCTCGCGGGGCGTACCGGTACGGGCCTCGGTGAGGCCGTCGGTGTAGAGGAGCAGGGTGTCGCCGGGGCCGAGCGTGGTCTCGGCGGAGGTGAAATGGGGATCGGGCAGGATGCCGACGAGGAGGCCGCCCGGGGTGGGGAGGTAGTCGGCCCGTCCCCCGGCCCGCAGCACGAGAGCGGGCGGATGGCCGCCGGACGCGATGCGCACGTCTGTCGTACCGGTGGTGGCGCCGGGTTCCATGACGCCGACGATCGCGGTGCAGTAGCGCGGGTCCCCACCGGAGAACCGCTCGTGCAGCACCGTGTTCAGGGTGTTCAGCGCGGCCGCGGGGTCGGCGTCGAGGAGGGCCGCGGCGCGCAGGGTGTAGCGGGTCAGCGAGGTCACGGCGGCGGCCTGGGGACCCTTGCCGCAGACGTCGCCCAGGAAGAACGCCCAGCGCCTGTCGTCCAGCGGGAACAGGTCGTAGAAGTCGCCGCCGAGCCTGTCGATGGAGGCGGTGTGGTAGTAGGAGGCCGCCTCCATGCCCGGCACCGCGGGCAGGGTGTCGGGCAGCAGGCTCTGCTGCAGCACCGTGAGCGCTTCCCGGAGCCGCTCCCGGTCGGCTTCGGCCTGGCGGCGTGCCTCTTCCGCCACCTGGCGCTCGCGCAGCAGCTCGGTTTCGTAGGCGCGGCGCTGCCGGGCGTCGAAGACGGTGGTGCGGATCAGCATCGGCTCGCCGTCGCTGCTGGTCTTGACCGTGGAGGTGACCAGGACGGGGAGCCGTCTGCCGCCGGATGCCTTGAGCTCCAGCGCGATCTCGCTGATCTTTCCCTGCATGCGCAGCAGCGGCGCGAAATGCGTCTCGTGGTAGAGCTTGCCCCCGACGGTCAGCAGGTCCGTGAACCGTTTGCGGCCCACGACCGCCTCACGCGTGAGGCCGAGCCAGTCCAGGAGCGTCTGGTTGATCTTGGCGATGGTGCCGTCCATCAGGGTGGACAGGTAGCCGCAGGGCGCCGACTCGTAGAGTTCCTCGGCGGTGTCCTCCAGCAGGGTGGAAAACGCGACGTCGGTCGCCTCCTGGTCGCCCTCCGGCCGTTCCGGGTTCTGGGCGGTGCGGCACATCACGACAGGTTCCGGATGAACGCCCTGATGGCTGACGCGGTGGCCTCCGGTGCGCTCAACTGGGGGCAGTGGCCCGTCGCGTCGAGGGTGACCAGACGGCTGCCGGGGATGGCCGCGTGCACGTACGCGCCCACCTCTCGCGGTGCGATGACGTCCTGGGTGCATTCGAGCACCAGCGTGGGCACGGCCACCGACTTCAGGTCGTCGCGGCTGTCGGAGAGGAACGTGGTGCGGGCGAAGACGCGGGCCTTGGCCGGATCGGTGGCGCAGAAGCTGTTGGTCAGCTCCTCCCCCAGTTCCGGCCGCTCCGGGTTGCCCATGATGACCGGCGCCATGGCGGCCGACCAGCCGAGGTAGTTGGACTCGAGCGACTCCAGCAGCTCGTCGATGTCCTCGGCGGTGAAGCCGCCGCGATAGGTGTCGTCGTCGATGTAGCACGGCGAGGGGCCGACCATGACCAAGGAGGAGAGCCGCTCCGGGGCCGCGGCCGCCGCGAGGACCCCGACCATCGCGCTGACCGAGTGCCCGACGAAGGCCACGTCGCGCAGGTCCAGGGCTTCGCAGATCTCGGTCACGTCGTGGGCGTAGCCGTCCAGCGCGGCGTACCGCTGGTCGTTCCATGCGGACGGTTCCGAGCCGCCCGAACCCACGTAGTCGAACAGGACCACCTGGAATTCCTCGGCCAGGGCGGGCGCCACCAGGCGCCACATATTCTGATCGCAGCCGAACCCGTGCGCCATCATGACCACGGGCTTGCCGGCTGATCCGATGACCTTGACGTTGTTCCTGCGGAGGATGTCCATCCAGCCATCCTGCCATCCGCCCCGCGGCGGCGGCGCCACCACCTGGAGCCGCGTCGCCGCGAACCGGCGGCGGTGAAACGTGATCCTCCGGGTAGCGGAGGGGAGACCGAGTCACGTTCACATTCCGTTACCCGGAGGAGATGACCCATGGCGTCCTCAGTTCTCGAAGCGGTCGACATCAAGGCACCGGTGGCCGTGAGCTGGTCCCTGTGGCAGGACGTGGAGCGCTGGCCCGCCTTCCTCAGCCACGTCAAGCACGTCGATCGCATCGACGCGGCGACGTTCGCCTGGCAGGTCTCCCTGCCGGGCGCCGACAAGGGCTTCGTGGCGGAGCTGACCGAGGTGATCCCGCAGGAGCGCATCGCGTGGCGGACCACCGAGGGGGTCCACCACGCGGGGGTGGTCACCTTCCACCGGCTCAGCGACACCGAGAGCCGGGTGACCCTTCAGATCGAGTACGAGCCGAAGGGCTTCCTCGAGCACCTGGGCGCGCTGACCAACCTCGACTCGACGCTGGCCAACTACGACCTGGGCGAGTTCCAGAGGATGGCCGAACACGAGGCGGGGCGGAGCTCTTGAGCCGCTCGGGGGGCGCGCCCCGCGCCCGGGCCGTGCGCCGTCAGCGGCGGTGCCCGGCCGGGAACCGACTGTGACTAGGGTGACCCCATGTCTTCCACATTGAGCTCCGCGCGGGCCACCGCCGCGCTCCGTACGTCGGCACGGGTTTCCGCCGAGTTGTTGGTGGTCCTCGTCATGGCGGCGGTGGCCCTGTGGGTTCTGGGCCGGATGTGGTCGGTCGTCTGGCCGCTCATAGTCGCTCTGTTCCTCACCACCCTGACCTGGCCCCTGGCCGCGTTCCTGCGCCGGCGGGGGTGGCGGCCCGCTCTGGCCGCCTCCGTGGTGACCGTACTGTTCCTCCTGGTCGCCGCGGGCATCATGGCGCTGATCGCCGTGCCCGTGGCGTCCCAGTCCGGCGAACTGGTCGACGGCGTCGCCGCGGGCATCCAGCGGCTGCGCGAGTGGGCGGCCGGGCCGCCGCTGAACATAGGCGACGACCAGATCACCGGCGCCTTCGACACCGCGATGGACCGCCTCCAGAACAGCGTCGGCAGCGCCGTCTCCACCGTCGTCACGGGGGTGAGCACCGTCTTCAACGGCCTGGTCACCGCTGTGCTGGCGCTCTTCCTGATGTTCTTCTTCCTCAAGGACGGCCCCCGCTTCCTGCCGTGGCTCACCCGCCAGCTCCCGGGCCGGCTCGCCACCGACGTCCCGGTCGTGGCCGCGCGCGGCTGGCTGACCCTGGGCTCGTTCGTCCGGTCCCAGGCCTTCGTCGGCCTCCTCGACGCCGTGTTCATCGGCCTGGGCCTGTGGATCGTGGGCGTGCCCCTGGTGCTGCCGCTGGCGGTGCTGACCTTCGTCTCCGCGTTCGTGCCGATCGTGGGAGCCCTGTTCGCCGGTCTGGTGGCGGTGCTCATCGCGCTGGTGTCGAACGGTCTGACGGACGCGCTGATCGTGCTGGCTATCATCGTCGCGGTGCAGCAGCTCGAGGGCAACGTGTTCCAGCCCATGATCCAGAGCCGCGGTCTCGGTCTCCACGCGGCGGTGGTCCTGCTGGCCGTCACACTGGGCGGCAGCCTGGCCGGCGTCGTGGGGGCGCTGCTGGCCGTCCCGGCGGCCGCGCTCATCGCCGTCGTCTGGAACTACCTGCGCGACCAGCTCAGCGATCCCCCGCACGAGCCGGAGGCCGACGAACCGCTTCCCGCCGCTCCCGTGCCGTCGTAGGACCGCTCGCCGGGCCGCGGCGCCTCCCCATGCCTGGACCGGCCGGGGTGGGGGGGAGTGCGCCGCGGCCGTCGGCGCACTCCCCGGCACCAGCCGGCGCGCCGACGGCGTCGAACTGCGACGCGCCGCCCGTGGTCGCGCACGGGCAGACGGCATCTCCTGGAGCCGGCCGGGCGGACAACCGCCGTGCGCCGGCGGACAGTTCCCCATCCGGTACCC
Organism: Streptomyces subrutilus; assembly: GCF_001746425.1. Taxonomy (GTDB): domain Bacteria; phylum Actinomycetota; class Actinomycetes; order Streptomycetales; family Streptomycetaceae; genus Streptomyces; species Streptomyces subrutilus_A. The sequence goes on along the minus strand of NZ_MEHK01000001.1, from coordinate 6,932,214 downwards.
CATCCGGGCGGGTTTCCCTCGGCGGGGAATGGGCCCGGAGGGCAGGGTGTTGCCCGGGAGTACGCATGCCCGTTTGAAGGAGGATGTTGTGGCACTGTCCCGGACCGAGCGTGAGCAGTTCCTCGCCGAACCCCACATCGCCGCCCTCGCCGTGAGCGCGGGCGAGGACCGTGCGCCGCTGACGGTGCCGATCTGGTACGGCTACTCCCCCGGCGGCGACATCTGGATCATGACCGGCCGCGACTCCCGCAAGGCGGAACTGATCGCGTCCGCAGGCCGGTTCAGCCTGATGGTCGACCGCCTGGAGCCGACCATCCGGTACGTATCGGTCGAGGGGCCGGTCGTCTCGACCGTTCCGGCGCTGCGCGAGCAGTTGGTGTCGATCTCCTCCCGGTACCTGCCGGCCGAGAAGGTGGACGGCTATGTCGACGACGCGTGGAAGAACCACGGCGAGCAGGTCGTGATCCACATGCGTCCGTCACGGTGGGTGAGTGCGGACCTCGGCCAGGTGTAGACCCGCCGCTCGGTGGGGCCCGGCCCCCGCCGCTGTCGTTCCCGGCCCCGGGTGACCCGTCAGGCGTCGCGCAGGTCCAGGGGCGGTTCGGGTGCGGGGGCCGAGAGCTCCGGCTCCAGACCCTCCCGCGTCACGTCCGTGCGGCGCTGCCCGGTGTCCGCTCGCCAGGCTTCGAAGACCAGCGTCGTCGCGGTGACCACGGCGAGGCCGAGCAGCCATCCGCCCACCACGTCGCTCACCCAGTGCACGCCCAGCGCGACGCGCGTGTAGGCGACCCCCACCGCGGAAGTGATCGCGAGCGCCCAGGGCAGGGGTCGCCAGGCGCGGGGCACCAGGGGCAGCAGGACCAGCAGGAGGACGGCGCACGAGGTGACGGCCGTCATCGCGTGGCCGGACGGGAAGGAGAACCCTGGCGAGTGGGCGACCGGATCGGGCAGGTGGGGCCGTGCGCGCTCCACCACGATCTTGGTCAGCACCCCGGTCAGGGCGCCGGCCACCGCGGTCACGGACGCCCAGGCCGCGAGCCGCCAGGCGCGGCGGGTCAGGAGCCAGAGCACCAGCAGGGCCACCAGCAGCCGCATCGTCACGGGATCCCATACGAAGTCCGTCAGGACCCTGAGCACGCGCACCCAGCCGGGATGGCGGAGGGCGGCCTCGTGCAGCCGCTCGGCAGCGGTCTGGTCGAGGCGGTACAGCGGCGGCCAGCGGGACTCCACCAGCACCAGCGCGAGAGCGAACGGCATCGACACCGCGGCCGTGACGGCGGTGGTCAGGAGCAGCCGCACGCCCAAGGCGGCGTCCGGGCCGCAGTAGCGGGCCGTCAGGGCCCGTACGGCCGTGCGCGTTCGGCCGGGCGTGCCGGTACGCGTCGTTGCGGGCGCCTGCGCGGCGCGGCCGGACAGGACCACGGACCCGACGATCAGCAGCGTCACCGCGCCGTTGAGCAGCCCGCCAACCACGTCCGTGGGGTGGTGCATGCCCCGGTACACCCGCGACAGTGCGACGGCCGCCGGCACCAGCAGCGCAGCCGCCACGGCGGCGTACCGCCAGCGGCCGCGGCCGCGTGTCCTCAGCAGCACGATCACGGCCAGTCCCGCGTACAGGGCGACGGAGGCCCCCACGTGCCCGGAGGGGAAGCTGGAGGTCGGTGGCGCGCCGTCCAGCCGGGGGACATCGGGACGCGGCCGCCGCACGATCGCCGTCACCAGCAGGAACACGGCCGACTGCGCGGCGACGGATGCGGCGAGGAAGACGGCCTCGGCCCGCCACGCGACGCGCGGCAGGACGAGCAGCGCCACGATGCAGACCGCGGTCACGCCGATCACGGTCTCCGTGTCGGCCAGTGCGGAGAGCCACCGCGTGACGGCCGTCAGCGGTGCGGCGCGTTCCGCGGCGAGATCCCGACTGGCCCGCTCCTCCCATCGCAACCGTCCCTGCTCCGCGGCAGGTCCGGTGAGCAGAGTGCCCAGGGCCACCATCAGGCCTGCCTGGACCGGCAGGAGCAGCAACGGCCAGGTCCTGTGCAGCGCGGCGGAACCGTGTTCTCGCGTCATGGGGATCTTGTTGCCACACCCCGCCGGATGATGCGCCGGCTCGCCCGGCCCCGGACTCGGCGCGGCCTCTGACCGGCGAAAGTCCTGGTGCACCAGCCCGTTTGGATCCGGAGATCCCGACCAGACGAGGGGAGACGTTCCTGGTCCGCCATCGGCCGGGCGGTGATCGGCCGTGGCGGTGGCGAGAGGGGGCGGCGCCGAGGAGGCGCATCTCGGGAAGAGTGAGGAGGGGGCCCGTATGACGGTATCGCGAGGGCGGCGTCGCGAGGGCGGCCATGGCGCGGCGTCGGTGGGGCGTGACGTGGTGTTGGCGGTGGGGCTGGTGGGGATATGCCTGGGTGGCGCGGCCGTGTTCGTCAAGACGACCGCGGTGGCGGGCGGCGGCATGCCGGTGATGCCGATCGTCACGGCGGTCGTCTTCGCGGCCGGGGTGGCGCTGGCGCGGTGGAGCGTGGCGCCGGACCGACGCCGCTCCCGCCTGCGCGTCGCGGGCTCGCGCGGACCGGGCTGGGGGGATGGGCCGGTGGGGACGGCTCCCGGCTCCCCGTCGGCGGCCGGGGTGGAAGCCGTACCGGAGGCGGCCGGCCTGCCCGAGGTGGGCTCCGAGGCCCTGGACCACTCGGCTGTGGACGCCGACGGCTTCGAGCACGCGGTCGCGGCGTTGTGCGCCCGGGACGGCTGCCCCCAGGTGGAAGTGGTGGGCGGGGCCGGTGACTTGGGGGCCGATGTGATCGCCACGACGGCGGAAGGGCTGCGCGTGGTCATCCAGTGCAAGCACTACGGCGAGGGCAACCGGGTCGGATCGCAGGACCTCCAGCGGTTCGGCGGCACCTGCTTCGCGGTCCACGAGGCGGATGTGGCCGTCGTCGTGACCACCAGCGCGTTCACCGCTCCGGCCGCGGAGTACGCCGCCGCCTGCGACATCGTCTGCGTGGACGGCGACGCCCTCGCCGCGTGGACCGAATCGCGGACGCCGCCCCCTTGGGAGGCGGCCGCGGCGGTGCCCGCGGAGGCTGGGGCGGAGGCGGCGACGGGTGGGTGAAGCACCCGCCCGGGCCGGTGGACCACCACAAGGCACCGGTCGGCGGTCGCCGCTCCCCCGTCTCGGGACGTAGGTCCGTACAAGACCGGCCGTTCAGCTGATCCGGCCGGTCTTCGCCTTCCTTGGGTGCTACGAACACCTCACCCGCTCCCGGATCAGCCGGTGACAGCAGGGCCGGACGGTGCCTGGCTGACGTGCGCCCGGACCGCGCCGTAGACCGTCTGGTCGGTCGTCAGCGCGCTGTGGTCAAGGCAGGTCGTCGTGCTGTTGAGGGCACCGGAGAGGGCAACGCTGCTCCCCGGGTTGATGACCATGTCGCACGGTGAGCCCCATGTGGCGTAGCGGGGCGAACCTGGGGTTTCGTCACCGGCGTTGAGAGCGCTCAGGAAGGTGGACCCCGGTCGCATCTCGACGCACGGGGCGCCGCCGCACCAGCGTGCGGTTTCGGTGCCGTGGTTGGCTCCCGCCAGGGAGACCCAGGCGTCGACCTTCGAAGCGCCGCCGAGGTTCTTGAGGTAGTAGCGGGACGACAGGGCGCCCATCGAATGGGTGACGACGTCGACCTCGGCGGCGCCGGTGGATTCCAGGACGCGCTCGATTTCGTCGGCGAGCTGTGCGGCGGTCGTCGCGTTGGACTGTGTGGCGTTGTAGGTCCACTGGTCGAGGTGACCGGTCGGCCAGCCGTCCGCCCGGAAGCGCCCGGCCATGGTCTCCCAGGTGGAGCCGTCGGAGTTCCAGCCGTGGACGAAGACGACGGGGTCGGGTCGGCCGGCCTCCCGCCGGTCGCCGTCCGCGGACGCGGGGGGGGGAAGCAGGGGCATGAGTACGAGGAGGAGCGCGGGCGCGCTCCGCAGCAGGTTCCTGGTCACGCGAGGTTTGTAGCGTGCCCGGCGTTGCGAGACGCAGGAGTCGGCCTGCGCGGTCACCCGCTCGGGGGCAGCCTTTCACCGCAGAAACGTGGCATCTGTTCCCGCCGACGGCTCGGGCCCCGGCGCCCGTGGAGGGTGCCGGGGCCCGAGCCGGGTCGAGCGGGGATCAGGCGGGGCGGCCGCCGAAGGGGATGCCGGCGCCGTAGTAGGCGCCCAGCTCTCCGCGGTAGCGGGCGTCGCCGAGGTGCTTGTCGCGGTCGAACTCGGGGGCCTCCTTGATCTGGCCCCTGGTCCGGTCGACGAAGACCGTCTTCTCCTCCGGGTCGATGCTGACGACGGTACTCGCCGGCATCAGGATCTCCTTGCCGAAGATCCACACTCCCGTGTCCACGACCAGATAGGCATCGCCGACCTCGTCGGAGTGCTTGTCGACCTTGCCGACGCTTCCGTCGGTCGCCTCGACCGTGAACCCGGTCAGGTCCGTGCCCTGCACGTAGCCCGCGGTCGACTTGTAACTCCACACATGCTCAGTCACGCGAAAACAACTCCTCCGGTGAATCGGGGACGGCGGGCGCGGAGAACAATCTCGCGCCATTCCCCACCTGTTCCGTACGTCATGCTCGGCGGGTTGGGCGTACCGCCTGCAATCCACGTGCCCCGTAAGCCCTCTTTCACACGTTCCGGATCTGAGGCGAGGCCGGAAATCGGACTGCGCACACGCGGAAATGGCGGCGGCCTGTCACCCATCCGAGGAGAGGAATGACAGGCCGCCGCCACCGTCGTAGAGGTCTGACCTCTACGTCTGCCGGTCCGCTACCAGCGGTACCAGCGGCCGCTACTGCCCTTCGGCCGAGCGACGAAACCGATCAGCCACAACACCAGAACCGCGATCGCGACCCACCAGAGAATCTTCACCGCGAAACCGGCGCCGAACAGAATCAGTGCGAGCAGAAGAACGAGAAGCAGGGGAACCATGGTTATCAACCTCCAGAGAGCCGAATGCCCCCACACTCCCCGACCATGCGCGAGTAACACGGCCGTTTCTCATCGGCATTCACGGGAAGCCGTACTCCCCCGCATTCGCCACCGAGAACAGCCACGTTCCGTCCTCGCCCCTGCACGACCTGACGTACGGCCATGCCCCTGCCCGCGCCCTGCGCGCCGTCGTGGTCCACGACATCCCCGCCCACCTCGCCGAAGGGCCTTGACCGCCGAGCAGCCGGCCGCCCGCTCCGGTATCCGGGCCGGGCTCCTGCGGCGGGTGTCGGCCGGGAAACGCCGCGGGGGCGGCCGACGTCGCTGTCGGTCCGCCCCCGCGGCGCGAGCCCTGGTCAGGCGCCCACGTGGTGCCCCTTCGCCCACTCCGCCAGGCCGTGCGTGGCACAGCTCGAGGTGTAGACCGGTCCGGTGAAGGCCGGACGGTTGCTGGGCACCGCGGCGACCGAGGAGCACTCCGACGAGAAGCCCGCGCGACCGCCGGAGAAGTAGTCGTTGTCGCCCCCGTCGTTGGCCAGGGCGGCACCGGCCCCGCCCAGCAGGATGCCGGCGGCCAGGACGGATGCGGTGACAGCAGAACGAATACGCATGACTCCCCTAATAGCTCGTAACAGGATCTTGGTGAGATGCCCTGGTCGGGCGTAACCGGTGTGATGATTCGGCCGTTCGTGAGTGCGTGAGCACTCGGCCGTGGATCGTGGACGACGACTTGTGGGCGCTGATCGAGCCGCTGCTGCCGCCCTGGCCGACGAGGTCGCCAGGGCCGCGGCCGGTCGCAGACCGGTTGTGCCTGCAGGGCATCCTGTACGTCCTGCACAACGACATTGCCTGGCAACTCCTGCCACCTGAGCTGGGGTTCGGCTCGGGACAGACCTGCTGGCGAAGACTGGAGCGGTGGCAGCAGGCCGGGGTCTTCGACCAGCTGCACCGAATCCTGCTCGCCGAGCTGAACGCGGCCGGCCGGCTCGACTGGTCCAGGGCATGCGTGGACGGCTCTCACATTCGCGCGAAAAAGGGGGAGCCGACACCGGTCCGTCGCCGGTCGACCGGCGGAAGACGGGCAGCAAGCACCACCTGATCTGCGACGGACGCGGCACCCCGCTCAAGGTCATCACGACCGCGGCGAACGTCAATGACGTCACCCAGACCCTCGCCCTGGTCGACGGCATCCCGCCAGTGGCGGGCCGCCCCGGCCGTCCCCGCAGACGCCCGGACGCCCTGCTCGGCGACAAGGGCTACGACTCCAACCCCAACCGGGAAGAGCTGCGCAAACGCCGGATCCTGCCCGTCATCTCCCGCAAAGGAGCCCCGAACATCAAGGGCATGGGCAAACTCCGCTACGTCGTGGAGCAGACCTTCGCCCTGCTCCATCAGTTCAAACGCCTCGCCGTCCGATGGGAACGCCGCACCGAACTCCACGACGCGCTCGTCTCCCTCGCCTGCAGCCTCATCTGCTGGAGACGCCTCAAGAAACACGATTCATGATCGTGTTACGAGCTATAAGGATGTTCGAAGCGAAGCGCTGGTCGATGTGCGCGTCGGCCGGTCCAACCACCCGCCGGCACCGCCGGGAACGCCGGTTCACTCAAATGCCCGCAGCTGTATCGTTTCGACACCCCCGTTCAGCCGCTGATGACCGGCCGCCGACGCCAGGACACGGCCCGGATCAGACTCCGCGCCGCCGGGTGCGAACACTGTTCTCCATCTGGCGTACAGTGTTCGCAAGCCGTCAGGTGATCGCCCCACCGTGATGCAGCGGCTGGGTGCACGGAGCAACCCGGCCCGCCTCGGGGGTCGGGCCGGGTCGCCCCGTGCATCCCGCCTCACCGGTGCCGCCGAAGGGCGGGCGCGGACGGGCGACGGCCCGCCCAGCGCCCTTGGCAGTCCACGAAGTTGGCAACCCGGGAGGATCCGCACCATGGCAGGCACGGCTGAAGCCAACCCCGTCCCCTCCGTGTGGGTGCGCCCCCCTGCGGCGCCGAGCCAGCCCGCGCTCAGCCGCGCGGTGATCGTCCGCGAGACCATCGCCATGCTGGACGAGGAGGGCATCGAAGCACTGAGCATGCGCAAGCTCGGCGCCCGACTGAACGCCGGCGCGACCTCCCTCTACCGGCACGTCGCCCTCAAGGACGAACTGATGGAACTGGCGGTCGACGAGGTGCTGGCAGAAATCGCCCTCCCGGCCGCCGACAGCCCGGACTGGCGGATGGCCGTCACCCGCCTCGCCGTCTCCTTCCGGGCGACGACCCTGCGCCACCCGTGGATGTGCGGGGTGTTGGGCCGGGCCGGCCTCGCGTACCTGGGGCCCAACCTGACGGCCGTCTCCGAGCGGCTGAGCGTCCTGTTCACCGCCGCCGGCTTCCCCGAGCCGCACGGCGCGATCGACGCCGTGTACTCCTACGTGATCGGCGTGACCACGACCGAGTCGGCCTGGCTGACCACGGTCGCCCAGTCCGGGCAGAGCGAGGCCGACTTCATCGCCCGCCTCGCGCCCACCGCGCAGCACGCGGATCCGAAAGGGATCCGCGACGAGAAGTTCGCGTACGGCCTCGAGGTGGTCCTCGACGGTCTGGCTCTTCGGCTTAACCGCTGAGCCGCTGAGCCGCTGAGCCGCTGTCCCGATGACTCGCCGATCCCGCTGAACCGCTGAGATGCCTCAGGCCGGCACCCATTGGGGCGGGTGGCCGGGGTCGGCCCGGCAGGTGAAGACGTGCAGGTCCCGGTCCCGGCCGAAGCGGAGCCGGGTCGGTTCGGCGACGGACCGGCCGCCCCGGATCGAGGGCTTCCCCCGCAGGGACGGGTCGCGGTCCTCCAGCGGTACCCAGCTGTGCGAGTCGGCGTCCATCTCATCGCCGCCGGCGGTCAGCAGCAGCCGCATGGGCCCCGCGCAGGACGCGCAGGCCACGCTCAGCGGACCCGTCGACGCCCAACTGGGAAAGCCGCCGACCCGCCAGCCGGGCGGAATCGACAGGTCGGACTGACAGCTGGGGGCGTCGCGGCCGTGTTCCGCGGCACACCGGCCACGGCTCGCCTCGCGGCCACGGCATCGGCCCGCCGACATGGCTGTCGCGCCTGCCGGGCCGCCCCGGCCTGGGGTGCAGCCGGGTCGTCCGGCCCCGGTGGTGGGCCAGGCCGGGGAACACGGCCTCGACGGACACTGGTCTGGCCGGCGTGGTCCTCGTCATGCGCAGACCGTACGCGGCGCGTGGAACGCCGCGCGAACGGTTTGCGGTGCGGCCGGCCCGGTCCCCGGGACCGAGGGGGCGGCCAGGTCAAGGGGGTGTGCCGGACGGACACCCCGTTGGGGAACGCCCTGGACGGGGTGCTCGTGCAACTGGCCGCCGCGGGAGTGCTGGAGCGGCGGGAGGAAGCCGGACGGCATACAGTTCCGGTGGTCCGCCGGGTGAGGGCGGACCGGTTCTTGAAGCGCGGCGAGTGAGTACGGTCTGCTCATGCACAACTTCGGGCTGGGAGAGCAGCGGGGCCACGTGCTCCTCATAGCGGGAGATGCCGCGGTAAGGCGCCGCGGTGTCCAGGTGGCGCCGAGCGCGAACCTGGCCGCGCTGGGTGTGGTGCCCGCGTCGGGGTTGCTGAACAGCGGCGTTCCGTGTGACACGACGTACCTGGACGGGGCGCGGGATCCGAACACGGTGTTGATGCGGCTGCGTACGGCCGCCGCCACGCCCGGTCCGCTGCTGGTGTACCTCTCGGGCCGGCTGACCGTCGACGGTCGGGGGAACCGGCTGCACCTGGCGCTGGCCGGGACCACGGCCGGCACGGTTCGCTACACGGCGCTGCCGTGGGAGTGGCTCGGGGCGGAACTGCGGGACCGGCCGGTCGGGTTGACGACGGTGCTGCTCGACCTCGCGGCCGACAAGGCGGCTTGGCCGCTGCTCCAGGAGTACGGCAGCCTGCCCGCCTCCCCGTCGGCAGAGGTGTACGGAGTCGTCTGCCCGCCCGGCTGGCACGGCGGGGGCCCGGTCGTGAGCGGTTATACGCGGGCCTGGATCGACCAGCTCCGCGCCAGTCCCACCCGGCCGGGGAACCTGCGGTTGCACGCCCTCGCGGTGGGTGCGGCCGCCCTGCCGCCGGGCGCCCTCGTCCTGCCCGGGGCCCGCGAGCTCGCCGTGGCGGCCGCGCCCGGGTCGGCCGCGCCCGGCGTGTCCGCGCGGTCGGCGTACGGGCACGTACCGGGGCGGGTTGCGCACCTCCCCGCTGAAGAGCGCCGGCGCGTCGAGGTACAGGTCCCCCTGTCGCAGGAGGGCCCGGCCACGGCGCCGCCCGACGACCCCCGCCCGCACATTCACGGCCTGGCCACCGCGGGCCGGCACTCCGAGGCCGCATTGCTCGCGCGGGCGTGGGAGGAGTACGTCCACCAGACGCAGGGGCCGGCGTCGCGCGAGGCGCTGCACTGGGTGGAGATCCGGGCCGACCTGGCCCGGATGGCCGGCGACTTCCGGCTCGCGACCGAGCTGTGGTCGGCTGCCGCCCGAGCCCGACTGGGCTGCCAGGCCCCGGACGCCGCCGACGTGCACGCGGCGGCCGCGGGCGCGCTCTACTGCTGGACCCAGCTCAAGGACCCGCGCGCAGCCCTGGAAACAGGGCCGGACCTCATCCGCCTGCTGCGCGAGCTGCCGGCCCTCGACCCCCGGCACCTGGAACTGGCCCAGCACCGCCTTGAGTACCTGCACCGCGCCCCGAGCCGCCCGTGACCAGGCCCAGTGCCGGATCGACTCCGCGGGAGGCGGGGGCAGTCCGCGGGCGAGGCCGTGCCAGCGGTCCACCTGCACTTCCTCCACGCGGGTGTGATCCGGCTACTTCACACGGTCCTCGATCCGCGCACCTTGGGATCCCCCACGATGATCCGAGTGGTTGCCGGGCTGTCGGGGACCTGTGTGACGGCGACGGAGCCATGGGTTCGTTCCGGCGCGCGGCCTTCACCAGAGACGTACTCGAGCACCATGGCGCTCTTGCTGCACTGGAGGGAGGCCCGTTCCCGCCCGGCCGAAGCCGCGGTGACCCGCGGTCGGCGGCTTCGAGCGTCAGGTGTTGGCCAGGGTGCGGGCCAGCAGGGGTAGCAGGCGGTCCCAGTGGCGCTGCAGCGCCGCGGGGTCGAAGGCGTCGGTGTCGGACATGGTGAAGCCGTGGACGGTGCCGGGGTAGACCTCGGTGGTGTAACCGATGCCCGCCGCGTCGAAGGCCTTGTTGAGCTCGCCGATGGCCTCGGGCGTCAGGTCCCCTTCGGCGAGGCCGAGGTGGACCTGGGCGGTGAGCTCGGAGACCAGGCGGTGCGGGCTGTCGGGCGCGTCGGTGACCAGGAAGCCCGGGTGGAACCCGGCGACGGCGGCGACCCGGTCGGGGTGGGCCGTCGCGGTGCGCATCGCCAGGGCGGCGCCCAGGCAGTAGCCCATCGTGGCGACCGGGCCCGCGCTGACCTCCGGTTGGACCGTGAGGAAGCGGAGGTAGGCGTCGGCGTCGCGCAGGACTTGTTCGGTGGTGTGCGCCTGGACCAGCGGTATCAGCCGTTCGAAGAGCGCGGGCCGGGCCTCGGCTCCGATGTGTTCGGGCAGTTCGACCACCGGTGCGGGGCCGTGCCGGTAGTACAGGTTGGGCACGAGCACGTAGTAGCCGTGCCCGGCCAGTTCGCGGGCCTTCTTCTCCAGCTCGGGCCTCGGGCCGAAGGCGTCGGGGTACAGCAGCACGCCCGGGTGGCGCCCGCCGCCGTCGGGGAAGGCGGCGAAGGCGTCGGCCCGGCCGTCCGAGGTGGGGATGTGCAGGGTCTTGGTGGGCAAGGGCTCCCTTTCGTGGGGTTCACGCAACAGGCTTCTGTCGCAGTGGCGTTCGACACCGGCGAACGTATATCGTTAGTCTGACTAACACAATGGCTAGGATGGGCACCATGATCAGAGACGAAGCCGCGGACAGACGCGACGCCGGCGCGCCCACGACGCCCGACAGGCTGCGCCGGCGCGCCAGCCGGCTGCTGTCGCAGCTGACCACCCGGTCGGACCGGCTGATCACCGATGGCTTGGCGGCCCGGGCCGACGCCCGCAAGTGGCACTACGCCGTGCTTGCCTCGCTGCAGGATCTCGGGCCGGGCAGCCAGGCGGAGCTGAGCGGGCGTACGGGCATCTACCGCAGCGACATGGTCGGCGTGCTCAACGAACTGGCCGAGCGCGACCTCGTCGCGCGGGCACCGGATCCCGACGACCGGCGCCGCAACATCATCACCCTCTCCCCCCGGGGCCGCCGTCACCTGTGCCGCCTCGACGAGGTCCTGGACGACCTGCACGACGAACTGCTCGCGCCGCTGGACCCGGCCGAGCGCGACCAGTTCCTGGGGTTGCTCACCCGCCTGCTGGACCACCACACCCGTACGCATTGAGCGGATCGCGGTACCCGGCCGCACGAGCACGGGCAGGCCCGACGTCAGTGGACTCGTCCCCGGCGACGTCACCCGAACGCCACGATCCGTAGCGGAAATGGTGCGAGTCGTCACGCTGCGTGTGAGCGTGGTCGAGAGGCATTCCCACCCCACGCAGCAAGGAGTCGCCGTCATGGGCGGTATGAAGGACAAGCGCCAGGAGCCGGGCAAGGGTCGCGAGGAGCAGCAGCGCCCCCGAGGGCCCGGCCAGGACCCGGTGCACCCCGAGCCCGGCACGCCCTCCCGTGGCGGCAAGAGCCCCGAGGAGATCAAGCGGGGCCGAGAGGAAGACCCGCTCCACGGCGGACGCGACCGGCGCGACGACGACTTCTGAGCAACGCGCGGCACCCCGCACACGCAGAGCCCGGCCGGGCCCGTAGTCACCCGGCCGGGCTCTGTCACGCCCGGCGGACGCGCGCGGAGGAGGCGGTGGCGGCTTCCATCCACCCCCCGGCGCGCACCGACCCAGGCGTGCTTTGGAGTTCAACCACTGCCCGCCGTGCGCAGCTGCCCCAGCCGCACCGCGGGTCCAGCACACCACGGCCGCCGAAACGCCCCCCGTCCGGCGGCCCTGCCAGGGGGCTGGCGCCCCACCCCGTGCGCGCCAGCCCCCACCCCTCTCCGACAGCACCCGGCCGCCGTCCCGGTCCGTGGAGCGGCCACTCCTCGCCGGCAGCGGCCGCAGGAGCGGCAGCAGCCGATCCGAGATCAGGCCGCGCGGTGCGTCTTCGTGGACGGGGGCGGACCGCCGAACTCGGCATCGAAGGCGTCGGCGATGCCCGGGCGGCCGACGGCTTCGCGAAACGCGGCGGTGGCCCTGCCGAGGGCGAGCTGGTTCTCCTCCTCGATGGCCAGCTCCGCGAGATAGGCCCGCATGCTCTTGCCTCGAGCGGCGGCCAGGGTGGCGAAGCGGTCCCGCGTCTCCGAGTCGATCTTTACGGTGGTGTCTGCCATGGCATGAGTATGCACCCGGGAATACCTCCGCGAATACCCCTTCGGAACCGGGCGGACGGGGCGCTCGCGGCCTGCGGGGGCGCGCGGGGGCCGACGCGGTCACACTGGCAGGACCACGAGTGCAGCAGGAGGCCGGATGAGCTGGGCATCATGGACCACCCCCGGGATCTTCGCCGGGCGCAACGGGGTACAGACCGGTGAGGCGGGCCCCGTCCTCACCGGTGAACTCGACGTTCACACCACCTGGATCGAGGCCGACGGCCTGGCCCACGTCACGGTCCAGTACAGCGGGGCGTCCGACTGGCTCCCCCTCGCGGGAAGTCCCGTCCCGTGCCCCAGCGAGACCGCGAGCCGAGCCCTGCACGACGCGGTCATCCACTCCATACGCACCGGAGCCGCCCTCCCCCTGGACGACGCCGACGCACCGCCGCCCCGCCCCCACCCCGGTCCCGCCGCCGCGAAGGAGCCACGGGCCAACTGACCGCTCCCCTTGCCCGGCACGCGCTCGGGCCGGGTGTGCCGAGCGCGTGCCGGAGGGGGAGCGCCCTAACCGCCGCCGCGCTTGCCCGGCGGGTCCTGGGGGTCCACTCCCGTCGAGGCCGAGGCGTCCTTCGTGCCGCTGGGACGCTGCGACCGGCCACGGCGGCCCGTGTCGTGCATGCCCTTCTCCTCGGAGCCCTTGCTCTGGTCCTCCCCGCGCGTGCTCCGGCTCTTCACCGGCTTGCCGTGCGGGTTTCCGGCTTCTTCCTTGGACACCGTCCGACCGGGCCCCTTGTCCGGGGCGTACTCGTCCGGATGGAAGGAACGGTGGGCACTGGGGTTGTCCTGCTGACGGGTCTCGTCCACGTCCGGCGACCACCCGTGCTGCTTGGTGCCCTCGTAGCGACTCGGACCCTTGCCGTGGGTGGGCTGGGACGGCTTCGGCTGCTTCGTCATGGCCTCGCCTGCTGTCTGTCTCACGATGGGCGCGCGGGTACGGGCGCCCCTACCGCTGCTCATGCCATCGTCCCACCGTCCGCGCAAGTGGTCGCGTCGGCTCCTGGCCGTACGAGCTCAGATCAGTGCGTTTCGCGACGCCGGGGCCGGGTACGTGCCGGACCCTGAGGCCGCGGTGGCGGGCCTGACCTCCCGCTGTTCGCCTCGGAGACCCGTATCCCCGAACCCGAGGAGTGATCATGAGCGGCGACAGCCAACCGAGCGAACGAGCCCAGCAGATGCGCGACAAGGCCCAGGAGCTGGAGCAGGCGGCACAGCACGCCACCGATCCGGCGGAGCGGCAGCGTCTGACGGACAAGGCCCTGCGGATCCGGCAGAAGAGCGAGGCCGAGAACGGCAGGGGCAGCGGCACGATGGACCCCATGTGACCCGGCCCGCGGACCGGCCTGCGCACGGGTGCGCGGGCCGGCGATCCCGCCCGAGCGGCTACCCGCTGCTCTAGGATGCGGTTGCGAGCCTCGGGACGCGGACCGGAGGGACGCGGCGGACCGGAGGGCAGATGGCGGAACAGGGCCAGGAATCCGGAGCGGATCCGGGCAGCGCACCACAGCGGGCTCTGAGACTGGCCGGTCTTTCGGCGACCTCCGATCCCGGGATGGACCGGTTCGCCCGGCTCGTCTCACGACTGCTCCGCGTTCCGGTGGCCTTCGTCTCGCTCGTCGAGGACGACCGGCAGGTCCTGCCCGGCATGATCGGACTGCCCGAGCCCTGGGCGGGGACCCGGGAGCTGCCGCTGTCGCACGCGTTGTGCCGCCGTGTGGCGGTCTCCGGTCAGCCTCTGGTCCTGCCCGACACCCGCGCCGACGACCAGCTGCGCACCCACCCGGCCATCGCGGACCTCGGGGCCGTCGCGTACGCCGGAATGCCGCTGACCGACGGCGAAGGGCTCGTCCTGGGCTCCCTGTGCGCCCTCGACCACCGGCCGCGGACGTGGGACGAGGGCGAGCTCTCCGACCTGGAGGACCTGGCCGCGGTCTGCTCCGCCGAGCTGCGCCTGCGCATCCTGTCGGCGCACAGCCGGTCCGCACAGCAGGTCCTGCGGACCGCGCGGGCCGCCGCCGAGCGGGCCCGGAGCGACGCGCAGCGCCTGGAGCAGGAGGCCCAGGCGGGACTGGACCATGCCGAACTGCTGCTGAGGGCGTCGGAGGAGCTGGCCCAGACGTCCGGGCTGGACGACGTCCGGCGGCGGCTGCGGGACCTTTTCGTCGGCGTCGGCAAGCCCTCGTACGCGGGCCTGCTGGTCGCCGACAAGGACGAGCTGCACCGGGTGCCCGACCCGGACTTCGCGCTCTCGGTGGAACGGAAGTTCCTCACCCTGCCGGTGACCGCGGCGTTCCCGAGCACCCGGGCCATGCGGGAGCGGCGCGCCGTCTTCGTACCCGACCGGGAGGCGCTGGTCGCCGACTACGGCCCCGAGGCGGTCGGCTTCTTCGACCGCATGGGCTTCACCACGGTGTTCTGTTTGCCGCTGTGGGGCAGCCGCTCCCTGCTGGGCGTCCTCGCGATCTGCTGGGCAAAGCGGCACGAGGTGGGAGTCACCGAGCGGGCCACGCTCACCGCGGCGGCCGGCTACGTGGCCCAGGCGGTGGAGCGCGCCCTGTACCTGGACGAGCGGATCTCCGTGGCCCGGCAGTTGCAGGAGGCCATGCTCACCGACCTGCCCCGCACCGACCACATCGAGTTGAGCGCCGTGTACCAGCCGGCGGCGGACGGCGAGATGATCGGCGGGGACTGGTACGACGCCTACCACCTGCCCCCGGCTTCACCCGGCGAGCCCGCGGCCCTCATGATCACAGTGGGTGACATCACGGGTCACGACATGCACGCCGCGACCGTGATGGGCCAGGTCCGCAGCATGCTGCGACAGGCCACGCTGGACCACCCCCGTACAGCCCGGCCGCCGCTCTGCACGCCCTGGAAGCGGCGTGCTCGGCCCTGCCGATCGAGGCCGGCGGCACACTGGTCCACGCCCGCCTGGACCTGGCCGACGGCGGACCCGACTGGAGGCTGACCTGGTCCAACGCCGGCCACCCGCCGCCGCTGCTGCGCACCCCGGACGGCCGGGTGACCAGCCTGGTGGAGCACGACCTCCTCCTGCACCCGGGCCTCGGGCGGTTCCGGCGCACCGAGCACCAGCGGGACCTGCCTGCGGGCTCCACGCTGTTGCTCTACACCGACGGCCTCATCGAGCGCCGGGGCCGCGACATCGATGCGTCGATCGCACAACTCGCGGCCCTGTTCGCCCGCCACGGGGACCGTCCGATGGCCGACCTGCTCCGCCGCATCACCAGCAGGCGGACGACCCCCGAACCGGGAGACGACGTCGTCGTACTGGCCCTGCGGGTTCCCTGAACGGCGCTACCAGTAGTGGCGGCGACCGCCGACGGCGTGACCGGCCGCTCCCAGGATCCAGAGAATGGCGCCGATGACGAGCAGAACGATCCCGATGGTCCACAGGATCGAAATTCCCGTCACGAATCCGACGATGAGAAGAATGATGCCGAGGACGAGCATGTGAGGTCCTCCGTTTTCGCTTGACGGTTCACAACCAGGGTAGGCGCCAGCCGTGCCCGGCGCCTTGTCCGGGCGCGGATCCAAGGAGACATTTCATGATCCTCATCCTCGGACTCATCATTCTGATCGCCGCCCTCGTCGTCGGATTGGCCGGAATATTCGGCAATACCGGTGCGGGACACGAACTCGGCGCCGGCGGTGACTTCTCGGTTTTCGGCTACCACGCCACGGGTTCGACCGGCTCTCTCTTCCTGAGCGGAATGATCGTCGGAGCGGTGGCCCTCCTGGGCCTGACCCTGGTCATGCTCGGCGCCCGCCGTTCGGCCGTCCGCTCGGCGCGGGCCCGACGGGAACTGAACACCTCACGCCGTGAGGCCGCGGCCGTGGCCGCCATCGACCACGACCGCGACCACGATCGCGACCACGACCACGACCACGACCACGAGCAGCACGACGATCCGCTCAAGCAACGTGACGACGTCCCCGCTGACGACCCCCGAACCGCGGCCGACACCCGTGCTCCGGTGGCCGACGCACCCCGCCGCCGCGGTCATTGGTTCGGCAACCGGGCCGCGCCCCGCTGACGGAGCCGCTCCCGCTCAGTCCCCCGGCAGGGGCGCACGCAACGCGCTGCGCCCCTGCTCCCATGCCCCGCGGATGTGGTTCGCGAGGCGGTCCTCCAGCAGGACGGTCGCCGCGCAGCCGAAGGCGATGTCCGCCTCCAGGTCCGGCTCGTCGGCCAGCAGCCCGCCGATCACCTCGTGCCGTACGAGTTGTTCGTGGACGGCGTCGGCTTCGACGTGCTCGGCGTAGAAGTGCTCGGCGGCGGGCCCCGCTCCACAGCGCCGCATCGCCTTCACCAGGCGGCGGGAGCCGGGTGACGAGGTGACCTCGACGCACGCGAAGTGGCCGACGAGAGCGCCGCGCAGGGCCCGGTGGAGCCCGAACAGGGACATCAGGTTGACGGTGGCCAGCAGGGGGGCCGGTGCCTGGTCCAGGTAGCGGCCGTACGCGGGATCGAGCTCCAGATCGCCCATGAGGTCGGCGAAGAGCCGTGCGTGGATGCGGTCGGCGCGGCCGGCGCCGAACTCGTCGTACTCGATGGCGACCATGGCGGCCTTGGCCCGCCCCGTGAGCCGGGGGATGACCCAGGCGTGCGGGTCCGCCTCCTTGAGGTGGTAGAGGGAGCGCAGGGCCGCGTACTCGCGCAGCTGCCAGAGCTCGCCCTCGGTCGCGAGGCGGTGGCTGAGGCTGCCGGAGAGGTCCACGGGCTCGACGAGGAGCGGGGCGAAGGCCTCCTCGACCGATCCGGGCGCGTCGGGCAGCTCGGCGCGCAGGGCGTGCAGGAAGCGGGTCTCCAGGGCTTGCCGCAGCCGCAGCAGCTCCGGGTCCCATTCCCGCGCGTCGTCCACCCCGTCGAAGCCCCGGTAGTGCAGCTCGTACAGCAGGTACAGCGCGAGCTGGAGGTCCTCACCCCACGGGTCCGCCTTCAGCACGGACGCCGTGGCGTACACCGGCGGGCCGCCGGACCGCAGGGCCTGGGTCACGGCGCCGGACAGTTCACCCCGCCCTTCGACCAGGGCCGGTCCCTGCGGTTGCACGGTCGCCCGGCCGGTGTGCGCCGCCTTCGCGGCGGCCGGGCGCGGGCGGCTGTCAGTCGGACTCGGCACGGATGATCACCAACTCTTCCCATTCCTCGGCTTCCGCCGCCAGACCCTGCTGCTCCAGCCACTGCCGCCGCGAGCGCAGGACGGGGCCCCACGGCACGGAGGCCCGCGCGGTGACCTCGGCGGCCAGCCCTCCACCGGCCAGGCGCTCGAGGGTCTCCTCCGCCCCGCACATGCCCGAGTGCACCATGAGCAGGACGCCCCCGGGACGCAGCAGGGCCGGGGCGCTCGCGCAGATCCGGTCGATGACGCCGCGCCCGTCGGGGCCGGCGTCCCAGGCCCGTTCCGGGCCGTGCGACGGGAGCCCGGCCCCCGGGGCGGGGACGTACGGCGGATTCGTGACGACCAGGTCGAAGCGGCGCCCGGCGGTGCGTTCCTCGAAGTCGCCGTGCAGGACGCGCAGGGGCAGCCGGCGGCGCAGGGAGTTCAACCGCGCCGTGACCACGGCGCGCCACGAGACGTCCACCGCGGTGACCCGGGCGCCTCTGCCCGCGGCGTGCAGGGCCAGGGCGCCGGTACCCGTACCGATCTCCAGAGCGTCGGTGCGCGGCCCGAGCTTCTCCTGGGCGAGCGCTTCGGCGAGGAGCAGGGTGTCCGACTGGGGCTGGTAGACGCCCGGCAGGGCCATCAGGCCGGCTGTCAGCGGGGGCAGGGACAGAGCCGTACTGGTCACCGCGCACCTCCGGATTCGAACGCGGCCCGCCGGGCGGACCTGGGGAATGTGATCGACATCGTGCGACTGCCCCCGGCGAAGCGTCCCATCCGCGTTTCTCGCCGATCTTCGCGATCGATCTCCACGATCGGTTTTCGACGCCGTCCGACCGAAGTCGGGGCCTGTGGGCTCACGCGCGCGGCCCCTGGCCGCTGGTGCTGTCGTCCGGCGTCTGCCAGGAGTCCTCACGCCCACGCGCCACGGGATTCTGGTCGGCCGGCTGGGCCGGGGCCTTGCGCCGTGCGCTGCGGCGGCTGCCGTACCAGAACGCGCCGAGCAGAAGGACGACCACCGCCACGCCGGCGAGGATGAGGAAAAGCGATCCTTGGGCTTCGGCCGCGAGAATTTCGGTAGGAATCATGGATGGCGCCTACCCGCATTCGGCGGGCTTACGGGTGTCCATCGCGATCACTGCTCCATACGGCGGCGGTCCTCGTCGCTCCAGGCACGGGTTTCGCGGGGCTCGACGTACGGTTCCTGGTCCTCGGGGAGGCCGCCGGCGATCGCACGCTGGCGGGCCAGCTCCGCGTCGAACTCCAGCCCGAGGAGGATCGCGAGGTTGGTGATCCACAACCAGATCAGGAAGACGATCACACCGGCGATCGTGCCGTACGTCTTGTTGTAGGAGCCGAAGTTCGCGACGTAGAAGGCGAATCCGCCCGAGGCGATCATCCAGATCAGCAGGGCCAGCAGACTGCCCGGTGTCACCCACCTGAACCCGCGGCCCTTGGCGTTGGGCGCCGCCCAGTACAGGAGCGCGATCATCATCGTGACGAGGAGCACCAGCACCGGCCATTTCGCGATCGACCACACCGTCAGCGCGCTGTCGCCGATCCCCAGGGCGGTGCCCGCCCGCCGTGCCAGTCCTCCGGTGAAGACGACGATCAGCCCGCCGGCGCAGGCGAGGACCATCAGCGTCACGGTGAGTGCCACGCGCAGCGGCAGCACTTTCCACACCGGGCGGCCCTCGGGCACGTCGTATACGGCGTTCGCGGAGCGGATGAACGCCGCCACGTAGCCGGACGCGGACCACAGCGCCACCACGAGGCCGACGATCGCCATCAGGGACCCGATGCCGCTGTGGCCCTGCAGTTGCTCGACCGCGTTCGTGATCACGTCCCGGGCGGCCCCGGGCGTCAGCTGCTGCACGTTGTCCAGCAGCCGCTCGATCGTCGACGGTCCGGCCAGTCCCAGCAGGGAGATGAGGACCAGGAGGGCGGGGAAGAGCGCGAGCACGCCGTAGTAGGTCAGGGCCGCTGCGCGATCGCCCAGCTCGTCGTTCTGGAACTCCTTGACCGTGCCGCGCAGGACCGCCTTCCAGGAGCGTGCGGGCAGGTCCGAGGGCTGGTCAGGAGCCCGCTCCTCGACCTGCTCGCTCGGACCCGCGTCGGCGTTCCGCTTCGTCTGGTCGTCCGTCTGGTCGTGTTCCCGGTCGCGGCCGTGGTCTTGGTTCGGTGGGGGCGTCATACCGGGCGGCTTTCCAGCCGAGCGCCACTCATGCCCGTACGGAGCCGGTAAACGTTCTCAGAGCCAGCCGTTGCGGCGGAAGGATCGGTAGAGGAAGCCCGATGCCGCTGCCATGAGGCCTACGGCGAGGGGGTAGCCGTAGCTCCAGCCGAGTTCCGGCATGTGCTCGAAGTTCATCCCGTAGACGCCCGCGACCATGGTCGGTACCGCGAAGATCGCGGCCCAGGCGGAGATGCGCCGCATGTCGTCGTTCTGCCAGGTGCCCACCCGGGCCTGCTGGGCGTCGAGGACCGAGTTGAGCAGCTCGTCGAGGGTGCGCACCTCGGTGTCGGTGCGGTTCAGATGATCGGCCACGTCGCGGAAGTACGGCAGGACCTTCGCGGGGCGGTCCACCTCGCTCAGACCGCCCAGCAGGCCGGGCAGGACCGGGACGAGGGGTTGTACGGCGTCCCGGAACTCGCGGACCTCGCGTTTCAGCGAGTAGATGTCCTCGGTGTGGTCGACGCGCGAGGACGAGAAGACGCGGTCCTCCAGCCGGTCGAGCGCGGCGCGCACCGTCTCGGCGGCCTCGCTGTAGGCGTCGACGACGACGTCGAGGACCGCGTGGAGCACCGCCAGGGGGCCGAAGCGCAGCATCGACGGGTCGGTCTCCAGCCGGCGGGCCGCCTCGGCCGTCGGGTCCGCCTGTCCGTGTCGGACGGTGAGGATGTAACGGGGGCCGACGAAGAGCATCAACTCCCCCGTCTCGACGGCCGCTTCCTCCTCTACGTACCAGAGGGTCTTCAGCGCGACGGCCAGCACCTCGCCGAAGCGCTCCCGTTTCGGCCGCTGGCGCGCCTGCACGGCGTCCTCGACGGCCAGGGGGTGCAGGCCCAGCTCGGCGGCGAGCTGCACGACCTCCTCCTCGGCCGGGTCGACCAGGCGCACCCAGCCGAATTCGCCGTCGCCCAGCCCTCGCAGCCGCTTCAGCACCAGTCGGCACGCCTCGTCGTCCAGGCCGCACTCGACCGTCTCCGACCGGCCCGACTTCTCCTCGTACACCACGCATTCCATAGGCCGCACATGCTTCGGAACGCCGATTTCATGCACGGCCGCGAGCCGCTCGCGGTCGTGCCTGCCGCCTCCGGAGCTGTCGTCCGCGGCTGTGGCGGGGGTGAGAAGGCCTTCGCGGCTTGACGGACTGAGCCAAAGGGGATGAATGGCGCCGCTTTCGATATCAAAGACGGATGTGCGGGTAGCCGGACACCATGGATCCCCACCGTCACATTCCGCTCCGCGCTGTCACGCATGGAGCGGCTCGACGCGGCCCGGCTCGGCACGGACACCGCGCACCTCGCCCGCCGCCTCAAGGCCGCGACGTGCCTGGCGGACCCGGCCCACCGTCCCACCCCGCAGAACAGCGCATTTTGCACCGGAGAGGTACATGTCATCCAAGGAAGCACCCCGCGATCCCGACCCCGTCACCCGCTACCCGCGCCCCCCGTTCCCCGACCAGGAGCAGGACCACCCCGGCTCGACCGAGGAGATGGATCCGCGGCCGGACCACGGTGAGGACTCCTACCAGGGGCACGACGCACTCCTCGACCGGGCGGCCGTGGTCACGGGCGGCGATTCGGGGATCGGCAGGGCCGTGTGCCTGGCCTTCGCCCGGGAGGGCGCCGACGTCGTCTTCACCCATCTGCCCGAAGAGACGGACGAGGCCGAGGAGACCGCCCGCCTGGTCCGCGAGGCGGGGCGCAAGGCCGTACCCGTCCCCTGCGACATCCGCGACGAGGCCCAGTGCACGGCGCTCATCGACCGGGCCGTGAGCGAGCTGGACCGGGTCGACATCCTCGTCAACAACGCCGCTTACCAGATGTCCCAGCCCGACGGGATCGAGGCGATCACCACGGAGCAGTTCGACCGGGTGATGAAGACAAACCTGTACGGGATGTTCTGGCTGACCCGCGCGGCCCTCGCCCACATGCCGCGCGGCGGCTCGGTCATCAACACGACCTCCGTGCAGGGCTACCAGCCCAGCCCCCACCTGCTCGACTACGCGATGACGAAGTCGGCGATCATCTCGTTCACCCACGGACTGGCGCAGATGGTCGCCGAGCGCGGCATCCGCGTCAACGCCGTCGCACCCGGCCCCGTGTGGACGCCGCTGATCCCCGCGACGATGCCGGACCCGACGGAGTTCGGCGAGCAGTCGCCCCTGGGCCGGCCGGCCCAGCCGGCGGAGATGGCGCCCGCCTTCGTGTTCCTGGCCTCGCCCCAGGCCGGCTACATCACCGGGGAGATCGTCAACGCCACCGGCGGCCAGCCGCTGCGCTGACCGCGGCGAGCGGATCGCGCCCCCTGTTCTTTTCGCCCAGCCCGCCATGCCGGCGGTACCAAGGAGAACGTTCATGACGACGAAGAAGCAGTCAGTGGCCGACATCCCCGAGAACGAGATCCCGGGCAAGCCCGGCCCGCAGTCGCCGTCCGTGGCCGAGCCCACGGAGCCCACGGAGCCCCTTCCCCCGAAGCCCGACCAGGACGGCCCCGACACGGTCGGCCCGACCGGACAGCCGACGGGCGCGGACCAGGCACGCGTGGCGCAGAGCGGCGCATACCTCACGACAGCCCAGGGCACGCGGCTGCCCGACACGGATCACTCCCTGAAGGCCGGAGCGCGCGGCCCGGTGCTGCTCCAGGACCACCATCTCCGCGAGAAGATCACCCACTTCGACCACGAGCGGATCCCGGAGCGGGTCGTCCACGCGCGCGGCGCCGCCGCGCACGGCGTCTTCCAGGGTTACGGCACGGCCGGCGAGGTGTCCAAGGCCGCGTTCCTCGCCAAGGACGTGGAGACGCCCGTGTTCGTACGGTTCTCCACGGTCCTCGGCTCGCGCGGCTCGGCCGACACGGTGCGCGACACCCGCGGGTTCGCGACGAAGTTCTACACCGACGAGGGCGTCTTCGACCTGGTCGGGAACAACATCCCGGTGTTCTTCATCCAGGACGCGATCAAGTTCCCCGACATCATCCACGCCGGCAAGCCGCATCCGGACCGCGAGATCCCGCAGGCGCAGAGCGCGCACGACACCTTCTGGGACTTCGTGTCCCTGCACACCGAAGCCACCCACCACACGCTCTGGAACATGTCCGACCGGGGCATCCCCCGCTCCTACCGGATGATGGAGGGCTTCGGCGTCCACACCTTCCGCCTCGTCAACGCGGCCGACGAGAGCGTGCTGGTGAAGTTCCACTGGAAGCCGAAGCTGGGCGTGCACTCCCTGGTCTGGGAGGAAGCGCAGATGATCGCGGGTGTCGACCCCGACTTCCACCGCCGGGACCTGTTCGACGCCATCGAGTCCGGTGCCTTCCCGCAGTGGGAGCTGGGCATCCAGGTCTTCCCCGACACCCCGGAGCAGACCTTCGAGGGCATCGACCTCCTCGACCCCACCAAGATCGTTCCCGAGGAGCTCTCCCCCGTTCAGCCGATCGGTCTGATGACTCTGAACGCCAACACCAAGAACTACTTCGCCGAGACGGAGCAGGTCGCCTTCCACCCCGGTCACCTGGTCCCGGGCATCGACGTCACCGACGACCCGCTGCTCGCAGGCCGGCTCTTCTCCTACCTCGACACGCAGATCAGCCGGCTCGGCGGCCCCAACTTCGCGCAGATCCCCATCAACCGGCCGCACGCCCCCGTCAACGACATGCTCCGTGACGGGATGCACCAGACCGCCGTCCACACGGGCGTCGCCCCGTACCGGCCCAACAGCCTCGACGGCGGCTGTCCCTTCCTCGCCGGAGCCGACACGGGCGCCTTCATCGAGACGCCCGTGCAGGTCCCCGCGGCGAGCAAGGTCCGTGAGGCGCCCGCCTCGTTCGCGGACCACTTCTCGCAGCCGCGCCTGTTCTGGCTCAGCATGACCCCGACCGAGCGCGAGCACATCGTCGCCGCCTACACGTTCGAACTGAACAAGTGCTACGAGCAGGCCGTCAAGGAACGCACCCTGCAGGTCCTGGCGAACATCGATCCACAGCTGTGCGAACAGGTCGCCGCGGGCCTGGGCCTGCCGGCCCCCGCCGCCTCCGTGTCGCTCGTGACGGCCGATCCCAGCCCCGCGCTCTCCCAGGTGGGCGGGACCTGGCCGGTCGACGGCCGTGTGATCGGCATCATCGCGGACGCAGCGGCCGACCTGGACGGCGTGAGGACGGCCCGGCAGGCCGTCCTGGACGCCGGCATGGTGCCCCTCGTCATCGCCCCGACGGGCGGCACCCTCGACTCGGGCGGCGATCCGATCGGCATTCAGCGGACCTTCGCCACCGCCCGGTCCGTGGAGTTCGACGCGCTCGTGCTGGCCGGGGTGCCCCAGGCCGGCGCGGACGCGTACGGCGCCCGCGATGCCAAGGCCGGCACCGCCCTGCCCCCCAAGGCCCCCGACCCGCGCGTACTGCTGCTCGTCACCGAGGCGTACCGGCACGGCAAGGCCATCGGCGGCTGGAACGGCGCGGAGCGGCTCCTCGAGAGCGCCGGGATCACGACGGCGGAACCGGGCGTCGCCGTCTCCGACAGCGGCGCCGCCGTCGTGGACGCGCTCGCGACGGCGCTGGGCGAGCACCGGGCCTGGGACCGGTTCCCGGCCGCCGTCTGACCGGGCCGCGGCCCGGCCCCGCCGAATGAGGCGGGGCCGGGTGCGCCCCCGGCGCTCACCCTGACGGCCGCGTGGGCGGGAGCGGGGGGGGAAGCAGGGGGGAAACGGAGTCCGCCCGGGTGACCCGTGCCCGGCCCACGGCCGCGTACCGCGGCGCCGGGGCCACCGGCGCGCGAAGATGCCCGGGCTCGATCCCGTTTCCTCCCGGCTGGAGACTTCCATGCTCGAACGCAAGCGGCTCAAGGGCCGTACCCACGTCACGTTCATCCTCCCCGAGCACACCCCGGACGGGCCGGTCAGCGTCGTCGGCGACTTCAACCACTGGAACCCCGCCGCCCCCCCCCTGGAGTCCCGCGGCGACGGCACCCGCGCCGCGACCGTCGCGCTGCCCTCCCACAGCGCCCACTCCTTCCGCTACCTCGCGACCGGGGACCACTGGTTCGACGACGAGCACGCCGACAGCCACGACGGCGTCAACAGCCGCATCCACACCTGACGGACGGCCCGCGGCCCCGCGCGAGCGCTGCCAGCCGGACGGCCCAGCAGGACGGCCCCTTCGGTGAATGACGGTCGGCGAGCGGGGCAGGCGAGGCCGCGAGGGGCACCCATGACGTGCTCTGCCCGAGCCGGCCGCACCGGCCGAGCCGGGCTCCCCGCACGACCAGGAGGTCAGTATGTCGCAGGTCAAGGAGTCCATCGAGGTCGACGTACCCGTCCGGACCGCGTACGACCAGTGGACACAGTTCGAGTCGTTCCCGCAGTTCATGGACGGCGTCGAGCGGATCGAGCAGCGCACGGACACGCTCACGCACTGGGTGACGAAGGTCAGTGGTGTGGAGCGGGAGTTCGACGCGGAGATCACCGAGCAGATTCCGGACACCAAGGTGGCCTGGGTGACCGTCGGTGGCGAGAGCGAGCAGTCGGGCCTGGTGACCTTCCAGCCCATCGACCCCTCTCACACGCGGGTCACGCTGATGATGGACTTCGACCCGGAGGGGATGGCGGAGAACATCGGCGACAAGCTCGGTTTCGTCGACCGGCAGGTCAAGGGCGACCTGAAGCGCTTCAAGCACTTCATCGAGGACCGCGGCTCGGCCACCGGGGCATGGCGCGGGGAGGTCTGACCCGCCTCCGGCCAGCCGGCCGCACGCGGCACGAGCGGGGCGGCCGCCGGTATTCCGGCGGCCGCCCCGCGCCGGCCGGAGTCCTCATCCAGCGAGGGCGACCAGCCTTCGGTAGTCCAGCTGGTCCGGCCGCCTGGCCGTGAGGTGGACGTGAACGTCCCCGAGGAGTTCCTTCAGGGCGGTATAGCCGACCGTGTAGGACTCCTCCTCGCGGCCGGCGGCGCCCACCGGCACCCACAAGATCAACAGCGTTTCGTGCCTGCGCATGCCCTCCCGCGTGGCGAAGGACAGCTCGTGGACGACCAGGCGCGCCTCGTCCGACGGCAAGGCCTGGAGCAGCTCGTCATGGGTCAGGTTGCCCTCCAGCTCCACTGCCAGCGCCTGAGGAGTGTCCCTGTGGCGCAGGATCACGGTATTGACCTCGCGCCTGCCCCTCAGGTGTCGCAGGGCATCAACGCCTTCTTGTGACAGGTTGGTCGGGCTGCTCACGCGGATCTCGTTTCCATAGCGGGCCAGGACCTGAAATTCAACGACGCAGGTCCTCCCGGGATGCGACCCGCTCCCGCGCCGCTCTGCGCCCCGGTCGCACCGGGCCGGACCCGCGGTGCGCAACAACGTCGTACGGACGCCGCAGCAGTGCGGAGGCAGGGGCTGATCGTGGGAAAGCTGGATGCGTTCACCGAGGTGCTCGACTATCCGATGTACGTGGTGACGACGGCGGCCGGGGACCAGCGGGCCGGCTGCCTGGTGGGCTTCGCCTCCCAGTGCTCGATCGACCCGCCCCGCTTCATGGTGTGGCTCTCCAAGGCCAACCGTACGTACCGGATCGCACGGCAGGCGTCCCACCTGGCGGTGCACACGCTGCGCAAGGACCAGAAGCGGACGGCGGACCTCTTCGGGAGCCGGACCGGCGACGACGACGTCGACAAGTTCGCGGACATCGCCTGGCGGCCTTCGCCCCACGGGGCCTCGCCGCTCCTGGATGACGCGTGCGCCTGGTTCGTGGGGCGGATCGAGGAGCTGATCGACGGCGGCGACCACGTCGGATTCCTGCTCTCGCCCGTCGAGCAGAGCCCGCCCGGCCCCACGCGGCCGCCGCTGCTGCTCCTCGGCGACGTCCAGGACCTCACACCCGGGCACCCGGCCTGAGCCCGCGCCGTGCGTGGGCCGGGCATTTCCGGGGAGGCGCAGGGGAAAGGACGACGCGGGCGGGCCGGGCGCAGTCCGTTCATCCGCCCGGGCCGTCGCCCCGCGGCACAGGCGCACGGAAGGGCACGGGCCATGAGCGAGGAAGGCATCTGGGGCTACCACCCGAACGCCGGATACCGGATGGGGATCGACCTCGTCGGCTACAAGGTCGAGGCCACCGACGGCAGCATCGGGAAGATCGACAAGCATTCGGAGGACGTCGGCACCTCACACCTCGTCGTCGACACCGGTGTCTGGATCTTCGGCAAGCACGTCCTGCTTCCGGCCGGCACCATCACGCGCATCGACGCGGCCGAGCAGAAGGTCTACGTCGACCGGAGCAGGGAAGAGATCAAGAACGCCCCCGCATTCGACGAAGCCAAGTACGGCGGCGGACCCGGCTATCTGGAGCAGTTCGCCCGGTACTACAACCAGCCCCACATGTAGGGATCAGGCCAGGGGCTCGGGGCCCCAGGGACCAGCGGGGACGCGGACGCGGACCGTCTTTCCGCCCTCAGCGGTGTCCGTCCTGGCCGCCCAGCCCTTGTCCGCGGGTAGGCGCGCGTACGCCGTCGCACCGCGTGGGGCCGCAGGTCAGGGGCGACGCCAGTCGTGGTGGTCCATGTGCGATCCCGCCATGGGCCCCATCCGCAGCATGCCCCCGTCGACCGCCCAGGACGCCCCGGTCACGTACGAGGAGTCCGGGCCCGCGAGGAAGGCGACCACGGCCGCCACCTCCCGCGCGTCGCCGGGGCGGCCGGCCGGGATGCCCGGCCTGGCCTCGTCGCGGACGTCCCGGTCCTCCTGGCCGGTCATGGGGGTGGCGATCTCCCCGGGGGCGACGGCGTTGACGGTGATGCCGTGCTCGGCCAGTTCGAGGGCCATCACCTGGGTCAGCAGGCCCAGGCCGCCCTTGGCCGCGCAGTACGGAGCCGCCCCCACGCGCGGCTGGTGTTCGTGCACCGAGGTGATGTTGACGATCCGGCCGCCGCGGCCCTGCCGGATCATCCGGCGTGCGGCCCGCTGGCCGCAGAGCAGCGGGCCGACCAGGTTGATGTCGAGGACTTCCCGTACGGTGTCGAGTTCGAGGTCGACGAAGGGCGTCGCCGTACCGGTGCCCGCGTTGTTGACGAGGACGTCGATGCCTCCGAGCTCGTCGGCCAGCATGTCGATGACGTCCGCGGCGGTCGGCAGGCGGGTGAGGTCGAGCTCGGCCACGACCGCGCGACGGCCGCAGGCCCGTACCTCGTCGGCGGTCTCCCGCGCTCCCCGCTCGTCGCGGTGCCAGGTGATGCCGATGTCCGCGCCCGCCTGCGCGAGCCGTACCGCGACGGCCCGTCCGATTCCCGAGTCCGAGCCGGTGACCACGGCGGCCCTGGGGCTGAAGTCAAACGGGGTGATCATGAGCGGAACCTCCACGGGTCGGCGCCCGGGGCTCACGGCGCGGTGGCCTCGGCGGTGATGAGCTCGGTGACGGCCGGAAGCCCGCCGTCGGCGAAGGCGCGGCGCTGGCGGTCCGCGGGCGTGCCCCGGCGCAGCAGGCGGTGCACCAGCGAGTTCACCTCGCGGAGGTCCCCGGACTCCTCCAGGGCGGGCCCGATGTGCCGAAGGAGCATGCACAGCGCGTCCCCGCTGCTGCGGGGCCGGCCGTCCGGGTCCAGCAGCGTGCTGCTCAGCCCGTGCCGGGCCGCGTGCCACGTCGCCGCTTGCAGGAGCTCGGGCTGCCAGTGGACCGGGGCCACTCCCGCCTTCTCCTCGGCTATCGCGGTGGCGACGAGGGCGCGGACGATCCCGGCCAGCATGACGGCCTCGTCCGCGTCGAGCTGCACGTCGCAGCAGCGCACCTCGACCGTCGGATAGTTCTCCGAAAGCCTCGCCTGCCAGTACAGCTGGCCCCTGTCGGCTATCACCCCCGATGCCAGCAGCGCCTCGGCCCGGGCCTCGTAGTCCGCGAATCCCGCGAAACGGGGCACCGGCCCGCTCACCGGCCAGCGGCCGAAGATGATCGTGCGCCAGCTGGCGAAGCCGGTGGCCCGCCCGTCCCACAGGGGCGAGTTCGCGGACATCGCCAGCAGCGTCGGGAGCCAGATGCGAAGGCGGTTCAGGACCGCGACTCCGGTCTCCCGGTCGGGAATGCCGACATGGACGTGCATACCGCAGATCAGCTGCTCGTCGACCAGCTGCCGGGCCTCCCCGTGCATCCTCAGGTACCTCGGTCTGCCGGTGACGGGGACCGGTTCGGCGTCCCTCAGCGGTGCGGCGCCCGATGCGGCGATGCGGCAGCCGTTGGCCTGGGCCGCGGAGGCGACCGCGTGGCGCAGCCGGAGAAGGTGGCCCCCCACCTCCTCCAGGGCCTCGCACACCGGCGTGGCGACTTCGATCTGGGCCTGCAGGAGCTCGTCCTGCACCTCCTGCGCGTCGGCGATCGGCGCCGCGCCCAGGCCGGCCGTGGCGCGTACGTCGTCCACGAGCGGCGCGGGGAGCAGCGTCACCGGGTCGACCAACAAGTACTCTTCCTCGACCCCAACAGTGATCATGCCGAGCGGCTACCCCGATCCGCCTTGATCACCCGTGGGGACGCCGTACCGTGACGGCGGCCACGCCCGGGCTCTCGTCCGCCTCCGACCGACGAGGCGGGGAGGTGTTTTGTCCCGCTTCGCGGGGGCATGCGCAGGGCCTGGCCGTGGCCCCGGACGGCCCGGAAAGCCGCACTCCACCGACCCAGGAGTTGCCATGAAGGCCCTGACCTGGCACGGGAAGCGCGACGTACGCTTCGACACCGTGCCCGACCCCGCGATCAAGGACCCCACGGATGTGATCGTGAAGATCACCACCACCGGCCTGTGTGGCTCCGATCTGCACCTCTACGAGCTCTTCGGGCCCTTCCTCGACGTCGGGGACATCCTCGGCCACGAGCCCATGGGCATCGTGGCCGAGATAGGCCCCGAGGTCACCCGGGTCAAGCCCGGCGACCGCGTCGTCATCCCGTTCAACGTCTCCTGCGGCACCTGCCACATGTGCGGGACGGGCCTGCACTCCCAGTGCGAGACCACGCAGGTCCGCGAGCAAGGCAGCGGCGCCGCCCTGTTCGGCTACACCAAGCTCTACGGACAGGTCCCGGGTGGCCAGGCCGAATACCTCCGGGTGCCGTTCGGGAACACCCTGCCCATCCCCGTGCCGGGTGACGGGCCCGACGACCGGTTCGTCTACCTCTCCGACGTCCTGCCCACGGCCTGGCAGGCCGTGGAGTACGCCGCGATCCCACCCGGCGGCACCGTCGCCGTACTCGGCCTGGGGCCGATCGGGGACATGGCCACCCGCATCGCCGCACGCCGCGGGGCGGAGCTCGTCATCGGCATCGACCTCGTCCCCGACCGGCTGCGCCGCGCCGCCGCACGCGGCGTGCACACCCTCGACCTGCACCTGTACGGGGCGGACCTCCCGGACGCGGTGCGGGCGCTGACCGGTGGGCGCGGCCCGGACTCCGTCATCGACGCCGTCGGCATGGAAGCCCACGGCGCGCCCGTGTCCAAGGGAGCCCAGCACCTGACCACGATGCTGCCGGACGCCCTGGCCGCCAGGCTGATGCGGCGCTTCGGCGTGGACCGCCTCTCCGCGCTCCACCTGGCCATCGACCTCGTACGCCGGGGCGGCACGATCTCCGTGTCGGGCGTGTACGGCGGTATGGCCGATCCGCTGCCGCTGCTGACCATGTTCGACAAGCAGATCCAGCTGCGGATGGGCCAGGCCAACGTGTGGCGCTGGGTCGACGACCTGCTGCCGCTGCTCACGGACGGCGACCCGCTCGGCGTGGAGGACTTCGCCACCCACCGGCTGCCCCTCGCCGAGGCGCCCCAGGCCTACGAGATGTTCCAGAAGAAGCAGGACGGCGCGGTCAAGGTGCTCTTCACCCCCTGACACCTCGCCCCGTGACCCACCCGGCCGGCCGGGGTGGGCGGCTACGCTGGTCACAGGAGCTTCCGGGGAGGCTGGTGTGGCACCCCACCACCGATATCACCTCGATCAGGACGGACACTCGATCACCGTCCTGTGCGATGTCCGGCGCCGGCTCACGGAACTGCTGGTCGACGGGAAGACCGTCGCGTCCGTCCGCACGCCCCGTCACGCGGCCGCCTTCCTGCGGGGCGAGCTGCCCACCGACCCCCCGCAGCCCTTCCTCATCCGCGTGGGCCATGCCGACGAGCCTGACGACGTACCCCTGTGCGCGCTGGAGACGGACGGCTTGCGCTACCTCATGCCGAGCGTTCCCCTCACGCGCCGGCAGGAGTGGCCGGCCGAGCGCACGCCGCCGGCCCGCACTCCTGGCGAACTCCTCACCCGGTGGAGGATCCGCTGGCGGAACCGGATGCGCCGGACCGGCCGGACCGGGCAGGAGCACTGACCCGCGTACGGCGTCCGGCTCGCGGCCCTCACCCTCGGACGAGTGCGTCCCACTGATCGCGGGTCGGGCCGTCGTGCTCAGGGGTGAAGGCGGGGCGGGCTGCCAGCCAGGCGGTGACGTGCCGGTCCACTTCGTCGGTGCCGTAGGCCTCGTGGGCGGGCTTCACGAGGTGGCGCACCCGGGCCCGGGCCCGCATGACGACGGGGTCGTCGAAGGCGCAGGCGCCCACGGCGGCGGCCCGCCGGTCCGGGGGTGGTGCGCTCTCGGCGAGCCGTTGCTCGTTGGCGCGGTCGCCCGCCACCTGTGCGTCGAACCAGGGGCGCAGGGCCTGCGCCGTCCAGGCGTGGTAGCCGGCGGGGTCCGCGGAGATCCCGTCGGCGTGGGCGGCGAGGTACCGGGCGGCGAGCAGGGCGAAGGACGCGCCGTGGCCCGAGGTGGGGTTGGTGTGGATCAGGCTGTCCCCGGCGTTGACCAGGCCCGTGACGACGGGTCCGTCGTCGTCGGCGAGGGCGGTCCAGCGGTTGTCCAGGCCGGCCATCGCGAGGACGGCGGACTGCGGTTCGGGGGCCAGGTCGAGCCAGGCGGCGGTGGCGGGGAAGCAGCGCGCGACGGCCTCGAACACGGCGGGGTCGGTGAGCGCGCCGCGGGTCGGATCACCCGTGGAGAGCACCAGGTTCACCGCGAAGGTGTCGTTGTCGGAAGGGAAGACGCCGGCGAACGCGAACGGCGCGGCCGAGCCGGTCTTCACCCGCCCGGGGTCTCGGGGGCCGTCGGCCCGCAGGCGGTACCAGCGGCACAGGTAGGCGATCCCGGCGCGGTGATTGTCGACCGCGGGCGGGCGGCAGCCGGCCGCGGTCAGCCAGGCGGGCACCGGCGAGCGACGGCCGGACGCGTCGACGACGAGGTCCGCGAGGTGCGTCCGGTCGCCCGCCTGCACGCCGGTGACCCGGGCGGGGCGGCCCTCCCCGAAGACGAGGCCGCGCACCCGGTGGCCTCGTCTGACCTCGACGGTGCGTTCCCGCCGCACGGCCGCGGCCAAGGCGGCCTCCAGCACGATGCGGCGGGTGCGCAGGGTCACCAGGTCCTCGTCGCCGGCCCGGTGGGGCGGATGCGCGTCGAACCAGTCGAACTCGTGGTACTCCCGGGCGCCGCGTGCCAGCACGTCGGCGTAGACATCGGGCATCTCGGTGCGCAGCACCGTGCGCACGGGTGCGAGGAGCGAATGGGGCTGGACGGCCTGCGGGACCCGGGGCCGGTCCCAGTGGAAGAAGTCGCGGTCCGGGTCCTCGCCGGCCTGTCGCGCGTCCTGCTCGAACAACGTGACCCCGTGGCCCCGCCGGCCGAGCATGAGCGCCGTCCCCAGTCCGCCGATACCGCCGCCGATCACCGCAACCCGCGCCACTGCGCTCCCCCTCGCGTCGTGTTGCGCACCGAGCCTACCGCTCGACGGTCCACGGCCTGGGGGCCGGGTGCGCGGTGGGCGGCGCCGTCCTGCGGTGCTTGAGGTCGACGGCTGACGCCTTGGCCAGGGCTACGGGGTTCAGGAAGCGCAGCGGGCCGATCAGGCGGGACGGGAACAGGTGCATGTGCCGCGCCACCGCCGCGTCGCGCGCTGCCGCCGAGAACATCAGCCGCTCCACGGGACGGGACGGCCGGCCCTTGGCTCGGCGCCCCCGGCGCGGCCCTCGGCTCGGTCCATCCCCAACGGATGTACCGGCGCGCGTGGTTGCGGGCGGCCCCCGCCCTTTCGAGAGCGGGGACGAGGCCGAGTTCGTCCAGCACCGGGTAGGCGCCGGCGTAGGAAGCTCGGGGGCGGGTGGTGCGTGATCAGGCGGCGGGCGGGCTTCCTCGTCCTCGGGTCGCCGGTTGCCTCACTCCCCCGGCAGGTCCCGGGCGGAGCGGCGGCGCAGGCGGCCGCGCAGGCCGCGCAGGCCGCCGGTTCGCCGACTGCGGGTGTGGTGGTCCAGTTCCTCCAGCAGGCGCTGGGACCGCTTGTCCACGCCCAGTTCGTCGAGGACCCGGTCGATCTCCGCGAGCAGGGCGCCGTGCAGCTGCCACTGGGCCGCGTCCTCGCCGACGTCGGCGAGCAGCAGGTCCGCGAGCCGGTCGCGGTTGGCCCGGGCCACGGCCAGCTCCCCCGCGAGGCGGGCTTCGGCCTCTTCCGCGTTGGCGCTGACCTGTGCGGTGATCAGCTGGGCGAAGCTCTCCACGGCGACGGCCGTGTGCGTGAGCACCTGCCGCAGCGCGAGGGTGGTCTCGGTCGGGAAGAGCGGGCCGTCGGGGCGGGCCTTGGTCAGGTCCGTCATGGTCCGGCAGGCCACGCGCAGCACCACGGCGCAGATCTCCAGGGTGTCCAGACCCGTCCGCAGTACGAGCCGGAAGAGCAGGCCCTCCTTGACCCTCGGATTGAGGCGAAGGCTGTCCTCGGCCTGCCGGAGGGACGCGTCGACCTGCGCGATGTCGTTGTCGAGCCGCCGTGCCTCGTGCAGCCGGGCCGCGGCCTGTTCCACCTTGCCGGTTCCGAGGGACTCCTCGCCGAGGTGGTTCAGGAGCCGGCTCATGCGCGCGGCCAGATCGGTGATCGCGGCCCCGGCCGGGCCGACCCAGACGGGCGGCGCGACGAGCAGGTTGACGAGGAGCCCGACCACCGCGCCGATGAGCGTCTCCAGGACCCGGTCCCAGGCGGTGTCCGTGACCTGGGTGACGCCGAGGACGAGCATCGCGCTGATCGCGACCTCGGGCACGAACTCGTCGACCCGGACCAGGTGGCCCACGACCAGCGAGGCCAGGATGAGCAGGCCGAGGCTCCACCACGTGAGGCCCACCAGCGCACTGAAGCCGATCGCGATCAGCACGCCGACGACGACGGAGTTCACCCGGCGGATGCTGGTGGTCAGCGTCGAGTAGAGGGTGACCTGGACGACGAGCAGGGCGGTCAGCGGCGCGGTCAGCGGGTTCGGCTCGCTGCTGAGGCGCAGCGCGACGACGTAGCTGATGACGGCCGCCGCGGTGGACCGCAGGGCCTGCACGGCGACGGGCTCCCGGCGGCGGTGCGCGATGCGGGTGGCTAGGGCACTGATCATTTGGGGCATGCCTGCCCGCATTCCCCAGGCTGAGCCGCGTGACGCGGTGCGGACGGTATTGACACCCCGGCGGCGCTGCTCGTCCCCTCGCCCGAGCCACCGCCCGTCTCACCGCGCCCGGTGCGGCGGAGGTTTGGAATCGCCGGGAGCGCGCAGAAGCGAGCTGACACCGACCTCACAGCGCATGGCAGGAGACGCATCATGGGCATCATCGCTTGGATCCTCATCGGGCTGCTCGCCGGCTTCATAGCCAAGGCACTCATGCCGGGCAAGGACCCGGGCGGAATCATCATCACCATGCTCATCGGCGTCGCGGGCGGCCTGCTCGGCGGCTGGCTGGGCAAGGTCATCTTCGGCGTCGACTCCATCGACGGGTTCTTCGACCTGTCCACCTGGATCGCCGCCATCGTCGGCTCGGTCATCCTGCTGGCCCTCTACCGCCTCGTCACCGGTAACCGGCGTTCCCACCGGCACGCCTGACCCCCGGTCGGCAGGCGCCGCGCACGTACGACGAACGGCTCCCCCTCACGGCGAGGGCGGGGCCGTTCGTCGTGCGGTGGGCCGTCGGCGGACCCGGTGCGTGGCCTGAGCCTCGGCCGGGCCGGCGGGGTGGCCCGGCGGTCAAGGGCCGTCGAACCCCATGGCCCGTGCCAGGACCGCCTCCTGCTCCCCCACATCGCCCTGGTCGCGGGCGATGACCGCGTACCGCCACGAGCGGCCGTCCGCCGGCGCGTCCGCGTAGAGCACCACGCCCTCGCCGCGCGCCGGGTCGAAGGCGATGCCGTGGGTACGCAGCCGGTCCAGGGCTTCTTCGAAGCCGAGGGGACGGCGGGTCCGCCTCTTCGACACCGCCCACGCCGGACGGGGGAGTCCGCACGACGCCGCGAGCCGGGTGACCATAGCGTGGGGCGTGGTGGTCGCGGTACGGCGGACGTTGCTCTCACTCGCGTACGACACGCCGTCCGAGGTGACGAGCGCGTCCAGTCCGAAGGGGCCGAGGTAGCCGTGTCCGGCCAGGTGGCGCCCCAGTCCCATCCCCCACTCCTCCAGCTCGCCGGCCACGTGCGCGCAGGACGGCGGCAGGGGGGACGCGTAACCCGTGAAGGATCCCCCTTCCACGCGCATCGCACCGCTGAACAGGGCGCGGGTGCCGGAGGCGGTGTTCTCCATCTGGATGCTCACCGACTCCGCCACCGGCAGGCATTCCTCCACCACCCACAGGCCCTGTGCGCCGCCGACGGGCTCCAGTTCCAGGGCCGCTCCCCGCCCGCGCAGGTCCGTGCGCGAGAGGAAGCGCAGCCCGTGTCCGCCCGCGGAACGGTCGGGTTTGACCACCACGCGCTCGTGCTGCCGGAGCAGCCGGCCCACGGCCTCCTCCACCTCCGGGCGCCGGCACACCCGTCCCTCCGGCAACCGCATGCCCACCTGCGCGGCGGCGTGGCGGAAGCCCGCCTTCGTGTTCAGCAGCATCGTCGCCGGCAGGGCGACCGCGGCTTCGTCGACGGTGGCGTAGGGGTGCACGGTGATTCCGAGGTCCCGTGCGAACGCGAGGGCGGAAGCGTCCATGGCCGTGGGCAACAGGGCGGTGCCCGGCCGGCCCGCGTGAGCGCGCACCTCCCCGAGGAGCCCGGCCTGGCGGACCGCCCGCGCGAGGGGGACGGAGCCCGCGGGCGGTACCTCGATGACCGGGGCCCGCTCGATCGGCACTCCGGTCAGGCCGCTCACGTACCGCCGGAACTCCCCGCTCAGCGGTACCGGGGTGACCAGTACGTCCCCGTCCCTCAGCAGCCAGGCCTTCCGGGGGGCCTGGAGCGCCCACTGCGCCAGCGCCTGGCCTTCGTCGAGATCCACCGCCAGATCCGAAAGGAAGTTGGCGAAGACGACCCATGGAGCTACGCCATCCGACTCGTTCACGGTCACGGCTGTTCCTCTCCCCTCCCCCGTTCCGCACGTTGTCTGTCCGCTTCTTACGGTGCCCTGTCCGCGCCGGCGGCGCACGGCCGGGTCCGTCCCGGGCCGTCCTCGGCCGTCCCCCGTCCGAGCGGCGTGGGATGCGGGCGGATGCGGGCACGCGCACCATGACCTTGAAGTCATGTCCGTCGATGAAGGGTTGCGTCATGCCCCGAGGATCAAGTGCCAAGCGGGAACGCCAGTACGAGCACATCAAGGAGTCGGGCGAGAAGCGCGGCATGTCCGATGACCGTGCGAAGGAGATGGCCTCCCGCACGGTGAACAAGGAACGTGCCCGGGCGGGAGAGAGCAAGACCGCGAGCCGCAGCTCCACGCAGGGCAAGTCGGCCTCGCAACGGGGCGGGCAGAAGTCCGGCGGAGGCGGCGGCTCGTCCGAACGCACCAAGGACGAGCTCTACCAGGAGGCGAAGAAGCGCGGCGTCGAAGGTCGCTCGACCATGACCAAGCAGCAGCTCAAGACCGCTCTCGGCCGCTGAGTGCGCGGCGGCTCCGAGGGGCCGCCGGTGCCCTCCGCACGAGGGTCCTGAGGGGGGCGAGGCGCCGGTCACGGCCGGATCCCAGCCGGGCCCCGATCGCATCGCCGACCCGTGGGGCGGTCGAACCCCCTACGGGCCCGGCGAGCCCCGGCCCGTACGCGTGGACGCGCTGCCACGGCCGCGACGAGGACGCGTACGGGTCCCCGGACCCCGGCCTCAACGACCGCGGCCTCGTTCCGGGGGGGGTTCCGTACCCTGGGGGCATGCGTATGCGCCCCACCCTCAGCTGGACGCCTACCGGGGATCCGCGGCCCGGGACCACCGATCCGGGGCCGGTCGCCGATGCGCTCAGGGCCGGCGGCGTGCTGGTGCTCAGCGGGGCGGGCCTGTCCACCGAGTCGGGCATCCCCGACTACCGGGGCGAGGGCGGAAGCCTGAGCCGGCACACCCCGATGACCTACCAGGAGTTCACCGCCAGTGCACCGGCCCGGCGCCGGTACTGGGCGCGCGGTCACCTCGGCTGGCGGACGTTCGGCCGGGCCCTGCCCAACGCCGGGCACCGGGCCGTGGCCGCGTTCGGGCGGCACGGGCTGCTCTCGGGGGTGATCACCCAGAACGTCGACGGGCTGCACCAGGCCGCCGGCAGCGACGGCGTGGTGGAGCTGCACGGAGGTCTGGACCGGGTCGTCTGCCTGTCCTGCGGCGCCTTGAGCCCGCGCCGTGAACTCGCCCGGCGGCTCGAGGAGGCCAACGCGGGCTTCGCACCGGTGGCCGCGGGCCTGAACCCGGACGGGGACGCCGACCTCACCGACGAGCAGGTACGGGACTTTCGCGTGGTGCCGTGCGCAGCGTGTGGCGGCATCCTCAAACCGGACGTGGTGTTCTTCGGCGAGGCCGTTCCGCCGCGGCGGGTCGAGCGGTGCC
Source organism: Streptomyces subrutilus (assembly GCF_001746425.1). GTDB lineage: Bacteria > Actinomycetota > Actinomycetes > Streptomycetales > Streptomycetaceae > Streptomyces > Streptomyces subrutilus_A. The sequence goes on along the minus strand of NZ_MEHK01000001.1, from coordinate 6,894,710 downwards.
GGGCCCTGGTCGCGGAGGCGAGCTCGCTGCTGGTCCTGGGCTCGTCGCTGACCGTGATGTCGGGGCTGCGGTTCGTCCGTCAGGCGGCCCGGGCCGGAAAGCCCGTACTGATCGTCAACCGGGACACGACCCGCGGCGACCAGCACGCCGTGACCCGGGTCGCGCTGCCGCTGGGGGCGACCCTCACCACCCTGGCCGACCGGCTGGACATCCCCGTCGACGGCCGAACGGCGACCTGAGGCGGCCCGGAGGCCCGCAAGCCCCGACCGCGGCCCGCGCGGCCACCCGCGAAGGCGCCGGGCAGGCCGGGTCGGCCCGGTCCGGGTCAGTCCTCCTCGGGTTCCAGATGCGCCGCGTCGAGGAGGGTGGCGAGCACGTACACGGCGCTGCCTTCGTGATCGCTGCCCGCGGTCCCGCTTCCACTCTGGAGGTTGGCGGTCCGGTCGACTTCGAGCACGGAGTCGGCGTGCGAGTTGTCGATGACGGTGATCAGGCTCCCGCTCGCGGCCGCCGGTGCCGCGCCGCCCGCGAGGACGGCGACCGCGAGACAGGCGGCGGCCCGGGTGCGCGCGCCGGTCACACGCTCACGCTCTCGCGCGCTCCCGGCACCGGGTGGTGGCGCGTGATGTTCTTGGCCAGCAGCTGGGTGGACTCGCGGACACCGACCTCGTCGCTCCCGTCCGCCGCGGGCAGCCGCCCGTCCGCGAGCCTCAGCTCGGCCAGTGCCGTGTCCATGGCCTTGTGCGCGGCGAAGAGGCACGGGGTGCTGTAGATGGCCACGTCGACGCCGAGGTCGGTGAGCTCGCTGAGGGACAGGCGCGGCGACTTGCCGCCCGCGATCTGGTTGAACAGCAGCGGCTTGCCGCCGACCGCCTCGCGGATCCGCTCGATCCACTCCACGCTGCGCACCCCGTCGACCAGTACGACGTCGGCGTCCGTCGCCGCCAGGGCCCGCGCCCGGCGGATGATGTCGGCCTCCTCCGTCGCGTCGGTGCGCGCGACGACGACCAGGTCCTTGCGGGTGGCCAGCACCATGTCCAGCTTCTCCAGGTACTCCCCCAGCGGCAGCACCTGCTTGCCGTCCGCGTGCCCGCAGCGCCGGGGCCGCTTCTGGTCCTCGAGGATGACGCCGGAGGCACCCATCCGCTCCAGGCTCTCCACGACGTGGCAGGCCACCTCGGGGTCGACGTACCCGTCGTCGATGTCGACGAGGAGGTGGTGGCGGGGGAAGGCGCCGCGGAGCCGCTGGACGAAGGCCACCATGTCGGGCCAGGCGATGAATCCGATGTCCGGCAGCCCGTAGTAGGAGGCGGCGAAGCCGAACCCGGACACGAACATCCCGTCGTAGTGCTGGGCCGCCACCGAGGCGGAGTACATGTCGTACACCCCGATCAGGGGGGTGGTGCCCGGCTTCGCGATCTGTTCCCGCAGCTTGTTGCCGTAAGTCATCGTTCGTTTCCTCCGAGGGGCGCGTTGGCACGGGGAAGGGGCGGGAGCCGTCGCAACACGACGGCCCTTTACGCGATGTGGATCTTCCCTTGGTGAAGTCCAGACTCCTCACTTGCGAAGCCTTTACTCACCCCAACGGCGCAGCCCGTTCACCACAGAAACGTCACTGGGCGTCCGAGTGACCGACAGCGGGGGCCCCTTGGCCCAGGCCGCCCGGCGGCTGTGCCCCGGCGCCCTCCGGCCGTACGGTGCGCATCCGGCCGTACGCGTACACACAGCCCGCCAGGGCCAGGTCCGACAGGAGCATGAAGCCGATCGAGTAGGAGTCCTTGGCGCTGTACACGGCGCCCATGACCAGGGGCGGCACGAAGCCGCCCAGGCCTCCGACCGCACCGACGATGCCGGTGACGCTGCCCACCTGGGCCTGCGGCGTCACCTGCGCCACGAGGGCGAAGACGCTGCCGCTCGCCGTACCGAGCCCCGCCGCGATGGCCAGGAAGCAGATGGTTCCGACGGGGTCCAGGGCGGGGTCGAACGCCTGGACGACGGCGAGGAGCGCGACGAAGCCGAGGGCCGCCGCGGTGACCAGGGCCGGGTGGACGCGGTCGGCCAGCCAGCCGCCGAAGGGGCGGGCGATCACGGTCAGGAGGGCGAATCCGGCCGCCTTGGTGCCCGCGTCGGTGGGCGAGAGCCCGTACCAGGTCTTCAAGTACGTCGGCAGGTACACCCGAAGGCGACGATGCCGCCGAAGCCGATCGCGTACAGGGCCGACAGCTCCCAGGTCACCCGCAGCCGGCCGGCCCGGCCGAGCCGGGCGGTCAGCGAGTCGCTCGGCACCGGTCGGCCGGGCCGGTCCCGGAGCAGGAGGGCCGCGAGCACGGCGTACACCGCCAGAGCCGCGGCCACCACGAGGAAGGGCAGGGTCTCGCCGTGCGCGGCGATCCGCGGGGTGAAGTAACCCGAGAGCGCGACACCGCCCATGCCCATGCCGAAGACCCCGAGCCCGAAGCCGCGCCGGGCGGGCGGGAACCAGGAGTTGACCAGCGGCACCCCGATCGCGAAGGTGGTCCCCGCCAGGCCGAGCACGAAGCCGACGGCCAGCGTCGCGGCGTACGAGTCGCGCGCGGGGATCAGCAGGAGCACCGGCACGATGGTGAGCGCGGAGACCCGCGGGAACATCAGGCGCGCGCCGTAGCGGTCGGTGAGCGCGCCCACCGGGACGCGGCCGACGGAGCCTACGATCACGGGCACCGCGACCAGCAGCGACTGCTGGACCGAACTCAGCCCGAGCCGGTGCCGGTAGTCGCTGCCCAGCGGCGCGATCAGGTCCCAGGCCCAGAAGGTGAGCACGAACCCGACCGTGGCCACGAACAGATTGCGGTAGGCGGCGGGCGACGGCTTCTCGGTGGCTGCCACGGCAACACGCTACGAACCACCGCGCGCCCCGGCGCGACGGGCTGGGCTGTTCGGCCTGGTGCGGCGGGCGCCCGTGGCGGGGCCGGGGGGGGGGCCGCCACCGGGCGCGGATGCGGACGCGGACCACCGCCGCCGGGGTGGAGCTCCTCCCCCGCGGGCCGCACGCACGGGGCGTGGTGTCCGGCACCCGCGGCCGGAGCACGACTGGGACGTAAATACTGGCGCACAGCACCGCCCTGGCCGGAAATACTTGCCCAATTTGGTGACAAGCGCACTGATGTTTCATCATCATGACCGCGCGTCACCTTTCGACGTGCGTCGAGGAGGCGGGGGCGCCGGGGGGTCCCCCGTTCACACCGGTCGTGCCCGCGGGCGAGTACTCGCCGCGCACCGCCGGGACTCCCGTCCCCTTCCCATCACCTAGGCAAAGGCCCATGTCCGCCCAGCAACTCTCGGACCTCATACGTTTCGCCCGGCACAACTCGCCGTTCTACCAGGACCTCTACGCATCCCTGCCGTCGCACGCCGACCGCCTCACCGACCTACCGGTGGTCGAGCAGAAGGCCTTCTGGGCCGCCAACTCACCTCACGAAAACCGCGTGTTGACCGGCCCGCTCAGCGAGGCCACGGTCTACAAGACCGGCGGCACCACCGGGTCCCCGAAGTTCTCCGTCTACACACGCGACGAGTGGCGCACCTTCGTCACCTCCTTCGGCCAGGGACTCGTGGACACGGGCCTGCGCCCGGGACACCGCGTCGCCGACCTCTTCTACGCCGGCGAGCTGTACGCCAGCTTCCTGTTCGTCCTCGACTCGCTCGCCCACGCACCCGTGGACAACGTCCGCCTGCCCATCGGCGGCGGCGCACCGCTGGAGTCGACGATCCCCACCCTGCGCGACCTCGCGGCCCAGGTGCTGGCCGGCACGCCCACCACCCTGTGCCGGCTCGCCGAACAGACCATCGCCTCCGCCGTCCGGCTCGACTCGGTGGAGCTGCTCCTCTTCGGCGGCGAGGCGCTCTTCGACGACCAACGGCGCCTTCTGACCGCCGCGTTCCCCCGCGCCGAGGTGCGTTCCGTGGGATACGCCAGCGTCGACGCCGGCCTGCTCGGCCGCCCCGTACCCGGACCCGACGCCCGGGTGCACCGGGCCTTCACCCCGTACTCGGTCGTCGAGATCCTCGACGATGCCACCGACGAGCCCATCACCGAGCCGGGGCGGCCCGGCCGGGTGGTCGTCACCAGCCTCTTCCGGCGCCTCATGCCGATCATCCGCTACCCCGCGGGCGACCGGGCCGAGTGGACCGGCACCGGGCCCGGCCACTTCCGGATCCTCGGCCGCGCCGAGGAGGGCGTACGGGTGGGCCCTGTCTCCCTCTACACCCAGGACGCCCAGGACGCCGTGGCCGCGGCGGACACCGCGGGGCACGTGGCCGGCCTGCAGCTCGTCGTCCGCCGCTGGGACGGCCGCGACGGGCTGGTCCTGCGGCTGGCGGCGGCCCCCGACGCTCCCGGCCGGCTCGCGGCCGACCGGGACGCGCTGGCCAGGTCCGTGGTCAGGGAGCTGGAGACCGTACGGCCGCTGTATCCGGACAGCGTGCGCGCCGGGTTCGTGCACCCGCTGTCCGTGGAGTGGGCGCGCCACCGCGACCTCGCCGTCAATCCGCGCTCGGGCAAGCTCGTCCGGGTCCTGGACGAGAGGCCGACCGCATGACCGCCTCCCCCGTGGCCGCGCCCGAGACCGACGCCGGGGCGGAAGCCGGGGCCGGCGGCCGGCGCGCTCCGCTGATCCTGCGCAACCGCGCCTTCGGCGCCGTGTGGCTCGGCCAGGTCCTCACCCAGGGGGCCGTGCGCATGTTCCAGGTCGGCGTGTCCTGGTGGATCGTCGCCTACGCCGTCCACGACGCCCGCGGTCTGGCCTCCGGGCTGTTCATGGCGGTCTGCACCCTGCCCGCCGTGGCGCTGGCGCCCGTCGTGGCCCGGGCCGTCGCCCGGTTCGCGCACCGTTCGGTGCTGTGGACCGCCGCCGGACTGGCCGGGGGCGCCGCGGCCGCCCTCGCGCTGTGGGCGTACGGCGGCGGGATGCCGCTCGCCACCGTGTACGCCGCCGGCCTCGCGCTGGCGACCTGCCAGGCGTTCTTCGACCCCTGCCTGACCACCTCGGTGCCCGAACTCGTCGACGACGCCGACATCGAGACGGCCACCGGCTTCGAGCTGTCCACCCAGTCCCTGGCCGGCCTGGGCGGGGCGCTGCTCGGCGCCCTCACCGTCGACCGGGCCGGGGTGGCCGGGCTGGCCGCCGGGTGCGCGGCCGCCTACCTGGCCGCCGCCCTCCTCGTCGCGAGCGCCCGATTCCGCACCGCCGCGGCCGCCGCGACCGCATCGGCCGCCCCGGACGCCGTGACCGCCCCAGACGACCCGGAGGCCCCGCCGGCAGCCGTGCCGCAGCGGCGCACGCTGCGCCGCATCCTCGGCGACCTGCCGTACGTACGGCGGATCCTGGTCTGCTTCGCCGCGGCGAACCTCTTCACCACCGCCGTGTTCGTCGTCATCCCCCTCTACACCCGCTCGGTCCTCCAGGGCGGCGGTGGCACGGTGGCGCTGCTGGAGGCCGCCCTGGGCACCGGTGCGCTCGTCGGCGCCTTCACCGGCGCCCGGGTGCCGGGGCGGCCCACGGTCGCCGGCGCCTACTGCCTGGGCCTCATGGCCCTCGCCCTGGCGCTGCCCGGGCTGATCGCTCAGCGTCCCGTCGTCGCGGGCTGCCTGGCCGTGGCCGGATGGTGTGCCGGGGCCGTCAGCGTCCGCTTCGTGGCCCTCTTCCAGCGGCTGGTGCCGACGGCGGACAAGCCCGGGTTCTTCGCCGTGATGCAGGCCGTACTGGGCGCCTCGCTGCCGGTGGCCTCCCTGGTGTTCGGCACCGCCGGTGATGTCCTGTCGCCGCAGACGCTGTGCCTGATCCAGGGAATCGGCCTGGTCCCCGCCGCCTGCGCGCTGGCCCTGCTCGGGTCCCCCGCGGCGGACGCGGACCGGCGTACGCAGCCCCTCGGGGGCAGCCGGTGAACCCCGTCATCGCCCCGGCCACCAGCGCGGACATCGCCGAGCTGCGCCAGCTCTACTACGCCGTGTACGGGCCGCACTACCCGGTGGCCCTCGGCACCGACCCGGCCGAGATGGCCCGGTTGATGGCGGACGCGCACTCCTTGTGGCTCGTCGGCCGCTGCGCGGACAGCGGCGCCCTGACCGCGTCCGCCGCCATCCACGGCGAGCCGGGCAGCCGCATCGGCCGCCTGGAGGGGATCGCCGTCCACCCCGGGCACCGCTCGGCGGGCCTGGCCGCCGCCCTGACCGGGGCGCTGTGCGCCGGGATGCTGGACACGGGCCGGCTGGACTCGGTGTACGCGACCGTACGCACCGTCAGCGCCGGTCCGCAGCGCGTCGTCGCACGCAACGGCTTCCGCCCCCTGGGCATCCTGCCCAACGCGGTGGATCTCCGCAGCCGCGAGAGCCTCGCGCTCTACGCGCGTCACTCCGCAGGCGTGCTCGATCGCCGGATCCCCGTCGCCGAAGTACCCGCCCCGCTGCTGCCGTTGCTGCGCACCGCCGGAGCCGCCCTCGGCATCGGCTACCCCGGCGTCCGGGCCGCCGCCGACCCGCTCCCCGCGCCCGCACCCCAAGGGGCGGTCGAACGGCTGGAGTTGATCGAGGCGCCCGCCTTCGTCCGCCGCCGCTTCCGCGAGCGGTTCCCCGGCGCCGAGGGCTGGTTCTACCCGCTGCACACCCCGAACGTGCTGCTCACCCCGGAAGACGGCCGGTTCGAGGTCTACGCCTACGTCAACCGCGCCGGCGGATACGCCTGTCTGCTGACCGCGCACCCGGACCCGGCCGCCGCCGCCGCGTACCTCGAACCCGTCACCCGCGCCCTGGCCCGTGCGGGCGCCGGCTACGTCGAGGCGCTGGTGCCCCTCGCCCACCAGGAGGCCCTCTCGGCCTTCCTGGCCCAGGGGTTCGTCGCCGGAGCCCTCTACCCGGCGATGCGCGCGGACGGTGACGGCTTCCACGACTACGCCGTCCTGTCCCGTTCCAGCGAGCGGATCGACTTCCGCGGCGTCGCCGTCGAACCACCCCTCCAGCCCTACCTGGACTGCTACGTGTCGGCCTGGGCGTCGACCCACCTGCCCACATCCTCCGAGGTTGCCTCATGAGCCCCACCCACCCCATGCATCCCATGAACCCCCATCTCGCGCCGGTCTCCGTACCCGACCCGGCCCTGCTGCCGCACGTTCAGCAGCTGTGCGACCTGACCGATCCGTACGCCTTCGGGCCCGCGGAGGACGAGCTGTTCGCGGCGGCCATGGCGGAGACCAACGCCTGGCACACCGAGCGCTCCGCGTTCTTCCGCTCCCTGTACGAGGCCACTCCCCCGGCCGAGCCCTACCGCGCACCGCTCGTCCACGCGAACTTCTTCAAACGGCACGAGGTCCTCTCCATCCCGCGCGAGGAGGTCGATCTGCACCTGACCTCCTCGGGCACCACCGGCCAGAAGTCGCAGATGTTCTTCGACCGGTGGACCATCCGCTCCGCCCAGCGCATGGTCGCCCGGATCTTCGAGCACAACGGCTGGATCACCCCCGACCAGGAGGTCAACTACCTGCTGTACAGCTACGAGCCGGCTCCCTCGCTGAACCTCGGTACCGCCTTCACCGACAACTACCTGTGCGACTTCGCCCCGGCGCGCAGCGCCGAGTACGCCCTGCGCAACACCGGCGGCGACCACGAGTTCGACCCCTTCGGGTGCGTCGCCGCGCTGCGCCGCTTCGAACGGGAGGACGCCCCGGTCCGCATCCTCGGCTTCCCGGCCTTCCTCTTCTTCACCCTGGAGCGGATGCGCGCGATGGGACTGCCTCCGCTGCGCCTGCCCGAGGGCTCCCTCGTCGTCCTCGGCGGCGGCTGGAAGGGGCACGCCGATCGGCGCATCGGCAAGGAGGAGCTGTACACCCGCGTCACCGAGCAGCTCGGCATCCCGGGCGAGCGGATCCGGGACACCTTCGGGTCCGTGGAGCACTGCATCCCGTACATCGAGTGCGACCACCACCGGCTGCACGCGCCCGTCTGGTCCCGGGTGGCGATCCGCTCCACCCGCACCCTGGAACCCCTGCCGTACGGCGAGCGGGGCTACCTGCACCTCGTGTCGCCGTACATCACCTCGGTGCCGGCGCAGAGCGTGCTCATGGGCGACCTCGCCTCCCTGCAGCCGGGCGACGCCTGCGGGTGCGGGCTTCGGACCCCCTGGTTCACCGTCCACGGCCGTGCCGGGGTGAGCCGCAACCGCAGCTGCGCGGTGGCCGCAGCGGAACTGATGAAGGGCATGGCGTGACCGTGACGGAGAACAAGGCCGCGTACGAGGACCACGGCGACGGCGCGGGCGCCGCGCCCCACTACTGGCAGGGCGCCTTCGTCGGCGACGAGGAGGCCGGGCGCCGCCTCGCGGATCTGCCGGCCGCCGTCGGGGCCGCTCTGGCCGAAGGACTGGAGACCGAGACCGTCCTGGCCGCCTGCGACGCGCTGGCGACCGCCCTGCGCGACCCGGCCCACCCGCTGCACGCCCGGCTCGCACCGCACCTGCCCGCGGGCGAGGACCCGGCCCTCCTGGCCGAGCTCGGCGGCCTGCTCAGCCGGCGGGAGCTGACCCGCAAGCTGCGCCGCGAACTCGGCAGCGCGACACCCGGCCGGCTGAACCGGGCCGATCCGCGCGAGACGGTCTACGAGGCGTGGGCTCCCGTCGGTCTGGTCGCCCACATCGCCCCGGGCAACGCCTCGACGGTCGCCCCGCTGAGCATCGTCGAGGGCCTGCTCGCCGGGAACGTCAACGTCCTCAAGACCAGCGGCGGCGACACGCTCCTGACCCAGCACCTGATGGCCGAGCTCGCGGCCCTGGACCCCAGCGGTGCGCTGGCCGCGCGGATCGTCGTGCTGCGCTTCCCGTCCTCCCGGCAGGAGTGGCTGCGCCTGATGTGCGCGCCCGCGGACGCCGTCGCCGTATGGGGCGGGGAGGGGGCCGTCGAAGGGGTGGCGGCCCATGTGCCGGCCGGCTGCCGGCTGGTGGAGTGGGGGCACCGGATCTCCTTCGCCTACCTGACGAGTGACGCCTGGTCGGATCCCGGCACGCTCGACGCCCTCGCGGACGATGTGTGCCGCTATGAGCAGCAGGCGTGCTCCAGCCCCCAGGTGGTCTACCTCGACACCGAGGACGAGGGCGAGGTGTTCGCCTTCGCCGAGCGGTTCGCCGCCGTCCTCGCGGCCCGGCCGCCGGCCGCGGCCGACGTGTCGGCGGGCGAGCCGGATCCCGCCGAGGCGGCCGAGCTCACCACCACCGAGCTGATGGCCCGGCTGGAGGAACACCTGGGCCTGACCCGGGTGTTCGCCGCGCCCGACGGTTCGTGGCGGGTCATGGCCGACACCCGGTCCCCGCTCACCGCCTCGCCGCTGCACCGCAGCCTGTGGGTCAAGCCGCTGCCCCGAAAGCGGCTGATCGCCACCCTGCGCCCGATGCGCCGCTACCTGCAGACCGCGGGCCTCGCGGGCAGCCCGGCCGACATCGCCGAGCTGTCCCGCACCGCCCTCGCCGCGGGCGTCACCCGCGTCACGCCGGTCGGCGCCATGCCGGACAGCTACACGGGCGAGCCGCACGACGGGGTCTACGCCCTGCAGCGCTACAGCCGCCGCGTCGCGGTCCAGGCCGACCCGGTCCGCTTCGCCACCACCGCATGCCTGGACGACCTGGCCCGCCCCGTCGTCCTGCCGCGGCCCGCGGGCCCGCTGCTGGGCAAGGAGGACGTGCGGAAACTGGGCGCGCGGGTGGCGCGGGCCGATGCCGAGCTGTACTTCCGCAGCGGAGGCAGCACCGGTGCGCCCGCGCTGTCGCTCTTCAGCTACGACGACTACGACACCCAGATGCACGCCGCCGCCCGCGGCCTGCTCGCCGCCGGCTACGACCCGGTCGGCGACCGCACCGCCAACCTCTTCTACTGCGGCGGCATGTACGGCAGTTTCATCAGCTTCTTCTCGGTGCTGGAACGGCTGGGCGGGGTGCAGCTGCCGCTGTCCGCGGGGCCCGACCACCGCGCCACGGCGCAGGCCCTGATCGACCACGGGGCGGACACGCTCTTCGGCATGCCGTCCTACCTGTGGCAGCTGCTGCACGCGGAGGAGGAGGCGCTGCGCGCGTACGGAGGCCTGCGCAAGGTCTTCTACGGCGGCGAGCACTTCACCGAGGAGCAACAGCGCACCTTGAAGGAGCAGTTCGGGATCGAGACGGTCCGCTCGATCACCTACGGCAGCACCGACCTCGGCCCGCTCGGCTACCAGTGCACCGAGAGCTCCGGCGGTGTCCACCACCTGCACTCCGACCTCCACACAATGGAGATCCTGGATCCGGTCGAGGACCGGCCGGTGGCGCCGGGCGAGACGGGCCGGCTGGTCTTCACCACGCACGCCCGGCGCGGCCAGCACCTGGGCCGGTACGTGATAGGCGACCTCGGCCGAGAGGTTCCGGGCCGCTGCCCCTGCGGCCGGACGGCGCCCCGCTTCGAGCTGCGGGGGCGCACCGGTGACGTGATGCGGGTGGCGACGTACTTCCTCAGCCACCGCCGCTTCCTGGCCCTGGCCGGGGAACAGGGCGGCCACCGCGGGGAGCTGCAGATCCGGCTCGACCGTACGGACGCGCGCGAGCGGCTGACCGTACGGGTGGAGCGGGCCGGGGCGACGGACGCGGAGCGGCTGCGGGAGGCCTTCCTGTCCGGCTACCCGGAGCTCCGCTCGGCGGTGGCGGAGCAGCTGCTGGACCTGGCGGTCGAGGCGGTCGACGGGGCCTCGCTGGACCGCAGCCCCACCAGCGGCAAGCTCCTCGCGGTGGTGGACGCACGCGGCTAGGCCGTGGGTCAGCCCTCCCTGCCCTCGTCCTCGGCGCGCGTGTGCGCGACGAGGGCGTTGGCGTGGCCGTGCCCCAGGCCGTGTTCGGACTTGAGCCAGGCGACGAGCTCCATGTGCTTGGTCAGCGGCGAGGACCGGATGAGGTCCTTCCACTCCGCGATGGGGCGGCCGTACTTCTTCTCGATCGAGGGAAAGTAGCTGGCTGGGCCGTTCACGGTGTCGGGCATGAGGTACTCCGTCTCATGGGTGGAATGATCTTCTTCGTAGGGCCGCATGCTGCTCGAAAGAAGGGCGGTTGGCTAGGGGTGCGACACATCGGTGAGCAGGCGGGCCGTCACCGCGGCAAGCCAGACGAGGCCCAGCCCCGCGCCGAGGGTGAAGGCCAGGACGGTGGCGGAGGAGCCCGCGAACCCGGCCAGGACACCCAGCGGAACCAGACGCGAGGCCACGGCCCAGCCGCGGTGTCCGCGGGCTGCGAGCGGGCCGGCCAGGACGAGGAACGCGGCACACAGGGCGAGGTAGCCGGCCATACCGCTGATCATGTGCGCGGCGCCGTCCGCGCTGAGCGAGGTGGCGTCCGGGGCGCCGGCCGGGAATCCGGCTCCGGCGTCGGCCGCGAAGAGGGCGGCTGCCAGGAACGAAGCGGCGAGCACGCCGACCAGGACCGGCCCCCACGTTCCGCCGGCTCCTCGGCGGAGCGCCCGGCGCAGCCCGATCGCGCCGGCGGCGAGCAGGGCGGCCGTGAGCAGGAAGTTCGCCGTCTGGATCCAGCCCGCCTCGCCGAGGGCCAGCTGACTGATCGCGTTGCGGGTGAACGCGAAGCCGTCACGCGTGAGGCCCTGGGCGGTGCCCGCGACGAGGAACAGCGGGCCCGCCAGCACACCGCCCCTCAGCAGGAGCCTCGTCGCCCGGGGAGCTTGCGCGGGTCCTGCAGGGGTGGAACCGGCGCGACGGGCGATCGGGGCGGTGAGCGTGCGGGGCATGGTCCCTCCTCGTGCGCCGCTTCGGAGAACCAACCCGGCGGCGCTTCGGCGTCGTTGGTGGATAGACCCCGGGAGGAGCGAGAACTCATCGGTCCCGCGAACATGAATCACGGTGCGGTGCCGGGGTTCTTGGCGTTCACGACCTCGGGCGAACCGCGGAACCACCGCGAGAGCCGCAGGGGCGCGGGGGCGCCGCCTGCGGCGGGGTCTACTCCTCGCGCGTCACCCGTACGCTCGTGACCTGCGTGTCGACCGCGTCCGGTACGAACATGCCCGCCTCGACCCCGGAGCGCAGGTAGTGGAGCACGTCCTGGGTGAGGCGTTCCCCGGGCAGGGCCGCCGGGATGCCCGCCGGGTACGGGGTCAGCATCTCGGCGGCGATCCGCCCGTGGGCCTTGTCCCAGGGAACCTGTTCCGTCGGGCCGAAATAGGCGTCACGGGGCAGGGCCGCCTGCTCCAGCCGCATCCGGGGTGGCTGGGGCACCTGCACGGGCCGACCGGTCCGAAGCTCCGCGGCGTGGGCGGCGAGGTCGGTCAGGGCCGTCAGCAGGGCATCGGCGGTGCCGTCGTCGTCGGCGTGGGTGAGCTGGGCGCTGAGGCGGCGGTGGTCGGCGACGTGGAGGTTGACCCGGTGGTGCCGGCGCAGCCAGTCCGCGGCCGGTAGCCGGTCACCTCCCACGCGCTGATGTCGAGGATGATCTGCAGGGGCTCCATGTCCGCTGCCCGGCCCGGTCCGCAGAAGTCGTCCCGGCCGTGCACGCGCGCTCGTGGGGGCCGGCGACGGACAGCACGGCCGACTTCACCGACAGGGAGCTGCCGCAGGTGGAGAAGAACGCGTGGTCGGCGCCGACGGCCTCGGCCATCAGCGCCTGCGCCGCCTCCACGACCGCCTGGGAAGCCGTCCGGTCGTCCAGGCCGCTGGTGGCCAGTACGTCGGAACGGAACACCGCGTCGCCCAGGACGGCCCGCACCCGGGGGTCGACGCCGCGGCCCTGCTCGTGCCCGGGGGGTGTGAAGGGGGTCTGGCCGCTCTCTTGGTAGGCGGCCAGCGCTTCGAGTACCGGTGCCTTCGACTGGTTCATGGCCCGCGCCTGCCCGGAGGCAGCCGGGGAAAACGATGATCCGGAAGGGGGAGGGCCCCGGACTCCTGGCGTGGAGCCCGCCCTTCGCGCGGGGTCAGGCGGGTACCCGGGAGAACGGGCTCGCGCCGAGTCCGGCCAGGAGATCGGCCGGGTCGCGGTAGACGGCGACCGCTCCGGCCTCCTCCAGGTCGCCCCGGGGGATCCCGCCGCACAGCAGGCCGACGACGGTCACGCCGGCCCGCTCGGCCGCCTTCATGTCCCAGACGGAGTCGCCGACGAACACCGCGCGTCCGGGTGGTACCTGCGCCAGTTCGAGGGCGTGCCGGACGGGGTCCGGGGCGGGTTTGCCCTGCTCGACGTCATCGGAGGTCGCGGTGTCCGTGATGGCGTCGTCCGCGTCGATGGCCTTGCGCAGGGCCTTGAGCTCCCTGTCCTTGGCCGAGGTGACGAGCAGGACCTTCCACCCGGCCTTCGAGAGGGTGCGCAGCAGCCGCGCGGCCGAGTCGAAGGCGGGGAGCCGGTCGAAGTACGTCGCGTACAGCGTGTCGTGGGAGGCGCTCATCCGGTCGTCGTCGGAGTGGTCCCGGTCCTCGCCGAGCAGGTGGTCGAGGAGGTCCTCGCCGGGCAGGCCGATCGACCGGTGGATGGCGTGCATGGGCACGCGGTGCCCGGCCTGCCGCAGGGCCTCCCACCAGGCGGTGACGTGGAGGTGGTTGGTGTCCGCGAGGGTGCCGTCGACATCGAAGAGAGCAGCGCGGTTCATGGCGGCGTCGTCCTCACAGTTTCCGCAGGGCGGGCAGCAGCTTGGCCTCGGCCCACTCCAGGAACGGTTCCTGGTGGTCGCCGCCGATCTGGACGAGGGCGACCTCGGTGAAGCCCGCCTCCGCGTAGGGCCGCACCGCCTCCACGAACGCTTCGACGTCGTCGCCGCACGCGATGGCCTCGGCCACGTCTTCGGGCCGGGTGTGCTGCGCGGCTTGCTCGAAGCCGGTCGGGCCGGGGAGTTCGGCGTTCACGCGCCAGCCGCCCAGGGCCCAGCGGAACTGGTCGTGGGCGCGGGACACGGCAGCGTCGCGGTCGGGGTCGTAGCAGACGGGGAGCTGGCCGACCCGGGGCTTGCCCGCGCCTCCGTGCTCGTCGAACCGCCGCAGGAGCTCCGCCTTCGGCTCCGTGGCGATCACGAGGTCGCCGTGGCGGCCCGCGACCTCGCACGAAACGGGGCCCGAGACGGCGATCCCGATCGGGGGCAGATCGTCGGGGACGTCCCAGAGCCTGGCGTTCTCGACGTCGAAGTGCGTGCCGTGGTGGCTCACGTACTCGCCGGTGAACATCCGCCGGATGATGTCGACGGCCTCCTCCAGCATCTCCAGGCGTACGTGGGCCGCGGGCCAGCCCGCGCCGACGATGTGCTCGTTGAGGTTCTCGCCGGAGCCGAGGCCCAGCCGGAAGCGGCCCTCGGACAGGATCTGCAGGGTCGCGGCCTTCTGGGCGACGACCGCGGGGTGGTAGCGGAAGGTCGGGCAGGTCACGTATGTCATCAGCGGGATCCGGGAGGTCGCCTGCGCCGCCGCGCCCAGGACGCTCCAGGCGTACGCGGCGTGCCCCTGCGACTCCAGCCAGGGGAAGGAGTGGTCCGAGATAACGGAGAAGTCGAACCCCGCCCGCTCCGCTCCCACCACGTGGGACACCAGCTCTCGCGGGCCTGCCTGCTCGGTCATCATCGTGTACCCGATTTGCACCATGGGTGGCGCCTTGCCGCGATCGGGCCGTACGAAACCCTCCCGCGGCCACGAGCCTTCGGATGGCTCAGCGGCCGCGGGGCGGGATCCGTCGGGAGTCATCGGGCCAGGAACTCCTCGAGGAGCTTGTCCAGGTCGAGGAACTCGTCGCCGGCGCGGACGACCGTGTACGTCTGCTCCAGGAAGGCCGCGAGCGCGCGGGCCTCCACGAAGAGGACGGCCTGCCCGTGCGGCCCGCTGCATCCGCCGCGCAGGTCGACCCGGAGCTCGCCGGCGCCGGATCCCTGGCGGGGGCGGAAGGCCACGTCGCCCTCCCCCACCGGACGGTGGAGCCCCTCGGCCAGCATCTGCCGGTCGAAGTGCCAGCGTGCCAGGACGCTGGGGCCGTCGAAGAACGCGGCCTGTACCTCATAGGGAGCACCGCTGTCGTAGGAGAAGCGGGCGAGAAGAGGCACTTGACCCGTCGTCGCATCGAGGCGCACGACGATCAGAGCGGACACGCTGGACATCAAGGGGCCTCCTGGCTGGGCTGCACGGCTGCGCTCGTGTGCCCCCCATCGCCCCTGCCACACTGGACCGATCGAGGGAACCGAGGGGCAGCGGGATCAGATACGTCCGCCGGTGAGCCTCGAGAGCGGTCCGCGCTGCCGCAGGCCCGCGCGGCGGCCCGCGCTGTAGGCGGTGGTCACGACGACCGCGCCGGCGGTGGCGGCTCCGGCCGCGATGGCCTTGCGGGCCCGTACCGCGGTCCAGATCCAGCCGGCTCGGCCGACCGTGCCGCGGACGGCCTGCGCGGCGGCGGCGGTCTTCTCCGCCAGCGGGGCGGGCAGCGCCGCGAGGGCGCGTCCGGCACCGCTCGCCGCGTCGGAGGCCGCCCTGGCTCCGTCGCGGGCCCCGGTGGCGGCCTGGGGGCGGGGCTTGGTCCCGTTCGAGGAGCCGCCGGACATGGAATGGCTGTTGGTGGCCTTCTCGGATTCAGTCATGACTCGCGTGTGACCGAAAGCCCGTGCGGTAAACCCATCGGGCTCACAGGAGTTTACCGAGGGGGCCGAGGTCGATGTCGAGGTCTTCGGGCTCGAGCCCGAAGCGGGTGCGCAGGAGGTCCATGCGGTCTTCCAGGAGCATCAGGGTCAGGCCGAGGCGCTCTCGGGACGGGCCGGGAGCCGCCGCATTTCAGCGGCGGTCCGCACGGCCCCTTTCGTAGCGGCGGATGCGCCGGTAGCCGATGAGCTCGCCTTCGGCGTCTACTTCGACGTCGTACGAGGCGAGCAGCGTCATCGTGTCCGGGACGCGCGGCAGTTCGACGATTTCGACCGAGAGTTTCCAGGTGCCGTCCTCGGCGCGCTCGCACGAACTGACCGCCTCCGTCGGCAGGCCGAGCAGCTGGGAGAGCTGCTCCTTGGCCGCGAGGATCACCGCTGCCGGGCTCGGGGGCTTTCGTGTTGGCCACGACTTCCTCCTGCCGCGTATGACCATCTGCCCCGACCTCACACCGAAGGGGATGCGGCGCAGACGGATTTCCCACGTTCAACGGAACCCCTTGGCGCGGGACAGGGCCCACACCCCCGCGGCGGCGAGGGCGATCTGCGTCAGCCACTCGGCCCAGTCGACGCCGCGCGTGTCCGCCACGCCCCAGACGCCCGCGAGGGCGGTCCCGGCCAAGGCGGCCGCGATTCCCACGGTGAGGGTCCACAGCACACCGATGTGCTGTTTGCCGGGCACGGCCAGTCGGCCCAGAAGCCCGATGACCACGCCGATGAGCACGGCACTGAGGACGCTTGAGATGTGCACGGTGATACCTCCTGCCGGCAAGGGGGCGGACACGACCACACGCACATGCCCGCATCCCACTCCCCCACGCAGCGGGGACCTCCGTGGGCTACGCCCGGCCGCGGGCCGTCCCCGACCGCCTCGCGGCCGGCCGGCTCACCCGGCGCCGAGGACGTTGTCGACGTACGCCGCGAGCGAGGCCCGCAGGCGATCGGGCTAAACATCGGCTTCTCGTCGACCAGGTGGGCGACGAGGTCGGCGCGGAGCGCGGCCGGCAGTGCGTGGACGGTGAACTCCGCGTCGTGGACGGCGGGCATCCGGGCGAGCTCCGTACGGAGCATGCGTGCCACCAGCCGTAGTGCTCGGCCTGGTAGGGGCTGCTGAGCCCGGCGTCCTCCGCGGCCGGGAACGCCCGGGCCGGCCGAGCGGGTCCTCCCGCTCGGCCGGCCCGGGTGCCGGATCGCCTTGTTCAGAGCCAGGGGAGCTGGTCCGCGGAGTACCGGTGGGCGCGGAAGACGGAGTTCTGGGCGCCGGCCGATGACTCCAGGCCCACTCCCTCGCCGAAGGACCGGAACTGCGGGACCACGAACTCCCAGACCACGTCTCCGCCGGGGGTCACCTCGAAGAGCCGCCCGAAGGAGCCCTCGGCGATGAAGGTGTTGCCGTTGGGGAGCCGCTGCGCGCTGGACATGTACGGGCTGTAGAAGTTCTGCGGCGGGTTGTCCTCGTACGACCACACCTGCTTCCCCGTGTGCGGGTCGAGCTCCAGCACCCGCGAGTACGGCACGGACGTGGTCTCGCGGTAGGTGCCGTTGTCGAAGACGAGGATGTTGCCGTCCGCGAGCTCGTGCGGGTGGTGCTGCTGCGCCAGTACGTCGGGGCCGATGTGCCAGAGCACGGACCCGTCGGCGCGGTCGACGGCCACGGTGGAGGAGGCGCTGCGGAAGCCCACGACGAGGGAGCCGTCGGCGCGTTCGTTGACGGTGTTGGCCATGGGCCAGTGCTCACGGGCGAAGTGCGGGTTGAGCGGGAACTCCTCGGGGTCGAGGTGGTCGATGGCGGCCCAGCGCCACACCTCCTCGCCCTCCCAGGTCAGTTCGTACACCACGTCCCCGTAGATCACCCCGCCCGGCGCTTCGGAGCCGGGGATGCCGCCCCGGATCCGGGCGGCGTCGGCCGGGTCGAGGGGTTCGACGACGGTGACGATGAGGTTCCCGTTGCGCAGCAGCGAGGCGTCGTGGTGGTGGAAGGGGTGCCTGGCCTCGCGGATCACCGTTGAGTCGGGGGCCAGTTCCTGGAAGATGCCGCCGTGGTAGACGTCCCAGATGGGGAAGAGGGTCGGACTGGCGGTGTCCTTGGCGGCGTAGAAGAGGTTCCCGTTCGGCAGGAGTTGGGCCTGGCGGCCCGGCGGGTGCGGGGAGTGCCACGTGTGGACGGGCCGGCCCTCGATGTCGACGAGGTGGATCTCGCCGGCGCTGGTGATCGGCGTGTAGAGGGTGTAGCCGCCGTAGCCGCGGGCGGGGTCATGGGCGATGAGGCCGACGCCGCGGCGGCGCAGGGTGTTCTGGTCGACGGTCATGGGGATCTCCTGTGTCGGGTGAGGCTCAGCGGAGGGTGACGGCGGCCGGGTCGACGGCCGCCAGGGGCGCGGGGTGGAGGTGGCGCAGCAGCGCGGCGCGGTCGGCGGAGCCCGGCAGGCTCTGGGCGGCCTTCGCCCAGCCGGCCTCCTGCTCCAACTGCGCCGGCAGCTCGGGCGAGAGGGTCGCGCCGTAGTCGTAGCGGGGCTGGAAGGCGTCCACGTATCCGGTCTGGAGCGCGCCCTTGGACTGCGCGAGTACGGTTTTGCGGGCGGCGGCCGGGTCGGTGGCGATCTCGCGCTGGGCCTTGAGCAGCGCCCGGAGCACGGCCGTGGCGGTCTCGTCGGTCGCCTTCGGGCCGGCGACGAGCAGGGTCCGGGCCGTGTAGCCGGTGAAGGGGAGTTCGGCGTAGCGGTCGCCGAGGGTGGTGCGGGCGGCGTCGTAGAAGCTGGGGAAGGTGACCCCGGCGTCGATGTCGCCCCGGGCCAGCGCCGAAGTGATTTGGTTCGGGGCGAGGTTCACCACCGTCACGTCCGCGGACGTCAGCTGGGCGGAGGCGAGCATCCGCGACAGGGCGTACTCGACGTTCGTCCCCTGCGGGACTCCGACCTTGCGGCCCTTGAGGGCGGCGAAGCCGGTGATATGCCGGTCGGTGCGGGTCAGCAGGCGCCAGTCGGAGAACCGGGACAGGTCCGCGACGATCCGCAGCTCGCGTCCGCCGAGCACGGCCGTGACCGCGGGCAGGTCGCCCACGACGCCGAGCTGTGCCTGACCGCCGAGCACGGCGTTCAGCGCGTCCCGCCCGCTGGGCCGGGTGGTCACGGTGGCCTCGACGCCCTCGGCGGACCACAGCCCGCGCTCCTGGGCCACGTACACGGGCGCCCCGCCGAGGTGGTCGCTCGCGGCGAGGGAGACGGGGGCGCCGGCGCGGCCGGCCGCGGGGCCGGAGGCGCCGGCGCAGGCCGAGGTGAGCGCGCAGAGCAGGGCCGCCGTCAACAGGGCGGCCACGGCGCGGGGTCTGAGCATGGGCGGGAGTCCTTCCGGGACGGTGTGGGAACAGGATGTGGAGCGGGGGGCGGGGCGAGTGGTCTCAGTCGGAACCGAGGTGACGGGCGATCAGGGAGCGCAGTTCCGGATCGGGTGGTCCGCCGGGTACGCCGTGGTCGGCGAGGACCCGGCCGGGCGCGCCGCCGAGTACGACGACCCGCTGGGCGAGGGCCAGCGCCTCGTCGATGTCGTGCGTGACGAACAGGACGGTGGTGCCGCGGCGCTGCCACAGCTCCCGCAGCAGGGTCTGCATCCGGGTCCGGGTCAGTGCGTCCAGCGCCCCGAACGGCTCGTCCATGAGCAGCACTTCGGGCTCGGCGGCCAGCGCGCGGGCCAGCGCCACGCGTTGCTGCATGCCGCCGGACAACTGCGCCGGGTACTTCTCGGCGCCGTCCGCGAGCCCCACCTCGGCCAGGGCCGCGAGGGCGCGCCGACGGCGTTCGGCACGGGGCAGGCCGAGCCGCTTGAGGGCGAACTCGACGTTCCCGCGGGCGGTTCGCCACGGGAAGAGCGCGTAGTGCTGGAAGACCACGCCCCGCTCCGGGCCGGGCCCGCGCACCGGAGCGGAACCTGCCGTCACGCGCCCTTCGGTGGGCCGGACGAACCCGGCCATCAGGTTGAGGATCGTGGACTTGCCGCACCCGCTGGGCCCCAGCAGCGCCGTGAACGAGCCCGCCGGGAGCTCCAGATCGGTGTGTTCCAGTACCGGGGCGGCGCCGTAGCGGACCGACAGCCCCTCCAGTCGTACGCCCAGGCTCATGAGGCGCTCCAGTGCACGAACCGGCGGCCGACCGCGGCGAGTACGAGGTCGACGACCACGCCGAGCAGGCCGAGCACGAGCAGCCCGGCGAACATCCGGTCCACGCGCAGGAACTGGCCGTCGATCTGGAGCCGGTAGGCCAACCCGCTGTCGGCGCCGCCGAGTTCCGCCGCCACCAGGGCGAGCAGCGCGACCGAGGCCCCGTACCGCAGGGCGGCGAGCAGCGCGGGCGCGGCGGCGGGCAGCAGCACCTCGGTGAACCGCCGGTGCAGCGGAGCCCCCAGCGACCGGGCCGCCCGCAGGTGGGACACCGGCACCCGGGAGACCCCGTCGTGGACGTACAGCCAGACGGCGAGCAGCACCGCGTACGCGATGAGCAGGCGCTTGCCGGTTTCCCCGATGCCGAACCAGGCGGTGGCGAGCGGCACCAGCGCGATGGCCGGTATGGGGCGCAGGAAGGAGACGACCGGGGTGACGGCGGCGGACAGTCTCGGCAGGTAGCCGGTGGCGAAGCCCAGCGCGCTGCCGACGGCGGCACCCAGCGCGAAGCCCTGTCCGGCGCGGGCCAGGCTGGCGCCGAGGTCGGCGGCCAGGATGCCGCTGCGGGCGCTGTCCGCGAGCGCGGCCGCGGTCTCGCCGGGCGTGGGCAGCAGCCCGGGTGCCACGGCACCGGACCGGGCGACCAGGTACCAGAGCGCGAGCACGGCACCTGCCGCGCCGAGGGCCGGGCCGAGCCAGCCGAGGGCCCGGCCGAGCGGTGAGGGGGTGGCGTACACGGAGCGGCTCCTCGGGGATTCCTCGCCTGTCGATAAGTGAGGTCAATAATTGACCACGCTTATGACGGGAGTGTTGCGGCAGTGCGAAACCTCGCCGGCGCCCCCGGCCCTAGATCGGTGATGCGGTACGTTCGCCTGCGTGACTCGACCCGAACCCACGCCGGAGGCGATCGAGGTCGGACGGGTGATCCGGAGCTGCCGCAAACAGCGCGGCGTCTCCATGGCCGTCCTCGCCACCCGCTCCGGCCTCTCCCAGCCCTTCCTCAGCCAGCTCGAACGCGGCCTCGCCACCCCCAGCCTCAGCTCGATCTACCGGATCGCGGAGTCACTGGACGTCACCCCGGGCACCTTCCTGCGACCGCCCGCGCGGCCGGGTGCGGTCAGCCACGAGAGCGACCCGCAGGTGATCCGGGTGAACGAGGCCACCGGGCAGACCGCCCAGGTGCTCATCCCCGGCGGGCGCAGCGCACTGATGGAGGCCTACGAGCACCACTTCGAGCCCGGCCAGGGTGAGCGCGGCTGGTTCGAGCACCCGGGCGAGGACTTCCTCTACGTACTGGAGGGCGAGATCGTGCTCGAGGTCGAGGGCGAGGAACCGCTGACCCTGCGCGCCGGGCAGAGCGCACACCACCGGGGCGAGGTCCGGCACCGATGTCGCCTGAGCGGCCCGGCCGCCGCCCGCACCCTGCTGGTCATCGCGAACGCCTAGTCCGACGGCGGCACTCCGCGACTTCGCCCTTACCGCCGAGGCCGCCTTCCCGGACACCGCGAACACTGCGAACACTGCGAACACTGCGAAGGATCTGATCCGCATGAGCGACTCCGTCGCCCCACTGAGCGTCGGCGAGGCGCGGTCCCGCCTCCGCGAGCTGACCGTCGTCGATGTCCGTACGCCCGCCGAGTTCGCGTCCGGCCACCTGCCGGACGCCGTCAACGTGCCGCTCGACCGCATCGGGCGGGCGCTGGCCGAGCTGCGACGAGCCGCCGGGCGCAAGCCGCTCCTGCTGGTGTGCGCGTCGGGCACGCGCTCGTGTCACGCCGCCGGCACCCTGGCCTCCCACGGCATTCCCGCCGCGAGTCTGACCGGCGGCACCACGGCCTGGGCCGCCGAGGGACACGGGCTGCACTACCCGGCCGGCCGGCCGCGGGCCGTCTGGGCCATGGAGCGCCAGGTCCGCTTCACGGCGGGCGGCATCGTCCTGCTGGGGCTGGCCCTCGGCCTGTTCGTCCATCCGGCGTTCCAGCTGCTGTCCGCCGGGATCGCGGCCGGCCTGGTGTTCTCCGCCCTCACCAACACCTGCGGCATGGCGGTCGCCCTCGGCAGGCTGCCGTTCAACCGGCGGGGGGCGTGAGGGCGGAGCGGGCCGGCTCCGGCGGCTACCGGTGGTCGGGCACGTACTTGTAGCCCACCCGGCGCACGGTGGAGATGCGGCTCCGGTGGGCGGGGCCGAGCTTGCGGCGCAGCCGGGCCACGTGCACGTCGACCGTGCGGCCGTCGCCGATGTGGCCGTAACCCCAGATCCGGGTGATGAGGGCATCGCGCGTGTGAACCGTGTACGGGTGCGCCACGAGGTGGGCCAGGAGGTCGAACTCCAGGTAGGTGAGCTCCAGTTCGCGCCCGTCCACCTCGGCCATCCGTCGTGCGCGGTCGACGCGTATGGCGTCGTCGGGCCGGTCGGCTGCGGGGTGGGGAGCCGGTTCCGGCTCGGGTGCCGGAAGGATGCCGGGCGCGACGGGATGGATCTCCGGGCGTACGCCGTGCGCCTCCATCAGGGCGACCGGGTCGACGTTCGCCGGTAGGAACACGAGGTAGCCGACGCGGCCGCCGGTCCCTTGGGCGGGGACGGCGGGCGGGCGGTCGCCGACGAGCTGGAGGCGGGGGGCCGGGGAACGGCGGGTGGCGGGGGGGGGGAGTGCGGTGGTCACGATGAGCCCCTTCGGCTGCTCGGAGTGAGGTACGGACGCCGGGTTTCGGCCATGACTGGGCAAGGGTCTCCGTGACGGCTCCGACCGGGAGGGTCGGCGCATCGCACGCCGGGCGGACCCGCACGGCGCAGAGGGCCCGGGGTCACGAGGAGGCGCGACCTGCGCCGAGGAGCGGCGGCCGGAACGGCGGCGCGCGTCGAAAGAAATGCCCTGTCGGAAAAGCCCTAGAGAGGGCGGCAGACGGCGCTGGCGACGCGACGGAAGTCAACGTGCCTGCGGCGTACGAGCAACGGCTGCGACGGGGACATGGTCACATCGTGAGGTGCCCGAGGTCATGCGTCAATACTTCCCTACTGATTGCATAGGGAATGGCCGAGAGCGGCGGCCCGGCCGCCCGACGCCGGCGGGGCCCGCCGAAGCCCGGGGCTCAGCGGCGGCTGCCGCATCGGGAGAACTCCCCCGGCGCACACACCCCTTGACCGGCGCCCCCGGCAGCGACCCGGCCCGCACGAGCCGACACCGCCCACTCTCCCACCCCCGACGGCATCGTCTTCCATTTCAAGACCGCCCTGTCCATCATGCGGTCACGCACTTGCCGGGAAGGCCGCCTCGGGCGAGTATCCCTATCAATCCGATGGGAAAGGTGGGGATTCCGTGAACTGCGGCCCGCCGAAGGACTGATGCCGTCGGCAGGCGCCGGCCCCGGCTCCGGCGCGTGGTCGTATCCGCGGACACGACCGATCTCCCCTCTCCCGGCGAGGCGCCGCGAGGGCCGCTGCCGCGAACCGCGCCCCGCGAGCCCGCTCCCGGCCGGCGCCACCCAACAACGCTCCGGAGTAGCCGACATGACCACCGCCAACCCACCTGGCAGCACTGTCCCCCCAGCCCACGCGCCCCGCAGCGGCACCCGGACCTGTCGGTGACGCCCGTGCCGACGACACCGACCACGGCGGCCCCGCGCTCCGCCGACGTGCGGCGCCGGACCCTCCTGCGCACGGCTCGCGATGTGGCGGAGGACCTCGCCGCGGACGCCATCGCCCGCGACCAGGCCGGCAAGCCGCCCACCGACGAGGCGGCCCGGCTGCGCGAGGCCGGCCTGCTGGCGGCCCTCACCCCGCCCGGGGCGGACCGCGGGGCGGACTGGCGTACCGGATGCGCCGTCATACGGGAGATCGCCGCCGCCGACAGCTCCGTCGGCGACGTGCTCGCCCGCCACTACGTCCACGCGTGGAGCGGACGCTTCTACGCGGCGCACCACCACGCGACCGCCCTCGAAGAGGAGTCGGTGCGGGAGCACTGGCTGTGGACCGGCGCGGTCCGCGCTCCCGCACTCCACGACGACACCGAGGCCTCGGACCTCGTCCTGCGGCGCCGCGGCACCGGCTACGCACTGGACGGATGCCGGTCCGTGGACACGGCGGCGGCCGTGGCCGACCAGATCGCGGTCGACGCCGTCTGCGCCGCGACCGGTGACGTCCTGGTCGTACGGATCCCGCCCGGCGCGCGGGGCGTGGGCATCGAGCCGGCCCTCGACCGCCTCGGGCAGCGGGTCGCCGGAGCGGGCGAGGTCGTCTTCGACCGGGTCGCGGTCGCGCCCGAGCAGGTGCTGGGCCGCCGGCCGCACGACGAGGAGGCGACCGCGCCCTTCACCGCGCTCGCCGAGCCGGCCCTCCGGCTCGCCCTGTGCCACGTCGGCCTCGGCATCTCCGAGAGCGCCCTCACCGAAGCGCGCGACCTCAGCAGGGGCGGCCGGGCACACCGGGCACCCGGCCAGGACCCGGACCTGCTGCTGACGTACGGGGAGCTCGCCTCTGCCGTGCAGACGGCCACCGCCGTGGTCGACCGGGCGACGGAGGTCATGGCGCAGGCCCTCGACACGGGTGCGCACCTCGATCCCGAGGAGCCCGCGGGCGTCGCCGCCCTGGTCGCCACGGCCGAGACCGTGACCTCGAAGGCCGCCCTGCACATCACCGCCCGGGTGCTGGAACTCGCCGACGCCCCCGGCCTGGACCGGTTCTGGCGCAACGCCCGCGTCCTGACGGCCCACCGGCCCGCCGCGCACCGCCTGCGCTCCATCGGTGAGCACTACCTCAACGGCTCCCACCGCGCGGTGGCGGCGGCCTTCCACTGAGGCGAGGACGCGAGGCACCGCGCGGGATGCGGTCCGCTTCGCCGCGGGGCCCGTGGGCCGCCGGGCAGGATCACCTGTCCGGCGGTCCACGGGACACCCGCGACGGACACCCGCCAAAGCCGTACGGGATAATGGCCGTATGCGGATCTCAGCCAGGGCGGACTATGCGGTACGTGCCGCGCTGCAGCTTGCCGCGGCACAGGACGACGGGCCGCTGAAGGCCGAAGCCATCGCCGACGCGCAGGACATTCCGCACAAGTTCCTCGAGGGCATCCTGAACGACATGCGCCGGGGCGGTCTCGTCCTCAGCCAGCGCGGGGGCAACGGCGGCTACCGGCTGGCCAAGCCGGCCCGCTCCATCAGCATCGCGGACGTCATCCGCGTCGTGGACGGGCCGCTCGTCTCGGTGCGCGGGGTCCGGCCGCCGGACCTGTCCTACACCGGCCCCGCCGAATCGCTGCTCCCCCTGTGGATCGCACTGCGGGCCAACGTGCGCGAGATCCTCGACGGTGTGACGCTCGCCGACGTCGCAGCGTCCGCCCTGCCCGACGACGTCTCCGCGCTGGCCGAATCCCCCGGTGCCTGGACCAATCCCTGACCCCTGCCCCACCTGCGCTTTCTCACTTCCCGAGATGGTTGCGTCCATTATATGGAAAGCCCCTTGGGGCGAGTCTCGGCCTCTGCCAATATGCCTACCAACCAGGTAGGAAAACTAGGAATCCGGGGAGGGGCGGGACCGTGCGCACACTGCACCACACAGGCCGGACGCCTTCCCTGACCTCCCGTCGGCACATCGACCTGGTCCGTACGTCCAGCGCCATCTGTCAGCCCGCCTGACACATCCGCCGGGCCGGGCTCCGCACGCTGAGCCCCGCGCGTACCGCCCCGCTCGCCGCCGACCGGGCGGCCCTTCGGCCGACCGCCTCGCGTGCCTGCCCCCAGCGCGGATGCGGGCTCGACGTCCACGCCCAGGCCGGCCAGGTCAGACCCCTGACGCCCCTCCACTGCCGATCCGATCCCGCCGTCGACGGCCGGGAGCGGGCGCCGCGCGCACCGACGGCCTGCCCGCTCATCTCCGCACGTCTTTGAACACATCCCGTGAAAGGACACCCCGTGTCTGCCGCAAGACCGCTCACCGCCCTGCGCGCCATCGCCGTCGTCGCCGCCCTTCCCCTGCTGCTCACCGCCTGCGGCTACGGCTCCGAGGCGAAGAAGGAAGACGACAAGGCCAAGGTCGCGGCCACGGGCGACAAGAAGCTCTCCGCTTCCGAGGTCCGGATCGGGTACTTCCCCAACCTGACGCACGCCACGGCCCTGGTCGGCCTCCAGGAAGGCCTGATCCAGCAGGAACTGGGCAGCACGGCGATCAAGACCCAGGCCTTCAACGCCGGTCCGTCGGAAATCGAGGCCCTCAACGGCGGCTCGCTCGACATCGGCTTCATCGGCCCCTCCCCCGCGATCAACGGCTACGTGAAGTCCAAGGGCTCCAACCTGCGGATCGTCTCCGGCTCGGCCTCCGGCGGCGTGAAGCTGGTCGTGAACCCGGACAAGATCAAGAGCCTGGACGACGTCAAGGGCAAGAGGATCGCCACCCCGCAGAAGGGGAACACGCAGGACGTCGCGTTCCTCAACTGGATCTCGGAGAAGGGCTGGACGGTCGACCCCGAGTCCGGCAAGGGCGACGTCTCCGTCGTCCGCACCGACAACAAGGTCACCCCCGACGCCTTCAAGCAGGGCTCGATCGACGGCGCCTGGGTGCCCGAGCCCACCGCCTCCAAACTAGTCTCCGAGGCGGCTCCGTCCTCCTCGACGAGACCGCCCTGTGGCCCGAGCAGAAGTTCGTGATCACGAACACATCGTGTCGCAGAAGTTCCTCAAGGAGCACCCCGACGTCGTCGAGGCGGTCCTGGCGGGCACGGTCAAGACCAACGAGTGGATCAACGCCAACCCCGACAAGGCGAAGGCCTCCGCCAACGCCAAGCTCGAAGCCGAGAACGGCAAGCCGCTCGAAGCGAAGATCATCGACCCGGCCTGGCCGAGCATCGCCATCACGACGACCCGCTGGCCTCCACCTTAAGACGCAGTCGGAGTGGGCGGTGAGGCAAGCTCATCGAACAGCCCGACCTGCGGATCTACGACCTGAGGCTCCTGAACAAGGTGCTGAAGGCCGCCGGCAAGCCGGAAGTCTCCGACGCCGGCCTCGGCGCCAAGTAAGCCCCTACGTCCGGCAATTCCCCAGGAGGTGACGACCATGGCCACCACGCTCGCCAAGGCTGCCGAGGGCACCGCGGCAACCATCACACACGCCGCGCGTATCGAGCACGTCTCGAAGTCCTTCTCCGGCCCGGCCGGATCGCAGCTCGTCCTGGACGACATCAGCCTCGATGTCGCTCCCGGCGAGTTCGTCACCATCCTGGGGGCCTCCGGGTGCGGCAAGTCGACCCTGCTCAACCTGGTCGCGGGCCTGGACAAGCCGTCCCAGGGGTCGATCCAGACACCAGGGCGTGCGGCGCTCATGTTCCAGGAGCACGCCCTGTTCCCGTGGCTGACCGCGGGCAAGAACATCGAACTCGCCCTGCGGCTGCGCGGGGTGCCCAAGGCCGACCGCAAGCCGGAGGCGGAGCGGCTGCTGGAGCTGGTCCGCCTCGGCGGCGCCCACGGCAAGCGCGTGCACGAGCTGTCGGGCGGGATGCGCCAGCGCGTGGCCCTGGCCCGGGCACTGGCCCAGGACAGCCAACTGCTGCTGATGGACGAGCCGTTCGCCGCGCTCGACGCGATCACCCGCGACGTGCTGCACGGCGAACTCGCCCGCATCTGGGCGGCTGCGAACACCAGCGGCTCCGCCGCGCGGAACCTGTCGGTCCTCTTCGTCACCCACAACGTGCGCGAGGCCGTGCGCCTCGCCCAGCGCGTGGTCCTGCTCTCCTCAAGGCCCGGCCGGGTCGCGAAGGAATGGACCGTGGACATCCCGCAGCCGCGCCGCATCGAGGACGCGGACGTCGCCGAGCTGTCCCTCGAGATCACTGAACACCTGCGTGAGGAGATCCGCCGCCATGGCCAGCACTGAATACCGGGCGAAAACGGATGACCTGGCGGGCCTGGAGGCCGGCCTGGACGCGCTCGACGCGGTCCAGACCCACCGCACCCCGGTCCGCGAGATCCTCCTCAAGAAGGTCCTGCCGCCGGTCCTGGCCGTCGGCCTGGTGCTCGTGGTCTGGCAGGTCCTCGTCTCGCTCGAGGTCACCGACCAGACGAAGCTGCCCGCACTGTCCGCGGTGTGGGACAGCCTGGCCGACATGTGGCTCAAGGGAACGCTGCTCGAAGTCATCTGGACCAGCGTCTCCCGCGGCCTGCTCGGCTTCCTGCTGGCCCTGGCCATCGGCACCCCCCTCGGACTGCTCGTCGCCCGCGTGAAGTTCGTCCGCGCCGCCATCGGCCCCATCCTCCAAGGCCTGCAATCCCTCCCCTCGGTCGCCTGGGTACCCCCCGCCGTCCTGTGGTTCGGCCTCAACGACGCCATGATGTACACCGTCATCCTCCTCGGCGCCGTCCCCTCCATCGCCAACGGCCTCGTCTCCGGGCATCGACCAGATCCCACCCCTCTCCCTGCGCGCCGGCCGCACCCTCGGCGCCACCGGACTCGCCGGCGCCCGCCACATCGTCATGCCCGCCGCGCTCCCCGGCTATCTGGCCGGCCTCAAGCAGGGCTGGGCCTTCTCCTGGCGCTCCCTGATGGCCGCCGAGATCATCGCCAGCTCCCCCGACCTCGGCCTGGGCCTGGGCCAACTCCTGGAGAACGGCCGCAACAACATCGACCTGCCCGGCGTGTTCCTCGCGATCATCCTGATCCTCGTCGTCGGCATCGCCATCGACCTGCTCATCTTCAGCCCCATCGAGCGGTGGGTCCTGCGCAGCCGCGGCCTCCTGGCCGGGAGCTGATCGCACGGACCGCGCACGCGCGGACAGCGCACCGCTCGCGACCGTCGGCGGGCACCTGGCGCTGCGCCCGCTGTACGAGGCCAGTTCGCACCAGCACCCCGGGCCGGCCGTGGCGCCTGTGAAGGCGGCCGGGAGCTGACGACGAGTCCGGTGGGCGGGGGCGAGGTGGTCGCGGCGGGGCATCGCGGCCGGGACGGAGGTCTCGAAAGCCCGTTCGCCGCAGGTGGTAGCCTCGGCCTTCCTATGCTCTCCCCCGGTATCGACGGCACGGTTTCGGCCCACCTCGCGCGTTCCCTCGTCGGCGCCCTGGTCGGCCCCGCCACCGGGAAACTCGCACGGCTGCCCGACCTCACCGCCGAAGTGCTGGGCAATGACCTCTCCAGGATCTCGACCCCGTCGCTCATCAAGGTGTGGGAGAACCTGGTCCTGCTGGAACCGCACACGCTGATCGGTCCGCTGGTCCTGGAGGACGCCCCGATCGGCACCTTCGGCGTCTGGGACTATCTGGTCACCTCGGGGCCCACATTGCACGAGTCGCTCACGCAGGCCGTGGACCTCATCGCCTCCCTCGGCGATCCGGCAGCGGAGAAGCTGATCGTGGAGGAGGACGGACGCCACTTCACCGTCCGCCACGCCACGGGCACGTGGGGGCCGGACGTGATCCAGGCGGTCGACCTGTTCGCCCTTTCGCTCTTCCTGACCCGGGCCCGGGCCGCGACCGGCCGTCACATCGTGCCGTCCCGCGTCACCATCACCCACCGCCCGCCCCGGCGGTCCCGGCAACTGGCCGCGCTCTTCGGGACGGACCGGATCCAGTACGACGCCCCGTACAACTCGATCGCGTTCAGCCAGGACGACGTGCACGCGCCGCTGCCCAAGGCCCAGCCGGGGATGGACCGGCTCCTGGCGGACCACGCGGCGCTGGTGCTGGCTCGATCCCGGCCCGTACTCGGCTGGCACGACCGGTTCCGGACGGTGCTGGCCGCTGCCTTCCAGGAGGACACCGTCAGCCTGGAGAACGTGGCGCGCCGTCTCGCGATGAGCCCCCGCACGCTCCAGCGGCGGCTCGCCGAGGAGGGCACCACCTGGCGCACGCAGGTCGAGTCCGTCCGGCACGAGCACACCATGGAGCTGTTGCGCACCACGGACCTGCCCCTGCAGTCGATCGCGGGCCGGGTCGGCTACAGCGACGTCCGGGCGCTGCGGCGTGCGGTGCACCGCTGGGAAGGCCAGGCGCCCCACGAGGCCCGGAGGGCGACGCGCCGCCGCCCGCCGTCCGTCGGCCCGTAGGCACGCGAAAACGCCCGGCCGGGAAGTCACGGCCGAGCGTGTTGCGTAGGTTTTGCTGCCTGCCGGCGGCTTAGTACCAGTGGTTGGCGGACCAGAAGTTCCAGGCGCCGACGGGGCTGCCGTAGCGCTCGTTCATGTACTTCAGGCCCCACTTGATCTGGGTGGCCGGGTTGGTCTTCCAGTCCGAGCCGGCCGAGGCCATCTTCGAGGCCGGCAGGGCCTGGACCAGGCCGTACGCGCCGGAGGAGGAGTTCGTGGCGGTGTGGTCCCAGCCGCTCTCACGCGAGATGATCTTGTCGAAGGCGGCGAACTGGGCCGGGTCCTTGATCATCTGCTGTGCGATCGCCTTGGCGCTCATCGGGGCGGCCTGCGCGGGAACCGCGGCCAGCATGGAACCGGCGACGCCCAGGGCGAGCACGGTACCCGTGAGGGTCTTCTTCGAAGCGGCGATGCGGCGGATGACGGCGTTGGACACGGATTGACCTTCCGGAGGCGACAGGGGCGGTCGCGGCACACCGAGGCGTGCGGGAGCCACTCACACGGAGGAGAGGGGTTCGTCGGCGGGGGGTGAAGCACCCCTGCCGCCTTGCGACTCATCCAGTTCTACCGACCCCCCGACCCCCTGGCAACGACCCCTCCTACTAGCGGACCTCGCAGGCGGGGTGCAACGGCCCCCGTCCGGAGGTGAGGGAGTCCGCGCAGGTGGCGGCGGGTGCGAGGGGGTGCGCAGGGGACCTTCAGCGACCACTATCCCGGTTCGTATGTGACCTGGGTCCTGTGGGGCGGGTCACCGCCGAGGGGCCCGGATGTCACCTTCTGTATGCATTTCGTCCCTTTTGTCGGTGTGGTCCGGGCCACTTCCCACCCCCGAATCGAAGGTGAAGGACGCCCGGGGGCTGCCTTCGCAAGAAGCACGGGCGACAGTCCGCCCAGGCCGGACCGGCAGGCGTCAACGCCGCGATCCGCTGCTCATCCTCCCGGCCGGCGCAATCGTACGGGCCGGGAACGACGCGGGGCCGTGCCCGTCCGGCACCCGTGGGACCGGGCTCCGAACGGCCCTCCACCTGCTGACCCGCGCCGACGGCGCCGGGGC
The DNA here is from genome assembly GCF_001746425.1 of Streptomyces subrutilus. GTDB lineage: Bacteria > Actinomycetota > Actinomycetes > Streptomycetales > Streptomycetaceae > Streptomyces > Streptomyces subrutilus_A. The sequence goes on along the minus strand of NZ_MEHK01000001.1, from coordinate 6,863,805 downwards.
GCTGGGCGCCGCGTCCGGCCTCGCCGACGACGGGCGCCGGTACGCGCTGTCGCCGCACGCGGCACCCGCGGGCGCCTGGGACGAGCTGACGCAGGACGAACTCGACGGGCTGACCGCGCAGGTGTCCGAGCAGCTGGTCCAGGTGCTCGCCGCCCGGCGGGAGGACGGCTCTCTGGACCAGGACCACTGGCGCACCCGGATGCTGCGGCTGAGCCGGTACGTCGTACTGGGGGCGGGGGCCGCCGAGGACACCCTGCTGAGCGAGCTGGTCTCGTCGGCCTCGGTCCGCGGTGGTACGTACGAGGCGGCGCGGGCGGCCGCCGTGCGGCGGCGCCTGGAGCCGTACGTGGCGGACCCCGAGCCCGGGTCCCTCGCCGACCGGCTGACGGCCCGGGGCCGGGGCGGCCCGGAGACGCGCCTGGCCGTCGCGCACGCGCTGGCCCTGGTGTCGACGGCCACCAGCACGTCGGCGCTCCAGGCCCTGGCCCTGCTCGGCGCGGGTGCGGGTGCGGGTGCGGGCGTCACCGGGTTCGAGGATGCCCCGGACGCCGTGGAGCTGGCCCTGGACCGGTATCCGCCGCTGGCCGCCGTGGTGTATCCGGTCCGCGCGCCGTTCCAGGCCGACGGCGCGGCCCTCGGCGCCGGCGAAAACATCCTGTACCTCCCGGCGCTGTGGGGGGAGCGCGGCGCGAGCGAGCCCACGGAGGCTTCCTGGGCGCTGTGCGCGAACCCGTCCGGGTGCGCCGTCGCGCGGTTCGCCGCGCTCGTCTGCCGCGCGGTGGTCCACTACATCACGGCCGGGGCGCGCCCCGTACTGCTCGCTCCGCGGTTCACCGCGGACCGGCTGCCGGACACTCTCGATCCGCGGACCGTGGCCGTGGCCCTCACCGCGGCCGACGGCCCCGGCGCCACGCCGGACGGGCCCGGTGCGCCGCTGTCCGGGTACGGCGCGCGGGGGCACGTCGGAGCGGACCGGCTGGAACGGCACGCCGAGACCCTCGCCGCCTGCGCGGCGGACACCGGCTGGAACGGGAGCGAGGCCGGCGAACGGTTCCGCATGATCCTCCTGGCCCACGCCGACCGGTGCGCGAGGGCGGCGGCCGACGTGCGGAGCGCCGCGAGGCGCTTGTCGGGCTGAACCGCGGCGCGGGCGCGGGCGCCGGCCCGCGCTGGCCTCGGACGAAGTAATTCACACGGTTGTATCCCGATCGGCCGTGATCAACAGAGCGCGGGGCCGTTGAACCGGCGAAAACCGTGTCGCCGACACCTGGTCGTTCGACGAGCGATGTGACAGTGAGGTCCGATCGTGAAGGACAGCGTGGCCGAGATGATCAAAGCGACAGGAGCGGAGTTCGGCTCCGTCAAACGGTTGCTCGGCGAAGCCGGCGGTGTGGCGTGGGACCGCCTCCTCGACTGGCTCGTCGACGACTACTTCCGGGTGGTCGCGCACGGCCTGGAGAACATCCCCGCCGAGGGCCCGGCCGTGATCGCCGTCAACCACTCCGGCGCCTGGGGCCTCGACGCGTTCGTACTGGACAAGGTCCTGGGCCGGGCCCTGGACCGCCGGGTCCGCTTCCTCGCGGCCCCGTTCGTCTTCCGCACCCCCATCCTCGGGCAGCACGCCCGCCGCCACGGCGCGCTCCCCATCGGTCCTACGGCCGGCGTCGACCACCTCAACGCGGGGGGGCTCGTGGGCGTGTACCCGGAGGGCATCGCCGGCCTGGAGAAACCGTTCACCGAGCGGTACCGCCTGCGGTCCTTCAGCCCGGGCTTCGCGGTCGCCGCGATCCGCTCGGGGGCTCCGGTGGTACCCGTCGGGATCGTGGGCGCGGAGGAGGCCTGCCCGAAGCTGGGCGAGGTGCCGACCCTCGCCCGGCTCCTCGGTGTGCCGTACTTCCCGGTCACCACGCCGTTCCCGCTGCCGTCCAACTGGACGATCACCATCGGGGAACCGATCCCGGCGCCGCCCCGGCCGGACGGCCTGGCCGCCCGCCGGGACGCCGCCCGCGGGCTCAGCGAGACCACGCGCAGCGCGGTCCAGGAGCTGATCGACCGTGAACTGGCCGAGCGCGAGACCCTGTTCGACTGATGGACGGCGGGGATGGCCGAGGCTGACGCGGCACCCCGTCACGGCCGCCGGTCGTCGACCTGAACCTCCAACCGCGGCCAGGCCGCGGCCGGCAGCGGAAGGCCTACGCCCGCCGGCACGGTCAGCGGCCCCACCGGACCGACCGGCCGGAAATGCACCAGCGTCCCGGTCGTGCCGTCGGCCTCGACGGGCTCGAGGCCGGTGACGGGGACGCCGTGTTCGTAACGCTGGGTCCAAGCCCCGTTGCGGCGGCGGTTGGTGTGGACGAGCCACTCGCTGAGCGCCGCCACCACGGACATGCCGCGCCGCGGGTGGCCGTCGGGCAGCGCCTCGGCCTGCGGGAAATCGAAGAACCGGAGGTCCTTCGTCGCCATGACCGGCTTCTTCACGCTCCGGCCGTGCTCGTCCACACGGGTGTCGGTGCCCCGTCCGTCGTCCCGGACGGACAGGGAACCGTCGGGGTGGAGCACGACGACGCAGCTTCCCCCGCCCCCGCCGTCCGCTTCGTCGGCGGCGTAGGCGATGACCTCGAGGAGCAGATGCCAGGCTCCCCCCGGAGCGAACTCCGCGGGAGTGCGCCGGATGTGCCCCAGATGCTCCGCGTCGACGGCGGCCGACCAGTCGTGCGTCGTGTTGGCCCAGGAAGCTCGCGATGCGTTCACCGGGCCGAGTATCCCACCGGGTGGGGTCACTCTCCCGGGCGGGCGCGGAAGGCCCAGCGGTCGCCCGGTTCGGACGACAGCAACTCATGGAAGACCTCCGCGGAGCGGGGGTTCTCGCCGCACTGCCATACGCCGTGCGGGCAGTAGTCGGTGATGCTGTGGTAGAGCGGCCGGTGTTCGGCGATCCAGCCCAGCATGTCCCGCATGTACTCGGGGTTGTCGCCGTTGCGGAACAGGCCCCACTCGGGGTACGAGATCCGCTTGCGGTGCGCCTTCGCGAAGTCGACCTGCTGCTGGAGTCCGTAGGGCTGGGTGACCTGTTCGGCGAAGGAGTGGCCGGGCGGCTGGTCGTAGGAGTCCATGCCGATGATGTCGACCACGTCGTCCCCGGGGTAGCACTTGGTCCAGGCGATCGCGTCCCCGCCGCGGTTGGGGGCGAAGTCGAAGCGGAAGCGCTGGCCCTTCACCGTGCGCATGGCGCCCACGATGCGCCGCCAGTACTTCTTCCAGTTCTCGGGGTCGGGCCGACAGCGGTGGGTGTAGTTGAAGCCGTTCATCTCCCAGCCGAGCACGATCACGGTGTCCGGCACCCCGAGGGCGACCAGCCGCTTGGCCAGCCGCTGGAAGTGGTGGTCGTTCTGGCCGCGCGCGCCGGCGCGGATCAGCTCGGCGACCCGGGCGTCGGGGACTGCGGCCTCGTTGCGCTCCTGCATGGGCACGTTCAGGACGAACAGCCGGTCCGCTCGCTCCTTGCGCCAGCGCGCCCAGCTGTGCAGGGAATCCGGTGCGCCCTCGATGTTGGCCCAGGTGTCGCCCGGCAGGTAGGTGTGTCCCGCGCGCAGCTCGGTGCCCCCGAGCCAGTGCGAGAGTTCCTCCATCCTGTCGACGCCGGGCGACCCGTAGTGGAGGTAGGCCCCCACCGCGACCTCGGTCCGGGCGTCACCGCCGGCGGCCTGTCGCGGCGGCGGGGCGAGGGCGCCCCCGGTGACGAGCAGGCCGACGGCGACCGTGCTCACGCAGGCGCCCGTTATCCAGCGACCTCGTTGGGACATGGCGTCTCCACAAGCCTCGCGAACGAATCTGTCTCTCAGCGACGTTAGGCACCTCCTCCTGCTCCCGGCCCGTCCGGTGTCCCGATGCTGGGCCATTCGCGGCAGCGGGCCGCCCCGGCTTGGCCCGGCCGGGTGGCGCCGTACGCCCCGGGGGGCTCGCCCGCCCGGCACCCGTTCGGCCTTCCCGGGGCGCGGCGGCCGCCGCGACCGGATCTGATGGAGCCACGGTCGGACACGGGTTCGGGAGGCCGTGCCGCTCCCAGCCCGGACGGGGCGGCCTGTACGGGGGGACGGCCACGACCTTCAGCCCGCGGTAACGGGCCTCGGCCATCAAAAGCTCGGCATCGGCGCACCGATCAGCGCGTGGAACCACGCCCCCGCCGCGCGCGAGACCACCGACATGGCCGGGATCGCGGAGAAGCCGGCGATACGGTCCGGCCCGTGCTCCGTGCCTGTGCTCCGTCATCCGGACCCTGTGCAGATCGAGTGCAGGTCAGGTGCCGGTTCCCGGGCCGGTAGAACCGCCCCGCCCGAAGGAGCAGCGCCCCGGCTCGCTCGTCGTGTCCCGCACGCATCAAGTACTGACACGACCTGGGGGCGGGGGACGCCGGGCGCGGGCGGGGGGGGTGTCCGTGCCGTCCCCGCCCCGCCACATCGCGTTCCTACTGGCCGGACAGCCGCTGCCTGACCAGGAATTCTGCGTGGTCGGACAGCTCGGCACGCCGGCTCTGGACCCTCGCGAGCTCCGCTTCCCGCCGCAGTGCCAACTCGGTGCGCAGCACCGTGGGCCTCGGGACCGGCACCCGCTGGCCGGGCTTCTCCGTGAACGGCCTCAGTTCCTCGGCAACCGCCTGGGCGCCGCCCGAGGCTCCGCGCCGCAGGGCGAGGAACACCCGAACCAGCCAGTCCGCGGGGATCTGCACCATGAAATCAGTCATGTTGGTGCAACGACGGGACACTGGTCACGTATCGCTGGACAGCTCATCCGGCCCAGCGGCGGTCCAGCCCGGATCGCGCCCGCTCAGCCCGACGGTCCGGTCCAGCAGCGGGGCGTCGTCAGGTGCGGGTACGACGGGGCCGAAGATCTCGTCGCGGCCCTCGTCCTCCACGCTCGCCAGCAGGAAGGCGTGCGAGGCACGCAGCGCGGCCTGATCGGGTGCGTACTCCTGGCCGGTGGCCCGGGCCAGATCCCAGCCGTGGATGACCAGTTCGTCGACGGCCACCGCACCCGCGATGTCGCCGGGCAGGTCCACGCCGCCGGCGCGGGTCATGCCGGTCCAGGCGGCCGGATCGTTCCAGGCCTCGGCCAGTTCTGCTAGGACCCGGGGCAGTGCCTCGCGCCAGTCGGCGGGCAGGACGGGCGCGGCCTCGCCGGGGTCCGTGTCGGTGGTGGGGCCCAAATCCTTGCGGGCGGCGTCGCGGAAGGCGAGGGCCAGGCCGGTGATGTGGCCCAGCAGGTGGCTGACCGCGTACTCGGGGCAGGGCGTCGGGTCGGCGAGCCGGGCATCGGGGACGCCCGCCGCGAGACGGGCCACGATCCGGGTTTGTGGTCCGAGGTCGATGGTGGTCGTATCGGTCATCTGCCGCTCCTCCGGGACGATGGGCCTGAAGGGTAGACCGGTGGCGTGACCCGTTCTCATCGCAACACGGGCCGGGGATTCGTCCGGGCGGATGATCGGGCACCCACGCGTCGGACGTGGGTATCCGAGGGGTGGACGACGGCCGGGACGTACCCGCCGCGCCCGCCCGCAGCCTCGAACGGAAGGCGTACCACCCATGACCCAGGACACCGTACCGATGAACGATCCGCACGAGCCGACCCCCGAGGAGCGGCGCGCCCGCGACCGGGTACGCCGACGGGCCGAGGGGATGACGCACCATCGGACCGCCGAGGCACTGGAGGCCGCCGAGAAGGCCGCGGGCGACCTGGCGGCGGCTGACGGGGGGACGCGTGCGGAGGTGGCGGAGTGGCAGCGCATCACCGACCTGCTCTTCGACCACGGCGGCCCGTACGCGCCGGAGACCGACGCTTTCGTACAGGGGCAGCTCACCGCCCGCAGGAACCACCGCTCCTCCCCGTGAACGAGGTGTCCCCCGGCCCCTGAACCGGCGGTGCCGAGGGCGAGTGCCGCTTCCCCGGTCGGTGACGCCCCCGCCCGTCGGGGACTCTCCAGGTCCCGCCCTGCCGGGTGGAGGCGGCACTAGCGGCTCGTACGTACTGGTCCTGCCGTGCGCTCGGCCGCCGCGGGAGCCTCGGGCGTCGCGGAGCCCTTGGGCCGGTCGTCGGCGGCCGGCCGGCCGAGGAACCAGGTCAGCAGCGGGCCCGCCATGGCGGTCGTGACCACGGCCATGACGACCATGAGCGAGTAGAGGCCCTGGGAGAGGAAGCCCAGTTGCAGACCCACGTTGAGCACGATGAGCTCGGTCAGGCCGCGGGTGTTCATCAGCGAGGCGAGCGCGGCCGACTGCTTCACAGGCATCCGGTTCAGCCGCGCGGCGACGTACGCTCCCGTGAACTTGCCTCCGACGGCCACCAGGAGTATCAGCGCCAGGGCGCCCAGCCCGCTCATGTCCAGCCCCGAGAGGTCGACCTTGAGGCCGGCGACGAGGAAGAACACCGGAAGCAGCAGGGTGCCGTTCATCTCCCCGAGGCGGTCGTGCACTTCGGAGCGGAGCCGCTCGGTGCCGGTGCGCGGGAGGACCACACCGAAGAGGAACGCGCCGAAGATGTAGTGCAGGCCCACCCACTCGGTGACGGCGGCGGACAGCAGCAGCCCGGCGACGACGCACGCGAACACGGTCGGGGTGAGCCGCAGTTCCGGCCGGCGCTCCACGAAGCGCTTGAGCACGGGCCGCAGGACGAACAGCATGCCGAGCAGGTACGGGATGGCGAGCAGGATGCGCCATTCGTCCGAGCCGGCCGAGCCGCTCATGGCGACCACTCCGGCGAGCACGGTCCACGCGAGGACGTCGTCGATGGAGGCGCAGGCCAGGGCGACCACGCCCAGCGGGGTCCGGGTCATGTTCCGGTCGGTGAGGATACGGGCCAGCACCGGGAAGGCGGTGATCGACATGGCGATACCCATGAACAGCATGAACGCGGTCTGGTCGCCGGTGCCGTACGCGTCCATCAGGTAGAGCGCCAGCACCATGCCGAAGCCGAACGGCACCAGGATGGAGCTGAACGAGACGGAGGTGGCGAGGCTTCCGCTGCCGCGTATCAGCTTGGCGTCCCACTCCAGGCCGACGATGAACATGAAGACGGCGACGCCGACCGCGGCCAGCGCGCCCAGCAGGGGCCTGATGGAACCGGGGAAGAGGGCGTCGGATATCGCCCCGTTGAACAGGGTCGGTCCCAGCGCGATGCCGGCCAGGACCTCACCGATCACCGCAGGCTGGCCGAGTCGCCGGGCCAGCGCACCGAGTACGCGTGCCAGGATCACGATCACGGCGAGGCCGAGGAGGAGTGACGTGGTCTGATGCATGGTCATACGGTCGGTCTCCGTAAGTCAGGGTCTGTCCCCCCGGTGGCCGCCGAGGCGGCCCCCGGACTCCGGTCGATGCACCTCGGAGTGGCAGCGGTTCGCGGGACTGCTCGAGACTTTGCCCCCTCTCGAAGGAGCGGCGGTGCAGTCCCGCCGGAGGATCGTTCGAGAACCGGACGCGGGAACGGGCCCTGACGCCGGGGAAGCCGTGCTCCCGGCGGTTTTGACCTCGCCTCAGAAGATGTGGAGGCGCAGGGGGTTTGGCGGTGGGAAGCCGGGTTAGACGCGGGGATACCGGAAGCCGCCACCTACGGGTCGGGGCCTTCGGAGCGGGCCTCGGCCGCGGGGCGTACCTCCCCCGGCGCCCTGCGGCAGGCCCGCCCGCACGACGGGCTGCCGCCCGGCTCCGTACGGAACCCGGCCGGTCCCGGGTTCCCGGCCCTTCCCCCGGCCGGGAACCGGGGCCGCGCCCGGTGAACCCCCGACGACGGCGCTCGTACCGCCGTCCCCGGGCAACGGGGCCCGACGGCAGCAGCCCGGCACTCGCACGCCGTCCCCCGCCGCTCGCACCCGGCTCACCCCGCTCCCCCGCTCCCCCCGCAGGGGCCTGCTTCAGCGGGTGCGCCGGGGGCCACCGCGGTGCGGGCGGCGGCGGGCGACTACTTCGGGAGCGGCTTCGGGTGACGAGAAGCCGCCCGCCACGGCCACTGGGGCCGGCACCGGCGAGGAGGGGACGGGCGCGGCGGGAGCCGAGGCCTTCGGACCGTCCTGGGCACGGCCGAGGACGGCGGTGTGGGAGATCAGGGGTGCGCAGCCCTGGCAGATCTCGGCGAGGGTCCAGACCTGGCCGACGGCCGGGTTGTGGATGAGGACGAGGAGCGGTGCGCCGGTGCAGGAGGCTCTGGTGTCCTCGTGGAATCCGCATTCGGCGGCCCCGCAGGCACACGCGGCGTGGGGACGCACGGTGGCGAGCCGGGCGTGGGCGCGTGCGTGCTCGGCGGCGAACCGGCGCATGGCGGCGGTGTCCTTGGAGCGGGGCGGCATGCGGCACGCCTCGGTGCTGCAGCTGACGGAGACGGTGTGGTCGCCGTGGCCGGTCAGACGGACGGTCCAGGTCCGCCCGGGGACACGGGATCCGGGAATCATGGTCAAGGCAGAGTTGTCCGTTCACATATGCGGTGGTGTGCCCGCTGTTCGACGAGACTCAGGCAGGAGACGGTGAGTTGCACGCGACGTCGGCCCCGACCCCGTCCCCGGCGAAGGCACCGGCAGGTGCGGCGGCCCGGTCATGAGGAGAAGCGCACCTCAGACGAGGAAGCAGTTGGCGAACACGCCCTGAAGTCTTTTTCGCACGCCGTCCGGCAGGTGTCAACAATGCGCCGTACCCCGGCCAGGCCCACCCCGCCGTCGGCCCTGCAAGCCGGGCGAGGGGCCGCCCCGGCACCCGGCCGTTTCGTCCCGCTGCTGCTCGGCTCGACGTTCCTCCCGGCCCTGACCGGGTACGCCGCTTCCCGTGTGCGCCGCAAGGCACCGAGATACCCCGCCCCCGGGTGGTGAGCCGCGGACCCGAGGGGTCGGATGGCCGGGCCCGGGGAAGCCTGGTGGCGATCGGTACGGATCGTCGTCGAAGGGGACTGCCGGCATGCGCACGCTGACGTTCGTTGTGGGCACGGGCCGCAGTGGGTCGACCGCGCTGTCGGGCATCGTCAACGCGCATCCGGACGTACTCAGCCTGAACGAGCTGCTGTCGTCGGTGCAGAGCCGCGGCTTCCCGGCGGGCACCCTGGGAGGCACGGAGTTCTGGCGACTGCTGGCCGACCCCAATCCGCTGTTCGAGCGGATGATCCGCAGCGGGGTGCCTATGCCGGAGTTCGTGTACCCGCGCCGCCCCGGGCGCTTCGCGACGGACACCACCGGCATCCCCGCCCTGTCCCTGATGGTGCTTCCGCACCTGACCGACGACCCGGACGGCCTGTTCGACGAGCTGGAGAAGCAGGTGTGCGGCTGGCCGGAGCGAACCGCCGCCGGCCACTACGAGGCCCTGTTCGGCCTGCTGTGCACACGTTTCGGGCGCGGCGCGGTGGTGGAGCGGTCGGGCTATTCACTGGAGCGGGTGCCGCTGCTGCGCCAGGCCTTCCCGCAGGCCCGCTTCGTGCACCTGTTCCGGGACGGGCCGGACTGCGCGCTGTCCATGAGCCGGCACACGGGCTACCGGTTGATCTTCCTGCTGCGGGACATTCTCACCCAGACCGGCGCCGCGCGCGTCGAGGACCTGACCGAGGACCAGGTCCGGTCCTTGCCGCCCGAACTGTCGCAGCTGCTGGCGGAGCGTTTCGATTCCGCGCTGGTCCTGGACCGCGACCTGCCGTCGGCCGGCTTCGCGGAGCTGTGGTCGGACATCGTCGTCCGGGGTGTGGCCCGCCTCGGCGAGGTGCCCGCGCCGCTGCGGACCACGCTCGCCTACGAGGACCTCCTCGACGAGCCCCGCGAGGAGCTGACGCGACTGGCCCGGTTCATCGGCGTCGAGCCCCTCCCGCGGTGGCTCGACGCCGGTGCCGCGCTTCTGGACGGCGGCCGGCGCGGCGCGTCCCGCCGCCTGCCCCCGGCCGAGCTGGCGGCGCTGCGCGAGCACTGTGCTCCGGGCACCCGCGCCCTGGCGGGCGACCGGCGGTAGGGGGCCTGGCCTGGCCGGGCCGGGCCCCACCCGCTCCGCCGGGTCAGGCGTGGGTGCGGTGCCGCGTGGCCGGCCGGGGGCCGAGGATCGAGTCGTCGAAGGTCCGCGCGCCGGGGAGCCGGTAGCGGGCCGCGGTCAGGGCGGCGTGCACGTCCGAGGTGCCGGTCGCGACGCACAGGGTGGCCGCCACGTCTTCCAGCCGGCCGTGGGCTTCGGGGCTCCCGCTCTCGGCGCTCAGGACCGACAGGGCCCAGTAGCGTTCGACGAGGCCGGAGAGGACAGCCGGGTGAGCCATGAGCATGAGCGGTTCCTTTCGCGATTTCCGGTCGCACGTGATCATCGGCTGCCCCTGATCGAAGCGCTTACACCCCTCACCCGAGAGACGGCGCCGGCCCGGCCCCGAGCGCGGGCGTCCATGGGGTGTTGTCAGAGATCCGCGCGCGTGGCGGACCGCGCGGCCCGTACGGCGACGTTGGCCGCGTCCTCCACGAGCGGCGCGACCGACCGGTCGTCGCCGCCGGTCAGTGTCCAGCCGCACAGCGCCGCCCAGGTCAGGGCTGCCGTGGCCGCCATGGCACGCTCGGAGCGGCGAGCCAGGAAGGTGCCGAAGAGCAGCGCGTCCGCCGCGTCGACCGCGACCCGGCACAGGACCGCGGTGCGGAGCGCCACACCTGCGGGGACCGTCACCATCGCGGCGCCGATGACCGCGTCCCGGACTCCGAGGGCGCGGATCAGCAGTGCCGAGGAGCCCTGCTCGGACAAGCCGCAGGGGCGTGCCAGCAGCCCGGGGCGCCAGGCGACCGCCGCCCCGGATGCGAGGGTGGCCACGCCCAGGGCCCTGGCCTCTGCGGTACGCATGCAGATCACTCCTTGTCGGGGGACGCGGCCGCGGAGCAGGCTGCGGGTGGCAGGCCTGCTCGGTGCCGTTGTCAGTGGTCTTCGCCGCCCGACGGGCGCTTGCCGTCGGGGTCCGGCTCGACCTGTTCCTCGCGGCCGATGCCCGGGCGCGAGCGCTTGGCCTCATGGCCTCCGGCATCGGCGTCGTCCGCGCCCGAACCCCGGACGACGGCGTCGTCCGCCTGCTGCCGGGCCTCGCGGTCCCCGCTCTCCCCGACCGCCTCGGACGGGGTGGTGCGCGGGTGACGCCGGTTCTTCTCGTGCGCCGTCATGTCGGCCTCCTCCGGTGATGGTCTCCAGCGACTACCCCGCCGCATCGCTCTCAGACGGCCCGGCCGTCAGTTCTCGGTGGTCTCGCGGATCCGGGCCCACAGGGGCAGCGCGAACCAGCACAGCAGGTACCAGGTCAGCACGCCGCCCACGAGCCACGGCACGATGGCGTTGTGGGTGGCGACCCGCAGGACGAGGAAGAGCGCCGCGGTGCAGGTGGCCAGCAGCAGGACGAGGCCAGTCAGGGTCAGGCGCCCGGCCCAGGCGACCGCCTTCGGTTTGATGCGGCGGCCCGTGACGATGCGGTGGAGGGCGACCGGTCCGATCAGCGCGCCCGTCGCCAGCGAGCCCAGCAGCACGGTCACTATGTAGATCGTCTTGTCGGTCTGCGCGAGCCCGTGGAAGGCGGGGGTGAAGGCGACCGTGAGCAGGAATCCGAAGAGGATCTGGACGCCGGTCTGGGCGACGCGTATCTCCTGGATGAGTTCCTGCCACTGCCGGTCCGCGCGTTCGTCCACGGTCTCGTCGCGGCCGTCCGCGCCGGCATCCCGTCTGGCCGTTTCCTGAACGCGCACATCGCCGCGTGGCTCCGTCGTCATCGGGGTCCCTCTCCCTCAAGTGCTTCGCGTTCGTACGGGTGGCGCGGCGCTCGCCGCTGCCCCGCAACGCCCGTGTGCCCGCCGGGCGTTGCCTGCCCGGCGGGGTACCGCGCGGTTACCCGGCAATGGGCCGATCACGCGTGCGAAACGGGAACACCCGCGCCGGATCCGGCGTGCCCGGTCAGCCTTCCCGGCTCGGAAGGATCTCCTTGACCTTGGCGATGGCGAAGCCCCACCCCTGGCTCACGGTCGGCTTGCCGGGTACGGCCACCTCCTCGGGATTGGTCAGGACGTCCAGCAGGACCGGGCCCGGAGTCTCCAGCGCCCTGCGCACGCTGTCGTGGAGATCGGCCGGGTCGGTGACGCGGATGCCGGTGATGCCGAGGGCGGTGGCGACGGCGGCGAAGTCGGGGTTGTCGAGTTCCGTGCCGAACTCGGGCAGGCCGGCCTGCTCCTGTTCGAGCTTGACCATGCCCAGGCGGCGGTTGTCGAAGACGACCAGCTTCACCGGCAGTCGGTACGTCTTGATCGTCATGAGGTCGCCCAGCAGCATGCTCAGGCCGCCGTCGCCGCAGAAGGCGACGATCTGGCGGTCCGGCGCCCACAGCTGTGCCCCGAGCGCCTGGGGCATGGCGTTGGCCATCGAGCCGAGGTTGTAGGAGCCGATCAGGCGCCGGCTGCCGCGCATCGTGACGAAGCGGGAGAGCCAGACGGTCGCCATACCGGTGTCGGACGTGAACACGGCGTCGTCGGCCGCGTACGCGTCCACCGCGGCGGCCAGGGCCTCCGGGCGGATCTGGTGGTCCCTGTTGTCCAGGACCGCCCGCAGCTTGCCGGTCCAGCGGCGTTCGTGGGCCGGGTCGGCGAGGCGCTGCTGGCCTTCCTGCCACTGGGTGAACCGTTCCCGCGCGTCGTCCAGGTGCGTCCGGTCGGACGTCTCCTCCAGAAGCGGCAGCAGGGCCCGCAGCGTCGCCCCCACGTCTCCGGACAGGCCCACGTCCACGGGCACCCGGCGGCCGAGGTTCTCCTCGCGGGTGTCGATCTGGACGACCTTGCAGTCCTTCGGGTACCAGTCGCGGTAGGGGAAGTCGGTGCCCAGCATCAGGAGCGCCTCGCCGTGGTCGAGCGCGTGGGCGGCAGCGGGGTTGCCGATGAGCCCGGTCTGGCCCACCTGGAAGGCGTTGCCGTCCTCGAACCCCTCCTTCGCCTTGAGGGTGAGCACCATGGGTGCGGTGAGCCGCTCGGCGGTGCGGAGCACCTCGGCGCGGGCGTCGCGGGCACCGCGGCCGACGAGCAGGGTGACGCGGGAGGCGGAGTTGAGGAGTTCGGCGGCCTCGGCGAGGGCCGGATCGTCCGGGCGGGTGACGGCGCGGTCGAGGGCGAACCGGGTGGGGCGGTCCTCGGTCAGCTCCTGGTCGCCCAGGTCACCGGGTACGGTCAGGACCGCCACCCCGCCCTGGCTGATGGCGGCGCGTACGGCGGATTCCAGCATCCGCGGCATCTGCTCCGGGGAGGTGACGGTGGCGCGGTAGACGGCCACGTCGCGGAAGAGCAGGTCGTTGTCGACTTCCTGGAAGTAGTCGCTGCCGATCTCGGCCAGGGGTACCTGCCCGCAGATGGCGAGGACGGGGGCACGGCTCTTGGCGGCGTCGTAGAGACCGTTCAGGAGGTGTACGGAGCCCGGCCCCACCGTGCCCATGCACACGCCGAGGGTGCCGGAGAGCTGGGACTGCGCTCCGGCGGCGAAGGCCGCGGCCTCCTCGTGCCGGCAGCCGACCCACTCCAGGCCGTCGGTGGTGCGGATCGCGTCGGTCAGTGGGTTCAGGGCGTCTCCGACGACGCCGAAGACGTGCTGGACGCCCAGTTCCTTGAGCGAGTCGACGATGACGTGGGCGACGGTACGTGCCACAGGAAGTGCCCTTTCGGTGCGGTGCGGCCCCGTGGTGCGGGGGCCGTGTTCAGTGCGTGAAGCGGTCCGGGTCGGCCGCCTGCCAGTCGCATGCCCAGTCGGCGGGGGGCGATGCGAGCAGCTGGCCGGGGGTGAGCCAGGTGTGGAGTTCGGCGTAGGAGCGGACGGTGTGCGGGTCGACCCGGTGGAGCAGCATGTGGGGGCCGAGCCCGCGCGGGTCGTCGACCCCCATGGAGGCCATGATCTGGAGGGCGCTCTTGACCGTGGCCTCCTGGTAGCGGCGTACGCGCTGCGACTTGTCGGGGACGTCGACGGCGCGGGCGCGCCGCTCGTCCTGAGTGGCGACGCCGACGGGGCAGGTGTTGGTGTGGCAGCGCTGGGCCTGGATGCAGCCGATCGCGAACATCATGGCGCGGCCGGCGTTGGTGTAGTCGGCTCCCTGGAGCAGGCGTTTGACGAGGTCGCTTCCGGTGGCGACCTTGCCGCTGGCGCCGATGCGGACGCGGTCGCGCAGCCCGCAGCCCACGAGTGCGTTGTGCACGGCCATCAGTCCTTCCCCGAGGGGCAGGCCGACGTTGTCCACGAACTCCAGCGGCGCCGCGCCCGTGCCGCCCTCCGCGCCGTCGACGACGATGAAGTCCGGGGTGCTGCCCTCTTCCAGCATGGCCTTGCACACAGCCAGGAACTCGCGGCGCGATCCGACGCACAGCTTGAACCCGACGGGCTTGCCGCCGGCGAGCTCGCGCATCCGGGCCAGGAAGCGCACCAGCTCGCGCGGGGTGGAGTACACGCGGTGGAAGGGCGGCGAGAGGACGGTCCGGCCCTGCGGCACGCCGCGGACCTTCGCGATCTCCGCGTTCACCTTGGCACCCGGCAAAACGCCTCCCATGCCGGGTTTGGCTCCCTGGCTGACCTTCAGCAGCACGCACTTGACCTGCTCGTACGCCGCCTTCTCGGCGAACTTCCGCTCGTCGAACCCGCCTTCGTCGGTCCGGCAGCCGAAGTAGCCGGTGCCGATCTCCCAGACGAGGTCCCCGCCGGGGCGAAGGTGGTAGTCCGACAGGCCGCCCTCGCCGGTGTCGTGGGCGAAGCCGCCGAGCCGCGCGCCGGTGTTGAGCGCGAGTACGGCATTGGCCGACAGCGAGCCGAAGCTCATCGCCGAGACGTTGAGCAGCGCCATGTCGTAGGGCCGGGTGCAGTCGGGGCCACCGATGCGGACCCGGGGCGCGGCGGTGCTCACCGGCCGGGGCGCCATGGACGGGACGAGGTATTCGCTGCCGGACCGGTAGAGGTCGAGTTCGGTGCCGAAGGGCTCCTCCGCGTCGGTGCCCTTGGCGCGTTCGTAGACGATGCTGCGGGTGTCTCGGTCGAAGGGGCGGCCGTCGAAGTTCCGCTCGATGAAGTACTGCTGGAGTTCGGGCCGCAGTGCTTCCATCACGAAGCGGAGATGTCCGAACACGGGGTAGTTCCGCAGGACGGAGTGCTGTCGTTGCACGACGTCGTGGACGGCCAGCAGAGCGAGCAGGAGCAGCGGGGCGGCCGCCGCCGACCACCAGGGCGAGACCAGGGCGGTGGCGAGCGCGGCGCCCGCCGCGAGCGAGCCGAGGACGGCAACCACAAGTATTTTCAGCACATCGCGCTTGTGTCCCGACCGGGCCCGCTCACGCGCGGGGCCAGAGGTCGAGGTCGAGGTCGAGCAGGGCGTTCTCGACGAGCTCGGTGGGCGCCGGGTGGATCCAGTACGGGGACTTGGCGAGGGTGGCCGCGTCGATGCCCAGGGTCATCGCGAGGACGAGGGGCTGGATGAGGGCGGGGGCCTGCGGGCCCATGAGGTGGGCGCCGAGCAGGCGGCCGGTGCCCCGTTCGGCGAGGACCTTGCAGAAGCCGGTGGTGTCCTCCATCGCCCAGCCGTAGGCGACGTCGGCGTACCGCGCCTCGCCCACCACGATGTCCAGCCCCCGGTCTCGGCACTCCTGCTCGGTGGCGCCGACCGAGGCGATCTGGGGGCGGGTGAACACGGCCGCCGGCACCAGCTCGTGGTCGGCCTCGATCAGGTCGTCGGGGTGGCGGAGGTTGTGCGCGACGACCTGCGCCTCGCGGTTGGCGACGTGCTTGAGCGGTACCGGGGTGCACACGTCCCCGAGCGCGAAGACGCCCTCCGCGGTGGTGCGTTGGTGTGCGTCGACGACGATGCGGCCGTCGTCGTGGGTGGCGACACCGGCGGCTTCGAGGTTCAGCCGGTCGCTGTTGGGCACGCGGCCCACGGCCACGAGCAGCATGTCCGCCTCGACCGTCGAACCGTCGTCGAGGCCCAGCCGCAGCGCGCCCGGACGGCCGGCGACCGCGGTGACCTCGCGGCCCAGTCTGAGGTCGTGGCGGGCACGGGCCAGTTCGGTGAACCGTTCGGCGACCGTCTCGTCCTGGGGGCCGAGCAGCCGCTTCTCCTTCTCGACGATGACGACGGAACTGCCGGCGGCGGCGAACACCTCCGCGAGTTCCGCCGCGACGTACCCGCCGCCGAGGACGGCCAGGCG
Source organism: Streptomyces subrutilus (assembly GCF_001746425.1). Classification (GTDB taxonomy): domain Bacteria; phylum Actinomycetota; class Actinomycetes; order Streptomycetales; family Streptomycetaceae; genus Streptomyces; species Streptomyces subrutilus_A. Next base: position 6,847,634 of record NZ_MEHK01000001.1, on the reverse strand, counting down.
GCGGGGCGGGGCGTCGATCCGCATGACCGTGTCGGAGGTCTCGTAGGGCAGCGCGGAGTCGAGGACGGGCGGGGGCACCGAAGGGCGGCCGCCGACGGCGATGACGATCTGCCGGGCCTTGATGTCGACGGCGCCGTCGGGGCCCTCGATCCGCAGTTCCCGCGGTCCGGTGAAGCGCGCCGTCCCCTCGTACACGGTGACGAAGTCCGCTTCCCGGCGGGCTCGGCGGCCCTCTTCGCGCTCGGCGTCCAGGCGCCCGAACACCCGGTCCCGCATCGCCCGCCAGCGCACGGCCGACAGTTCCGCGTCGACGTCGTACGTGCCGGCCTCGCTGACGGTCCGGGCCACGTGCGCCGTGTAGACGAGCATCTTGCTCGGGATGCAGCCCGCGTTCAGACAGGTCCCGCCGAACCACCTCTCCTCGACGACGGCCACGTCGAGACCGGCGAACGAATCGTCGATGACGGCGTTGCCGGATCCCGCACCGATGACGACAAGATCGTGCTCACGCATGCCGCCAGGCTACGTCGGCGACCGGCGCGCGGCCCGCGGGCGCGGCCGCCCGCGCCGGCGCCGTCACCGGGTTGAGCGGCGCCCCGGGGTACGGGCCCGCTTCCGGATGCCGAGGACGACGGCCCAGACGCGCGGCCCCGGCCCCCCGCGGGGGTCCGGGGCCGCGCGGCACGGGGCGGGCCGCAGTCGTCAGAACCGGCCGAAGGTGCCGCCGACGCCGTAGTAGGAGCCCAGTTCCGCCCGGTACGCCGCGTCGTCGAGGTGGCTCTCCCGGTGGAATTCGGGGGCGGCCTTGATCTGGTCCTTGGTCCGGTCGACGTAGATCCGCTCTTCCTCGGGATCGATGCTGACGACCGTGCTGGCGGGCAGCAGCACTTCCTTTCCGAAGATCCACACGCCCGTGTCGACGACCAGGTAGGCGTCGGTGACTTCGTCCGAGTGCTTGTCGACCTTGCCGATGCCGCCGTCGGCGGCCTCGACCTTGTAACCGGTGAGGTCGGTGCCGGGCAGACGACCTGCCGCCGGCCTGTAACTCCACACGTTCTCGGTCACGCGAAAACAACTCCTCCGGTGAATCAGAGCTTTCCGTGCCCTGCATGACGGCGAATGCGTTCCGTCTCGCGCTCGGCTGCCCCGCATTCGCGGCATGAATCAGTACATATCAAGAGGGAAAGGAATTCCCGTCAAGCCGGCCACGTCCCGGTGAGGCGTCGCACGCCGGTCGCCCCGGCGCGGTCGACAGCGGCCTTGACGGCCGCGAAGACCGCGCCCTGGATCGCGGCGGCGAGAAGGATCTCGCGCCAGGAACGGTTCTCGTCCATGGCGTCGGGGGCGTCGTCCTGGTGGCCGATGATCTTCCACGCCTGTTTGAAGACCATGCCTGCGGCGAGACCGCTCGCGGCGCCGAGGGCGAGCCCCACAGGCCGGTAGGCGATTTTTGCGGTGTTCATGTCCACCTCTTCCTGTGAGTCATATCCGCTTCTGCCCGGGGATGCGGCCGGTATGACATCGGAGGCCCGGATAAACCGCGGCGCCCGTCGCCACGCGTGGGACCGGCCGCAGGAGCGGTTTATTTGCCTCGGGCTGATCCAGTGGGGTCCCGGCGGTCGTGGGAGAGCGGGGGCCGGCCGGCGGCGGTACGGGCTGCTCCGGGTCCTTCTCGGTGGCGACGGCGCCGGCGGAGAGCAGCGTCGCGGCGGCGAGGCTGCCCCAGAGGGCGGCCGGGCCGTGGGGGGCGAGAGCGGTGATGGCCGCCGGGGAGACGGCGAGGCCGAAGCCCGAGGAGAGTTCGAAGCGGGCGAGGGTGCGTCCCAGGGCATGGGCCGGGGCGAGGGCGGTGACGAGCGCGGTGGCGCTGCCGGCGTAGACGATCTCGCCGAGGGTGCAGACCACGGCCACCGCGGCGACGGCCGGGGCACCCCAGCCGGGCCCCAGGGAGGTGGCCGCAAGGAAGCCGAGGTAGGACACGGCGAGTACCACGCCGGCGAAGGCCAGCACGGTCCGCCGGGAGAAACGCGACAGCAGGACGGTGACCGGAACCTGCAGGGTGACCACCAGCACCGTGTTGGCCACGAAGATGGCCGCCGCCCACACCGGGGAGGCGTCCAGCTGCGTCAACAGAACCAGCGGGAGCGCGATTTCGGGCACGTTGAGGCAGAAGACGTAGATCACGTTGGCCCCCAGCAGCGCCCGCGTCCGGGGCGCCGGCCCGGCGTCCGTGCCGTCGGCCGCGGTGGCGGCTGCCGGATCCGCGCGGACGTGGACCGACCAGGCCAGGGCCGCCGCGGTGAGGTAGGCGAGCCCGGTGACGGCTGCCGGCGCCTGCAGTGCGCTGGTACCGCCCGCCAGGCATACGGTGGCGAGGAGGGCGCCCACGCCCAGCCCGGCGTTGCGCAGGGCGCGGCCGCCCGCGAGAGCGGCATCGCGCTCCCGGCCGTGGGCGACGGTGGCCACGAGGGCAGCGTGGGCGGCCGGCCACGCCTGGTTGCCGGCGCCCAGGAAGAGCGCGGCCGTCGCGAACAGCCAGACGTGCCCCGTCGGGGTGGCCAGCAGCAGCGCCACGCCCACCGCCCTCACCAGCATCGAGGCCGCCACGACCCTGCTGCGCGCCCCCCGGTCCAGCCACCGGCCCACCGCGGGCATGCACACCAGCCCCACGACGACCCCGGCCGTCATGGCGATGCCGGTGGCCGGCGCGGACAGCCGCAGCACCGTCACGCCGTAGATCAGCAGGAAGGGCCGCAGCAGGCCGGTTCCGAGCGCGTCCACGGCCAGGGCGACGGCGTAGCGCGGGCCCCCGGAGGCCCGCAGGAGGGCACGGGGACGGATCTTGGTGGTGGTTGCCATGGCGCCCACCCTGCGTTCGGTCCCCGGAACGGCCGCGCGGGTTGACGGTGTCCGTCAATCGACGCCGTCGCCGGCCCTCCGGTCGGCGATGATGAGGGGGTGACGTTGAGGATCGACATCAGCGGCCCGCGATCGGGGCAACTGCGGTTCGCCGCCTCCCCGCTGGCCGAGCTGACGGCGATGCTGCACGTGCTGGCCGAACCCGGGCACCATCCGCGGCACGCCGGCTGGGCCGGGGAGGTCTGGGCCGGGCTGCCCCCGGAGCTGGCCGAGCGGTTGCGGGAGGCGGAGTTCCTCTGGCGTTCCTCACAGGCCGACTTCCTGCTCCCCGCCCGGCCCCGGCCCACCCTCGCCGAGGAATTGGACGACGTGGACCGGATCGACGACGAGACGTACGTGACCGCCGCGCTCGTCACCACCTGCGGCGGCAACCGGGTCCACTTCGCCGCGCCGTCCCCGCTCACCGACGCGACGGCGCGCGAGCGGGCCCTGGACCTGGCCCAAGCACGCGGCGCGCGGCAGGAGGCCTTCGCGGAACGGCTGCTCGCCGACCCGGCCGCCGTGCGGGAGCGGGTGCGCCACACCCTCGAACAGTACGCCGAGGCCTTCTTCGACGCCGCCTGGACGGGCGTCGCCGTGCGGCTCGCCACCGACCTGCGCCTGAAGAACGACCTGCTCAAGCGCCAGGGCATCGGGGCGGCGCTCGCGGCGGTATCCGGCGCGGTCACCCTGGCCCCGGACGGCGACTGCATCATCGTGGACAAGCTGCAGGACAAGGCGACCGCCGCCCGCGGCGCCGGGGTCACCTTCATTCCCAGTGTGTTCAACCGCCCGCACCTGGTGGCGGTCCACGCGCCCGGGTGGCAGCCGGTGGTGCAGTACCCCGTGGCCGAGCCGGGTCCCGCGGAGCCGGTGTCACTGGAGACCGTCACGCTGCGGCTGGAGGCGCTCGCCCATCCGGTGCGGCTGCGGCTGCTGCGCACCCTGGCCCGTGGTCCGCACACCACCGGTGAGCTGGCCCACGCCTGGGAGCTCTCGGCCCCGGAGGTGTCGCGCCACCTGGCCGTCCTGCGCCGCGCGGGCCTGCTCACGGGCCGGCGCGACGGCCGTTACGTCCGCTACACCCTCAACGTGCCCGACCTGACGGCGCTGGGCTCCGACCTGTTGTCGGCCGTACTGCGCTGAGCGGCTCCGCGGACCCCCCGTAGGGGCTCAGGCCTGCCGGCGCACCATCTCGGTGATCCATACCGGTGCGAAGGGGGACGTGCAGCCCGGGGACGTCGGGTAGTCCTTGAGCACCTCCAGGCGCTCGCCGATGTCGAGCGCACGGGCGCGGTGCTGGGCGTGCTCGATCCCGATCTGGGCCAGACAGTGGTTCATCGCCCACTGCAGGCGGTCCGGGGCGTCCTTCATCTCCGCCTCGACGACGTCGAGCAGACCCCCGAGGTCGAGGCCCTCGGGCTTCTTCGCCACGCGGTCGGTGGTCAGCGCCCAGCCCGCACTCGCGACCACCGGATCCGGGTCGGCGGACCAGGCCACGCGCAGCTCCTCGGCGTGCGGGCTCTTCTTCACCACGTAGTTCACGAGCCAGTCGTGCACCTTGGGCGTGCGCGCCTCGCGCAGCATGCTGTCCAGCTCGTCGCGCCCGAACGCCTTGGGGCGGCAGATCAGCAGCGCGAGGAGCCGCGCCGCGGTGTCGTCCGTCTCCCAGAGCCGGCACGCGAGGTCCTGCTGCGTCTTCAGCCGCTTCGCGAGCGCGCGGAGCTTGCCGAGGTTCACACCGTGATCGTCACCGTGCCTCTCGTTGACCGCGCGTGCCTTGGGGTCCTCGAGGCCGGCCAGCTCGGCCATCACCGCGTCGACCGTCGCCCCGGCCGGCGTCATGTCGGCCATCTCCGCCTCCTCCGGCTCCTTGCCCGTCGCGTGCGGGGTTCACCCTACGGCGGAGGCGGCATCCCGACCGGCGAGACCCTGGTGCTCCTCGACACCGGCGTCACGGCGGCCTTCCGCGCGGCGCTGCGGGAGCCCGCCGACCGGGTCCGGCCCGCGCTCGACGGCGCCGCGCCGGATATTTGACCCGCCGGTGTGCTGCTCGCTTTGATCGCGCTGGTCGACGTCCGGCTGTCCGGGCCGCGGGAGCGAGGGGGAGGGTGCGCCGATGATGGTGGCGAGTCGATCGCTGGGGCGGCAGTTCGGATGGCTCTGGGCGGCGTACGCGGTCAGCGCGCTCGGCACATGGCTCGCCTTCGACGCGTTCCCGCTGATCGCGATCCTCGTTCTGGACGCCGGGACGACCGAGGTGTCGGTGCTGGCCGCCGCGGGCATGGCGGTCGCCGCGGTGGTGGCGGTGCCGCTCGGGCCCTGGGTGGAGTTCCGCCGCAAGCGGCGGGTGATGGTCTCGATGGACCTGGTCCGCTTCGCGGCGCTGATGACCATCCCCGCGGCGTTCGCGCTCGGCCGGCTCGGCTTCGCCCAGCTCCTGGTCGTGTCGGTCGTCGTCGGTGCTGCCGACATCGCCTTCACGGCCGCCGGCGGGGCATGTCTGAAGTCGCTGGTGCGGCCGGAGGACCTGCTCGTCGCGAACGGCCGGTTCGAGTCCACGACCTGGACCGCCACCGTGCTCGGGCCACCGCTCGGCGGGGCCGCGGTCGGGCTGTTCGGCCCGGTGATGACCGTGCTGGCCAACGCGGTGAGCTACCTGCTCTCGGCGGCGGGGATCCGGGCGATCGGCGGGCGGGAGCCGCGCCCCGCGCCCACCGGGGCACCGCGGCTGCGGGCCGGCGACCTGCTCGACGGGTGGCGGTTCATCCTGGCGGACTCCGCGCTGCGGCCGCTGTTCGCCAACACGATCCTGGTCAACGGCCTGATCATGGCGACCTCGCCGCTGCTCGCCGTCCTCATGCTCGGCCGCCTCGGGTTCGCACCGTGGCAGTACGGCCTCGCCTTCGCCGTGCCCTGCCTCGGCGGCCTGGTCGGCGCCCGCCTGGCCCCGCGGCTGGTCGCCCGGTTCGGGCAGCACGGGGTCATGGTCACCGCCGGGGCGCTGCGGGCCTGCTGGCTGCTCGGGCTGGCCTTCACCGGCCCCGGCACCGCCGGACTCGTCCTGGTCATGACCGTCGAGTTCGGGATGATCACGTGCATGGGAGTGTTCAACCCCGTGTTCGCGACCTACCGGCTCCACCGGACCCCGGCGGACCGGGTGGCCCGCACCCTGTGCGCGTGGTCGGTGACCAGCAAGGCCTGCATCGCCGCACTGACCGCTCTGTGGGGCCTGCTGGCCGGCGTCGCCGGCCTCCGCACCGCGATCGGCGTCGCGGGCCTCCTCATCCTGACGACCCCGTTCCTGCTCCCCCGCCAGGACGGGCCGCCCCGGCACGAGCCGGAGCCTGCCCCGGGGCCCGGCCAGACGCGGCACGGCGGCTCCTGACGGGCCGGCAACTCGCGTACGGCAGCCGGTGGTCCGTCAAGATCGGTGGGGTGCGAGACTGGCCGACCGTGTGCGGAACCGAGAGGACGGACAGCATCGTGCGACGACGACAGGGGCGCGCGGCCCTGGCGCCCCTGGTCATGGCGGCGTTGACGGCGGCGACGGCGACGGCCTGCGCCCCTCTCCTGCGGGACCTCGGCCCGCTGCCCCCGCGTTTCACGGGCCCCCCGCTGTCCGCTGACGCGGTGGTGTCGGAGATGACGTCGGTCCTGGCGGCCGAGGGCATCACCGTGGAGCGGGAGCCCTCGGACATGCTGGGCCGGTGCACCGAGCGGCTCTCCGGACGGCACGAGCCGCAGACGGTGGACGCCGCCCTGAGGGCGGCCCTCGCGCGGGCCCGTTCCGAACACGGCTGGCAGGACGGTCCCGACCTGGGCGGCGAGACGCTCACCCTCACGAAGAGCAACTGGACGGTCCTGGTCGGCTTCCTCGGCGAGCCCGCGGAGGGCGTTCAGGCGCCGGTGGTCATGTCGCTGAGGTGCCTGGACGGCGGCGAGACCTCCTCCGCCCCCGCGGCGCCCACCGGACCGGCGTTCACACCCGGACCGGCGTCCTCCTGAGGCAGATCCGCCGATGCCCGGGAAACCGGACGTGGTCCGGGCGTGACATCACGCCCGACCGGTCGTTGATCCTGACGGTCAGCGAAGTGACACCACCAGGCCCCGGGGATCAGCTCCCCGGGGCCTGGTGCGCGTGCGGGGCAGTACGGGGCGGGGCGTCGAATATTTGCGTGCCGTTCCGTCGGCGCAGATGCAGACTCGCACCATGGTGGACATGCAGGCGTTCCGGCACGAGGTCGGTCTCCGGGCGGCGGGCGGGCCCGGCGGCCCGGCGGGCGAGCTGGCCGTACGGCTCGGGGTGCGTACGGCGGTACTGCTGGAAGGGGCGAGCGATCTCGCCGCCGTCGAGGCACTGGCCGAACGGCGAGGACGGGACCTGGCCGCCGAGGGGGTGTGCCTGGTGTCGATGGGCGGGGCGATGAGCGTCGGACGCTACGCCGGGCTCCTCGGGCCGACCGGCCTGGGCCTGCGGCTGGCGGGTCTGTGCGACGAACGGGAGCGGCCCTTCTTCGACCGCGGCCTGGCGCGGGCGGGGGCCCGGCACGCGGACGTCTTCGTGTGCGTGGCGGACCTGGAGGAGGAGCTCATCCGCGCGCTCGGCACGGCGAAGGTGGAGGAGATCATCGAGGCCGAGGGCGACCTCCGGGCCTGGCAGACCTTCGTACGCCAGCCCGCACAGCACGGCCGCCCCACGCACCACCGACTGCGGCGCTTCCTCGGCACGAAGAAGGGCCGCAAGATCCGCTACGGCCGCCTGCTCGTCGAGGCCCTCGACCACGGACAGGTGCCGGACCCCCTCGGCGGCCTCCTCGCGAGCCTGTGACCCGAGCCGCTCGTCCCTGCCGCGGTCAGCGGCCGCCGCGGTGGTCGTAGACCGTGAGGGACAGGTCCTTCATCGCGGCCTGGGCGCGGTCGGCGTCGAGGCCCTGGTCGAGGGCCTCGAGCGCGGCCGCCGCCGACACCCGTACCGCGAGGGGCAGGCCGTCGTAGGCGGAGACCCGGTAGGCGACGGTGCGGCGCGCGTCCCGCTCCTCCTCGCTCACGCCGTCCCGGGTCAGGGGAAAGACCGCGGCCTGGTAGGTCGCGATGCTCACGAGCACCGCGTCGGCGATCCCCTCCGCGTACCCGTCGGCCCGTGCGGCGGCGGGCTCCGGCTGGAAGAAGGCCACCACCTGGCGGCGCGAGAGGAAGGACCCGATCCCGGCACCCAGGCCGGCCGCGCCGCCGGCGGCCAAGGCCGTCATCCTGCCGCCCAGCAGCAGGCCGAAACAGATCCCGCCGACCGCCCCGCACATCACCAGCACGAAGGTGATCATCAGGTGGATGCGGGCGGGGATCGAGGACGTCATGCCCAGCAGTATGCACAGGCCCGGCAGGGTTCCCCGGGGCCGCCTTCGCCACGGGCCGCGGATGTGAGGAACCCGTCACCCCGGTGGGACCGCGGGGCGGGGCGCCGCCGTTTCTCGGAGTGCCGGGACCAGGCGCTTCCCGCATCATCGGTGCTGTGTACGACACAGGCACGGAATCGGTCGCGCTGTCGATCGTGGTTCCCATCTTCAACGAGGAGGAGGCCCTGCCCGTGCTCGCGGCGCGGCTCCGGCCGATCCTGGACGGGGGCGGCGAACCGTACGAGGTCGTCGCCGTCGACGACGGCTCGACCGACGGGACCGCGAGGCTGCTGGAGGACCTGCGCACGGTCTGGCCCCAGCTGCGCATCGTCACGCTCCGGCGCAACAGCGGCCACCAGGCCGCGCTCACCGCCGGGCTGCACCGTTCCCTCGGCGCCTACGTGATCAGCATCGACGCGGACCTCCAGGACCCGCCGGAACTCATCCCGGACATGCTCGCCCTGGCCCGCGCGGACGGCCTCGACATCGTTTACGGCATCCGTACCGACCGCTCCGCCGACAGCGGTTTCAAACGCCGGACGGCCGCCGCCTACTACTGGCTCATGCGGCGCCTGGCCGGCTCCTACGTCCCCGCTCAGGCCGGCGACTTCCGCCTGCTGTCCCGCGCGGTCGTGGAGACCCTCAAGACGCTCCCCGACCAGCAGCAGATCTACCGCCTGCTCATCCCGTGGCTCGGCTTCCCCGGCGGCCAGATCACCTATCAGCGCGCGGAGCGGGTGGCCGGCGCCACCAAATACCCTCTGCACAAGATGGTCCTGTTGGCTCTGGACAGCGTCACCAGCTTCTCGGCCGTGCCCCTGCGCCTGGCCACGGCGATCGGCGCCTTCAGCCTCGTCCTGTGCCTCGCCTTCCTCACCTGGGCCCTCACGGTCTACGCCATGGGGAGGACCCTGCCCGGCTGGACCTCTCTGATCATCACCGTGCTGTTCTTCGGCGCGGTACAGCTCTTCTGCCTGGGCATGCTCGGCGAGTACGTGGCCCGCATCTACACGGCCGTCCAGGCCCGGCCCACCTACAGCGTCGCCAGCGACACGCAGGACGACCACCCGCGGCAGTAGCCGGTGGTCACACCAGCGTCCCGGCGAAGAACATCGCCCCGAGGAGGGCGTACTGGATCGCGCAGAGCACCAGGAGCGGCACCTGGACCCAGCGGGGCATGCGCCTGACCAGGATGAGGCCGACGAACATCTGCGCGTGGTTGCGGTACCACGACATCTCCGCGCCGGCGAGGAACGGCGTGAAGAACACCGCCGGCGTCAGGACCAGGGCGGCCCACTCCTCCACGTCCAGGCGGCGCCTGCGAAGGAGTCGGACCGCGGCCGTCACCAGGATCAGCAGGACGAAGGCGATGTTCAGCCAGAGCTGGGGCCGGTGCGCGGCGAGGCTGTGCTCCACCAGCCAGGGCAGCCGCCCCTCGGGCGTGTACCAGTGGCTGAACGGGAAATCGTAGGCGCCGCGCATCTCGCCGAAGGGCTCGTGCAGACCGCCTTGCCGGTAGCTGGACTCCTGGAGGACCTCGTACGCGTCCCAGCGGCCCGTTCCCTGCCACATGAGCCATCTGGCCCACAGCACGCCGCAGCCCGCGAGCGCCGCCGACGACACGGCCTTCACGAACCGCATCGGCCGGGCATCCCTCCGCCATGCGAACAACGCGCTCGACAGCAGCATGCCGACCGTGACGGCGCCGACGGGATGGCAGGCGACCGCCGCGAAACCAGCGGCGGCGGCGAGGGCCCAGGAACCGCGTTTCACCCCCGCGACGCAGACGAGCAGCGCCAGCGTTCCCAGGGCGATGGGGAACATCGCGTGGAAATAGATGCCGCCCGGGAAGACCGTACCCACGGCAAGGGTGAGGCCCGTGGCCCAGGTGAGCCGAGCGCCCAGCAGCCACCACAGCACCGCGAACATGCCGAGCAGGGCCAGTTCGGTGACGAGAACGGCGGATGTCTCGTAGGACAGCCCGGTGGCGGAGGTCGCCCGGACCGGCATGGGGTATCCGGGAAACCAGGCGACGTTCCCGCACATCACATCGCGGAAGTTCGGGTAGCGGTCCCGGCACCGGAACATCTCGTAGCCCGACCTGGCGATGGACAGATAGTGTCCGGAATCCCAGCGGTGACGGCTGTCCGCGGACCAGTAGGCCACGCCGGATCCATCGCCGGCGACGGACGCCCGCGCGGTCAGCCAGCTGACGAGGTTCGCGATCAGCCAGGCGGAGACCGGGGGCAGCAGGCGCCGGGCCCCGTCCCGGCGACGCACCCGCCGGGCGGGTTCGATCATCTCCACCCCCGCGATCGTCTCGTCGAAGAGCCCCGATGCACGCGGGCCCCCTCGACGGCCACCGGTACGGCGCCGTGCCTCACGATCAGTCTGGCGACCGCCGCACGGCGCCGCATCCGGAGGTGCCCGTCCGGCTCAGCCGATACCCCGGCTGCGGCGGAACCTGCCGAGCGCGTCGGTCAGGTCCACGAGGGGTTCCGGGTAGTCGATCGCGGCGCGGTCCGGGCCGGAGAGCTTCCACGGCTGGTGGACGTACGGGACGGAGAGTCCGGCGAGTTCCGGGACCCAGCGCCGCACGTAGGCGCCGTCCGGATCGAAACGGCGGGCCTGGAGCAGCGGGTTGAGGACCCGGTTGGGACGGGTGTCGGTGCCGGTGCCGGCGGCCCACTGCCAGTTGAGCTGGTTGTTGGCGATGTCCCCGTCGACCAGCAGGTCGAGGAAGTGCCGGGCTCCGATGCGCCAGTCCACGTACAGCGTCTTGGTCAGGAAACTCGCGGTCAGCAGCCTGGCCCGGTTGTGCATCCAGCCCTCCTGGCGCAGCTGGCGCATGGCCGCGTCGATGAGCGGGTAGCCGGTGCGGCCGTCGCGCCAGGCCTGGATCTCCTCCCCCGCGTCCCGCTCGGTGCGCCAGTGGTCGTGGCGGGACCGGTAGTCCGCCGCGGCGGCGTCGGGGCGCGCGGCGAGCACCTGGTAGTGGAAGTCCCGCCAGCAGATCTGGCGCACGAAGGCCGCCGCTCCGAGGCCGCCGCGCTGCTGGGCGCGCCGGACGATCTCCGTGGCCGAGACGGTGCCGAAGTGCAGGTGCGGGGAGAGCCGTGAGGTCGCGTCTGCGGCCAGGTCGTCATGGATCTGCCCGTACTGCCGGATGCCGCCGCTCAGCCAGCGGGTGAGCAACTCCCGGCCCTCGGCCTCGCCGCCCCGAGCCAGCAGGTCGGACACGCCCCGGACGGCGCCGCGCGCGGGCAGGGCCTGCGAAGCGATCCCCTCGGGAACGGGCACATGGCGCGGTGCGGCCGACAGCGCGCGCGGCGGCAGCGCCGCCCAGCGGCGGAAGTACGGGGTGAAGACGGCGAAGTGGTCGGAGCCGGCCGGGGTCAGCTCACCGGGGGCTACGGCGGTGACGACCCCCTCGTGTACGTACAGCCGCCGGCCCTCCCGCTCCAGGGCGTCGCGCAGGCGTGCCTCGCGGGATCGGGCGTACGCGCTCGCCCCGGCGGCCATGTGCACCTCGTCGGCATCGGATTCCCCGGCCACCGCTGCGACCGCCGCCACGGGGTCTCCGGAGCGCACGATCAGCCGGCCGCCGCGGGCGCGCAGCCCGGCGTCGAGGTCGGCGAGGCAGTCGGCGAGGAAGGCCTGCCGGTTGGGCGCGCCGAAGCCGGCCGCCTCGATACGGCTGTCGCGGACGAACAGCGGCACCACCTCCCCGGCGGACGAGAGGGCCGCACGCAGGGGCGGGTGGTCGTTGACGCGCAGATCGGAGGTGTAGAGGACGATGGCGACGGTCATGGGAGCGCGCTCCGTATCGGTGGGGCGGATGCCGGCTGTGAAGGTGTTCGCCGGTGACGGTGTTTCCGGATGCGCTATCCGTCGCGGGAGGAGGAGGTGGAGGCGGAACGGAAGGCGGCGGAGGCGGGTTCGGCGTCCACTCGTTCGGCGGCCCGGGTGATGTTGCGGGCCATGCCGCCGAAGACCACGGCGTGGAAGGGGGCCACGCTCCACCAGTAGAGGTGGCCGAGCAGACCGCGGGGGTGGAAGAGCGCGCGTTGGCGGTAGGTCGCGCCCCCCGCTCCGGCGGGCCCGGGGTGCGGATCGGCGTACAGCTCCAGCCAGGCCAGTCCCGGCAGCCGCATCTCGGCGCGCAGCCGCAGCAGCCGGCCCGGTTCGATCTCCTCGACCCGCCAGAAGTCCAGCGAGTCGCCCACCCTCAGCCGGGACGCGTCGCGCCGGCCTCGCCGGATGCCCGCGCCGCCGACGAGCCGGTCGAGCCGGCCTCGGACCGCCCACGCGAGCGGGAAGGAGTACCAGCCGTTGTCGCCCCCGATCCCCTCGATGATCTGCCACAGCGCCTTCGGCGAGGCGTCCGTGGCCCGGGTCCGGTGGTCGGTGTAGAGGCTGCCGCCCGCCCAGTCCGGGTCGGTGGGCAGCGGGTCGCTCGGTGCGCCCGGCAGGGAGGCGTTGGACCAGCGGGTGGTCACCTTGGCCTCGCGCACCCGTTCGAGGGCCAGGGAGAGCGCCCGGTCGAACGGGATGGGCGTGCCGGCCGGGTCGGGTACGTACCGGGCCACGTCGTGCTCGTCGCAGACCACCTCGTGGCGCAGTGATTCGGCGAGCGGCCGGGCCAGCCCGCGCGGGACCGGGGTGACCAGGCCGATCCAGTGGCTGGACAGGCGCGGGGTGAGCATGGGCACGCGCAGGATGAGCCGGTGGGGCAGGCCCGCCACGGCGGCGTAGCGCCGCATCATCTCCTCGTACGTCAGGACGTCCGGTCCGCCGATGTCGAAGGCCCGGTTCACGTCGGCGGGCATGCTCGCGCTGCCCACGAGGTAGCGCAGGACGTCGCGGACCGCGATGGGCTGGACCCGGCTGCCCACCCAGCTCGGTGTGACCATGACCGGGAGCCGCTCGGTCAGGTAGCGCAGCATCTCGAACGAGGCGGATCCGGAGCCGATGACGACGGCGGCGCGCAGCACGGTCGCCGGGACCTCGCCCTCCAGGAAGATCCGGCCGACTTCGGCGCGGGAGCGCAGGTGCGGGGAGAGGCGGCCGGCCGGCACCCCGGCGGGCACCAGCCCGCCGAGGTACACGATGCGCCGCACGCCCGCCAGGCGGGCCTGCTCGGCGAACGTACGGGCCGCCGCGCGGTCCCGCTCCTCGAAGCCGGGTCCGGAGTTCAGCGAGTGCACGAGGTAGTAGGCGACGTCGATGCCCCGCAGGGCGTCGCCGGTCGACGCGGCGTCGGTGACGTCGCCCCGGACGATCTCGGCCCGGCCGGCCCAGGTGTGGTCGCGCAGCCGCTCGGGGGTCCTGGCCAGGCACCGGACGCTGTGACCGGCGTCCAGCAGCTCGGGCACCAGGCGGCCGCCGATGTAACCGCCGGCCCCGGTGACCAGGCAGCGAAGGGCGGCGGGCCGCTGCCCCGGCTCCCTCGCGGGGCGGGGTTCGTCACTGCGTGCGGGCATGGGGGCCTCCACTCCGAGCGGCGTCGTCCGTTGGACCGGTCGGTCGCACCGGTCGGTGAGCCGTTGCGTGAACCGTGCTGTGCATGCCTTCCCCGCGCGCTGCCTCCTCGGATGCACCATCCGCAGGACCCGGCAGGCCGGGGCGGGCGGGATTCAATGCACAAACGATGCAAGTTGCGGCCCGCACCGGTCCGGAGCCACGCTCGTCGCGTTGCAGCATCCCGCCCGTTCTCGGCACGAGGAGCCACCCCGTCATGGTTCTCGCCAGCACCACGGCACCTGCTCCCACCGACGAGGCGGGCGAGCTCCTCGAACTGTCCCGGGGGTTCAGGGAGGGCGACGAGGAGTCCTTCGCCGCCGCCTACCGGCGCTGGGCTGGCATGGTGCACAGCATGGCCTGGCGCACCACGGGCGACCCGCATATCGCGGAGGACATCACCCAGCAGGTGTTCTTCGATGCCTGGCGCGGCCGCCACCGGTTCGACCCGCAGCGCGGCGATCTGGCGGCATGGCTCGCGGGCATCACACGCCACAAGGCCATGGACGCGCTGACCGCGCGCACCCGGATCACGGCGTCCGTGCGCGCCGCCCTCCCCGAGTCCGATGCCCGGCCGGACCCGGCACGCGGCGACAGCCCGGAGGCGGCACTGGACCGGGTACTCGTCCTGGACGCACTGGCCGCCCTGCCCGTGACCCAGCGCGAGGTCCTGTGCCTGGCCTTCTACGGCGGTCTGACGCACGTACGGATCGCCGAGTGGACCGGCATCCCGCTGGGCACGGTCAAGAGCCACGTGCGCAGGGGGCTGTTGTCCTTGCGCCGGGGCCTGGGCGGCCCCCGCGGGTGCCTGGAGGGCTGATACGTCAGCCGTCCTTCAGGGCGGGGGCGGTTCCCACCATCCCGCGGATCACTTCCAGGCCGGAGCCGAGGCCGGTGAGCAGCCGGGCTCCGGCATTCCGAACGCCCGTCCACCCCGGTCCGGCCAGCAGGACCCTCGGGTGCGACCGGGCCCCTTGGACGCCCCACTCCACGCCGGCGACGGCATCGACGACCCGGCCGAGGTCGACGCCGGCCGGCTTGACCTGCGCCCACAGCACGACGACGGAGGGGCCGACCCTCCGTACCGCCTCGCGCAGCGCGTCCACCGGCAGCGCGGGGCCGAACATCCGGCGGGGCAGGCCGGCCTCCCCGAGGGCCGCGTACAAGGCTTCGAGGGGCAGGCTGTGCTGCTCCCCCGGCACGCAGGCGAGCAGTACGGGCGGCACTCCCGCGGCCTCACCGGCCTGCGGCCCGCGCCGCAGCGCCGTGGACACCTGCCACGACAGGAGGTGCTCGACCTCCACGTAGCGCTCCCCGGAGGAAGCCCATTTGCGCCCCACGGCGTGCAGCGTCGGCGCGATGATCTCCTCCCAGGTGACGACGCAGCCGTAGGTGTCGAGCGCTCGTTCGAGGATTTCGCCGACGGCTGCCGCGTCCAGCCGCACCGCCGCGCGGGCCAGGCCGCGGCACTCCTGGCGTACGGCTCCCAGCGGCAGCGCGCCACGTCCTCCGGGCGTGTGGAGACCGGCGGCCGCGGGGGCCTGCTCCGCCCCGTCCGTCTGCTTCCGCAGGGCCTCGGAGGCACGGCTCATCGCCGCCCGGGCCGCTTCCGCGGGGGGAACGCCCTGCGCGGTGAGCAGACACATCAGTTCGAGCCGGGAGACGTCCGTCGGGAGCCACCGCCGATGCCTGCCGCGCTCCCGGTCCGCCGGCCCGATCCCGTACCGGCGCTCCCAGGAGCGCAGGGTCGTCGCGGACACCCCCAGCCGCCTCGCCACGGCTCCGGTGCTCAGGCCCACCCCGCCCGCGGCGCTGGGGCGGCCTCCCGGTGCCTGCTGGTGGAGGCTCATCCCGTCAGCGTAGTGGGGTGGCATGACGGCTTCGATCGAGGGCGGTGCCGGGAGGCGGGCCCCTGCACCGGACCCACGCCAAAGGCCCGCGGTGAAGCGCGAGTCCGGCGACCGCGTCGGCAGGAGGATGGTGCGGGCCCCCCACCCCCGTGGGGGGGCTCCGCGCCGTGTGGAAACGCTGGCCACGCTACGGCCGCGGGGGCCGGCCGGCCCAGGACGGCACGCGCCAGCCAGGGGACCGAACGCGCCACGGGGGACCCGCCGCGCCGAGGTGGGGACACCGGACGCCAGGATCCGCCGATGATCTCGCCCCGCGCGCTCGCCTATGCTCAACCCCTGTGGTCGCGCATGAACATCAGGGAACAACCTCCTCCGCCCTCACCCGTCTGAGCGTCAACGCCGCACGCCTGTTCGACGTACCGTCGCACGGATACGCGCACCTGCCCGGCCTGGCGCCCGAGCACCTCAACGACGACCTGTGCCGGACCCCGGCTGCCACGGGCATCCGCATCGCGGAACTGACGACCGCGCGCACCCCCTGGGCCGAGCTCTCCCGGGCGCTGGCCCAGCAGTCGGCCATCGGCACCCTCGGAGTCTGGGACTACCTGATCACCTCCGCGCCCACCCCGATCGAGGGCATCCGGGACGCCGCCGCGTACATCGCCACCGTCGCCGACACCTCCACGGACACCCTGCGGATCACCGAGGACGGCGGGTACGTCACCATCAGCCACCTCAACCAGGCCGATCTGGCCTTCGACGCGGCCTGCGCCATCCGCGGCTACGCCCTCGGCCTCTACCGGCGGCGCCTGAGCGAGGCCGCGCAACGCCGCCTCGTACCCGTCCGCGTCACCCTCGCCGCCGAGGCACCCCGCCGGCACGGCGCCCTGACCGAGCTGTACGGGACGCGCACCATCGACTTCGAGGCCCCGGACACCTCGATCACCTTCCTCGCCTCCGACCTCAACATCCCGACACCGCACTCCCAGCCGGGCCTGTCGGCCGTGTTGCGCAGGCACGCCGAACAGACCCTCGCCACCGCGGTCCCGCTGCACGACTGGCCGGCCCTGTTCCGCAGCGCCCTGGCCGCCGCCCACGGCGAGGCCACGCCGACGCTGCCCGCCGTGGCGCGGCGCATGGCCGTCAGTACGCGCACGCTCCAGCGCCGCCTGGAGGAGCACGGCACCACCTGGAACCACGAGGTCGAGACCCTGCGCCGGGCCCGCATCACGCGGCTGCTCCACGACACCGACCTCAGCATCGACGCGGTCGCCGCGCGCAGCGGATACGCCGACGCCCGCGCCCTGCGCCGAGCCGTCCAGCGCTGGTACGGCACCACTCCCGGTGCGCTGCGCCGCTCCGGCCGGGACACCGACAGGCGCGTGTCGGTGGCCGGTGCCACGCTGGGGTCGTAGCCGATCCCCGAAAGGCCATGGCCATGATCACCACTGACTTCGCCCCCGGTTCACCCTGCTGGCTCGACCTCGGCGCTCCGGACGTACGCGCGGCCGCAGCCTTCTACGGCGCCGTGCTCGGGTGGGAGTACGAGTCCATGGGCGAGGGGGAGGACATGGAAGGCGGCATGTTCCGCAAGGACGGCAAGATCGTCGCCGGGCTCGGCAAGCTCACCGAGGAGGGCGCGCGCTCCGCGTGGATGATCTACTACAGCGTCCCCGACGCGACCGCCACGACCCAGGCCGTGGAGAGCGCCGGCGGCACGGTGCGGGTGCCGCCGAGGGACCTCGACGAGTGGGGCCGGATGGCGCAGTACACCGACCCGCTGGGGGCCCAGTTCGCCGTCTGGCAGCCCGGGACGAGCAAGGGCGTCGACCTGGTGGACGAGCCGGGCTCGCTGTCCTGGACGGAGCTGTTCACGAGCGACGCCTCCGCCGCCAAGGAGTTCTACGGGGGTGTCTTCGGCTGGCGGTTCGGCGAGATGGAGCTGCCGGGCGGGGCGGGCACGTACTCCCTGATCACCCCGGCCGGCCTGGCCGAGGAGCGCATGCACGGCGGCCTCATGCAACTCACCAGGGAACAGCTCGCCTTGACGAACGGGCAGGCGTACTGGCATCCGGTCTTCCACGTCACCGACTGCGACGCGGCGGTCGCCCGGGTCACGGAGAACGGGGGCAGCGTGCAGATGGGGCCGGACGACGCCGAGGGGGTGGGCCGGCTGGCCGTCTGCCTCGACCCGGCGCACGCCGACTTCGTCGTGCTGACCCCGGCCTCAAAATAGCCTCGCGCGCCGGGCGGTGCGAGGCGGCCGGGTCAGGTGCCGGGGCGCGACGTTAGCGGCCGCGGATCAAGGGTATGGGAGGTTTCGTACCAAATTCTGGTCGTCTCTCTGACGGCCTTACGGAATGGAGATGCTGTGTCCGTCGTCAAGAACGCCCTCCCGGAAGCCGACCTGAAGGTCGTCGGTGACGCCCTTCAGGGCGCGCTGGTGGACCTGGTGGACCTGGCGCTGGTCGCCAAGCAGGTGCACTGGAACGTGGTGGGTCCCCGCTTCCGGTCCGTCCACCTCCAGCTCGACGAGGTCGTCACCTCCGCCCGTACCCACTCCGACGTGGTGGCCGAGCGCGCGTCCGCCCTCGGGGTGACCCCCGACGGCCGCGCGGCGACGGTGGCGTCCTCCAGCGCGATCACCGCCGTACCGGAGGGATGGGTGAAGGACGCGGACGCGGTCCGCATCCTCGGGGACGCCCTCGACGTCGTGATCGACCGCATGCGCGAGCGCATCCGGTCCACCGGGGAGGCCGACCCCGTCACCGAGGACATCCTGATCGGCCTGACCGGGGACCTCGAGAAGCACCGCTGGATGTTCCGCGCCGAGAGCGCCTGACCTGCCGAGTGTGCGGGCCGGCCGTCCGGGCGTGCGCGGGACCCGGTCCGGAAGGACCGTGACGGTCCCCGCGCGAGGCCCGGGGCCCGCCCCGCTCCGCGTTGCGCAGGGCAGATGTGGGACCTGATCCACGGTCCGGGCCGGCTCTGTCAGACCCCTTCGGTACGGTCGGCCCATGAGAGCTACGGCGACATTCGAAGTCAACTCGTTCGTCCCGGCCGACCTGAAGGCCGAGCCCGCGGTGTCCACCGGCACGCCGGTGGGTGTGGCGACCATGGAGAAGCTTTTCGAGGGAGAGGTCGTGGGGCGCGCGGCGACCGTGTTCACCTCCGCGTTCGACCCCACCACCGGTGTCGGCACGTATGTGGCCGTGGAGTCCTTCCAAGGCGCGGTGCGAGGGCGCGAAGGCACCTTCAACTTCGTGCACTCGGCGTCGACCTCCGGCCGCGACCGCACGGCGGAGTTCTTCACCATCGTGCCGTCGAGCGGCACCGGCGAACTGACCGGGATATCCGGCGCCGGAGGACTGGCCGTCGACGCCGACGGTACGCACCGCATCTGGTTCGACTACGAGATCGGCTGACCGTCGGCGCCGAACGGGAACGGGTGGGGCCGGCCCGCACCGGGCGGTCACCCGCCGGTCGCCCGGAGTACGTTCCGAGTCCTCCCGTTCGTCACGGTCGGGGACTTACGATGCGCGTGCGGGGGCGCCCGGAGCGCACCGCGGGGCGTCAGGGGGAGGCGCGATGGCCGCACGACCGTACGACCGGCGTCCGCCGCCCACGCCACCGCGTCGGCGAGCGCCACCGACTACCGGCCCCTCGCCGACGCGCTGCGCGGCATCGAGCGCGCCCAGCGGGACCACGGGATAGCCGCCACCACCGTCCGCGAGCGGCTGGCCGCACGGCTGCGCCGGGTGGCGACCGCACTGGAGGTGCGCCGGTGATCTGCCCGCACTGCGAACGCAGCCTGCTCCGCAAGGAGCGCACCGGAAACATCTACGGCCACTGCAGGCGCCCGTACGCGCTGGATCCCCAGACCAACTCCCTGCGCCTCAGCGACCTCCGCGTGCGCCGGATCACCGACGGGCTGACGGACCACGGCCGGATCCGGGTCACCCCGGGCCAGTTGTGGTACGCCCTGACCCGCAAGCGGCTCACGGGGAGCAGCCGGGCTCGGGGAGCTCGGCGCCGTCCGCTTCGCGGGCACCGGCTGGCGTCCGGGGTCAGGCCGTGGCCGCCCGCCGCCGAACACCTCCTTGACTAGGCTGTCCAGCGCCTCGGGGAACGCCTGCGCCGGGTCGACCGCGGCGTCCCCGGTGGTGAGCCCGGCGGTGAGGGTCTTGCCGCCGTCGGGCGTGCTGTACATGAGCGCCCCGTAGCCACCCGGCGCGTCGCCGTTGTGGTGGTAGACGGTGCCGCCGCCGTCCGGGCCCAGGTCCTGCACGAACAGTCCGAGGCCGTAGCCGAGCGGGCCGTGCGGTGTGCGCATCTCGTCCAGCAGCGTGGCCGGCAGGAGCTCGCCCCCGTGCAGCGCGGAGAAGAAGTCGCGGTGAACGCCTTGACGACGCTGCCCGCCCAGAACCGGCCGTCCGTCGGCGGTTTCGCGGTCTCGCCCAGCCTGCTCACCCCGGCGCTGGCGGCCCATTCGCCGTGCTCGTCGTGCACCCGGATCTGCAGCCCGGCGAAGCCGCGTCGACGAACGCCTGGATAGCCTTCTGCAGTTCGGGGCGGTCCGGTCCGGCGTTGTTCGCGTGGGTCATGACGGGGCTCCTTCACAGGCTGCGGGGCGGTGGTGCCGCCTGGCACCCTTTCGTTTCCGATGAAAGAAACGCTACGTTGCCTTTCAAAACTCAGCAACTCGATGGTTGCGCTCGCCCCTGATCAATGCAGGTGAAAGCCCCGACTTTGTTGCAATGGATTGAAAGACAGTGCAACAATCTCGACTTCACCCATTGCAATGAATTGAGAATGAACGCTATTCTGACGTCCTCACGGACCACGAAGGAGACCCCCATGCCGGGAGGCAGGCTCACCCAGCAGGAACGCCAGCAGATCGCACTGGGACTGGCCGACGACCTCGCCTACGCGGAGATCGCCAGGCGGCTCGACCGCCCGACCTCGACGGTCACGCGCGAGGTGCTGCGCAACGGCGGCCCCGCCTCCTACCGCGCCGACCTGGCCCACCGCGCCACCGAACACCGCGCCCACCGGCGCAGGCGCCCCGTGCCCCGCGACCCCAACACGCCTCCGCAGCCCCACGGCCGCGATACCGAGGCCGTGCGCGAGTACGAGGAGGTGTTCGCCACGGTCTTCATGCAGTCCGGCCTGCCCAAGATGACGGCCCGGGTGCTGGCCGCCCTCTACACCACCGACGCCGGCAGCCTCACGGCCGCCGAACTCGCCGCGCGCCTCCGGATCAGCCCGGCGTCCGTCTCCAAGGCGATCGCGTTCCTCGAAAGCCAGGGCCTCATCCGGCGGGAGCGCGACGAACGCCGCCGCGAGCGCTACGTGGTCGACGAGGACGTGCTCTACCAGTCGACGATGGCCGGCGCCCGCGCCGCCGCCCACCTCGGGGAGATCGCCCGGCAGGGCGTCGGCGTCCTCGGCCCCGGCACCCCGGCCGCCGCGCGCCTGGACAACATCGCCCGCTTCGTCGACTTCGTCTCCGAGAGCATCGCCCGCGCCGCGGACCAGGCTCGCGAGATCCTCCACTCGAAACCCGCCCCGGCCTCCGACAGCACCACCTGAGCCGGGCCCGGGTCGCGGGCGGCTTCACCCGGCCGGGCCGAAGTACCCCTCGTCCACGCGGCCGGCGGCGGAGGCGAAGCCCAGCCACGTATGGCGGTTCCCCCACCAGCACCAGCCGATCTTCGGGGCGCCGCGCCGCTCGCGGCCGTCCCGCCCGAGGCCGTTGCTGATCCAGATCGCCGGGGTGCGGGCGTCCAGGGTGCCGTTGGACTTGCGGAGCCGGGAGCCGATGGTCATGAAACAGCGGTTGCGCTCGAGCGCCGCCGGCTGCTGGAGCAGCCAGTGGATGCCTTCGGTGAGCACCAGCGGGGTGCGTTCCGCTTCGGTGAGGGCGGGCAGTGCCTCGTGCGGGCTCCAGTTGGCCATGTGGTCACCGCGGTCGAGGCCGGTGACGAGGTAGAGGGGGGCGTCGGGCAGTGCGACGGCGCAGGGGGCGAAGCCGTCGACGTCGGGCATGTCGGTGACGACGAAGCCGGGCTTGTCGTGGCGGCGCAGCAGCGGCGCGAGGACGGAAGCGGGGGCGCGGTCCGGATGGACGGCGAGGAGGGCGCCGCGGTGCCCGCCGCCGGCGCCCTCGGCGAAGCCGCGCAGCTCGTCGGCGGGCATCCCCGCGAGCTCGTGCACTCCGAGCTCGATCAGGTGTTCCGCCTGGGCGATGAGCGGCGGGAGGGCCGGCACGGCGGTGGTGGACGAGGTATCGGGCACGGTACTCATCGGCTCACGATCTGCAGCGGTAGACCCCCGGTGAACGAGGCGGCCCACCGAAGGGTTCCCGGTACGGCACGCCCGCGGGGCGCGCACGACGGTCCGGACGGCGGCGCCGGTTGCCCGAGTGGGAACGGGCTTTCGGGTCAGTCCCGCAGCAGCAGGACCACCACCGCCAGGGCGACCGCCAGGACGAGGGCCAGGACACCGTGGAGGACGCGGTGGTGGCGCAGGACCGGCAGGAAGCTGTCGACGGCGTAGCGGCCCGGGCCGGTGAGGGCCAGGGTGACCGCCGCGGCGGTGATGAGGGACTCGAACTCGATGCCCTCCATTCCGACCACCTCGCCGGCCCACTTGACGGAGATGGCGTGGATCATGACGCCGACGACGGCAGCGGCGGCCAGCGGGGTGAACAGGCCGAGGATCAGGCCCAGGCCGCCCAGCGTCTCGGTCAGGCCCGCGATCACCGCCATGGTCTCGCCCGCCGGGTAGCCGGCCTTGCCGAAGAACATGCCGGTGCTCTTGACGCCGGGGCCGTCGAACCAGCGGAACAGCTTCTGGGTGCCGTGGACGATCATGATCGCGCCGAGCACGATGCGCAGCACGGGCAGGCCGACGTCGAAGGGGGTGGTGGCTGCGGTCCTGGTGCGGGGGCCGGGATAGGACGGGGTCGCGGTCATCGTGGCGCCTTCTGTCGGGGGCGGGTGAGAGGCAGGGAGCTCTCCGATGGCGTCAGCCACACCCAGGGTGCCAATGGCGAGGCGAAATGCCTGGTATGCGGGCGTGCGAGTCGCCCGGCGGGCGCGACACGCGTGCGGCCGCGTTCGGCGTCGGCGCGGGCGAGCCCCGCTCGTCGGCGGCCCCTCCCCCGGCGCCGCTATCCGCCCGCCCTCCCCCGGCGCCGCTGTCCGCCCGCCCGGCCGGTCCCGCCGTCGCGTCGGCCCGGCCGGCCGTACGCCGTCCAGGGCGCCAACCGCCATACCGGTGCGGCCCGTTGTGGTCGGCGCCACCGTGCGTACGGGACGCGGCGCGTGGCTATCGTCGCAGCCATCCGGACCAATGGGCTCCTTTTCACGGCAGTGGAGGGTGGATGTATCCAGTTCTCGCAAGGCTCGGTGGGGCCGCCGCGGCCCTGCTGCTCGGCGCCGGCGTGCTCGTCGGCGGCTCGGGCTCCGCTGCTGCCGGACCGGGCGCGGCGGCCGTCCCGCCCGTGGCCGGCGAGCTGAAGCCGTACCGCGTCGACGGTGTCTACAGCGCGGGCGTGTCGTCCGGCGGGTACATGGCCACCCAGTTGCACGTGGCCTACTCCGGCACGTTCGACGGCTCGGCCGCCTTCGCCTCCGGGCCTCAGTACTGCGCGCAGAACGACCTGGGCAAGGCCCTGAACGCCTGTATGGAGGTCTACCAGGACCTCCAGCTCGCCACCCTGAAGCAGACCACGGCGAACTGGTCGGCGCAGGGTGCCATCGACGACGCGGCCGGCCTGCGCGGAGACCCGGTCTACGTGTTCAGCGGTGCCAACGACTCGACCGTCGAACGCCCGGTGTCCACCGCCCTCGACGACTACTACCGGCACTTCGGCGCCGACGTGCTCTACAACAGGAGCACCGCCGCGGGCCACGCCTGGATCAGCCCGCTCGGACCGAACGCGTGCGCGGTCACCGCCAACCCGTGGCTCAACGACTGCGGTTTCGACGCCGAGCGCGAGTTCCTGGGACACCTCCTCGGCTCGGTCGGCGCACCCGCCGCCGCGCCCGGTGGCAGCCTGATCCGGTTCGACCAGAACAGGTACGCGCCCGGCGGCGCCGCGAAGCCGATCTCCATGGACGAGAACGGCTTCGTCTACGTCCCCACCAGCTGCGCGAGCGGTGCGGCCTGCAAGGTGGTCGTCACGCTCCACGGCTGCAAGCAGGGCTACTCGTACCAGGGCTTCGGAACCCGGTTCATCGACAACGCGTACCTCAACGAGTACGCCGACACCAACAACCTGATCGTCCTGTACCCGCAGGCCGTCCCGACCACGACCCTCGACAACCCCAACGGCTGCTGGAACTGGTGGGGCTACCTGGGCGACCCCGCCTACGCACGGCACGGCGGCAAGCAGATCGAGGCCATCATGGGGATGGTCAGGGCCCTCGGCGGCGCCGGCCCCACGCCGCCGCCCACCGGCAGGCTCTCCCTGCCCAGCCTGGACGCCGAGGACGGCTACATCAAGGCGGCGGGCGACGGCTCCGGACCGGCGGTCGGCACCCTGGAGGACACGTACGGTCTGGCGCTGGGGCGCGGCACCGACGGCAGGAGCAACCGGAGCGTCCTGTCCTTCGACACCGGTGCCGTTCCCGCCGGGAAGGAGATCACCCGGGCCTGGGTCACCCTGACAAGGAGCAGCGGATCGGGCGACCCGTGGGCCGCGCCCGCCGGCAACCGGCTCCTCGTCGACGTCCACACGGGCTGCCTCGGCGGCTGCGCGGTGGAGCCCGGTGACTGGGCCGCGGCGACGACGGCCGCCGGCGCCGCGGACATCGGCGCCTTCACCTCGGGGAGCAAGGCCTCCGGCGACCTGTCCGCCGCCGGCCTGTCCGCGGTCAACCGCTCCGGCCGCACCCAGGTCCGCCTGCGGTTCGAACAGAACCCGGCGGCCACGGCGTACCTCTTCGTCAACAGGGACACGCAGGCGACCCTGACCCTGGAATACCGCTAACGGGCGGCGGGCGGCGCCCCGTCCGGCGCCGGGAGCTAACCCGGAGCGCCCGCGCGCAGACCGTCCATGACGAGGTCGAGGAGCCAGGTGGCGCGGGGCTGCCAGTCTCCGCGGGGGTCGATCAGCCAGAGGCCCGCGATGGCAAGGATGAAGTCGTCCGCGCTCACCCCGGGGCGGATGGCGCCGGCCCTCTCGCCGGCGCGCAGGAGCATGTCGGCCGCGGAGGTGAGCGGCTCGTGTCCCGGCTTCGCGGGGCCGCCCGGTGCGCTGGCGGCCTGGCGGATCGCGTCGGCGAGGCCGGCCTTGGCCATGGCGAACCGGGCGAGGTGGTCCATCCACTCCCGCAGGGCCTCGTCCGGCGGCCGGGTCGCGACCAGGTGGGCGGCGGAGTCCGCGACCTGCTGCATTTCGTGGCGGAAGATCTCGAAGACGAGGGATTCGCGGTTCGGGAAGTTGCGGTAGAAGGTGGCCTGGCCCACGCCGGCCTTCTTGGCGATGGCGCTCAGCGGGACGTCGGCGGAGCGGGTCAGCTCGGCCAGTGCCACTTCCAGGATGCGCTCCCGGTTCCGTTGCGCGTCCGAGCGAACGGGAGCGCTTCTTTTCTCCTGCACTCGTCCTCCTCGCGGGTACGCCGACGGACCCGGCCTTGCTGACCGGACAGCTGTCCGGTACGTTCTCGCGTAACGGACAGTTGTCCGGTTGATTCCACCTTAGCCGTGGACGCGGCCGGCGGGGACCGCCGCAGGCAGCGCGACCGGCGTCCCCTCCCCCGCATCCTGCCCTCTCCCGAGCCGGCACCGCCACGTACAGCGCCATCTCTTGACCGCCCGCAGGGTCCCGCCTCGGCGTGCCCCGGATCCGCGAAAGAAGGCTGATCATGGTCGCATCGACGTCCAGCGCCATCGTCCTGCACATCAACGGCGATAAGTACCCGCTCTCCGTCGACCACCGCACCACCCTGCTCGACGCCCTGCGCGACCGGCTCGACCTGACCGGCACCAAGAAGGGCTGCGACCAGGGGCAGTGCGGCGCCTGCACCGTCCTGCTCGACGGCCGCCGGACGGTCTCCTGCCTTCAGCTCGCCGTGGCGGCCGAGGGGCGCGAAGTGACCACCATCGAAGGCATGGCCGACGGCGAGCGCCTGCACCCCGTACAGCAGGCGTTCCTCGACTTGGACGGGTTCCAGTGCGGCTACTGCACGCCCGGGCAGATCTGTTCGGCCGTCGCGGTGATCCAGGAGCATGCCGCGGGCTGGCCGAGCGCGGTCACCGGCGACGTACGGCCCGAAGCGGGGCCGCCGCCGCTGACCGCCGAGGAGATCAGGGAGCGGATGAGCGGGAACCTGTGCCGGTGCGGCGCCTACGTGTCGATCGTGCAGGCGGTGGCCCGGGCCGCGGCGGCCGAAGCCGGGGCGCCGGCGGGCACGGAGGTGGCGGCATGAGGGAGTTCGGCTACCGGCGCGCCCGCGACGTCGCGGGCGCGGTCACCCTGCTCGAAGCCGACCCGGACGCGCGCGTGCTCGGCGGCGGCACCAACCTCGTCGACCTGATGAAGACCGGCGTCGAACGCCCCGCGCAACTCGTCGACGTGCGCGAACTGCCGCTCCAGCACATCGAATCGACCTCGGGCGGCGGTCTGCGCATCGGCGCGACCGTCACCAACAGCGACCTCGCCGCCCATCCCGAGGTCCGCCGCCGCTACCCGGCACTGGCGCAGGCCGTGCTCGCCGGCGCCTCCGGTCAGCTGCGCAACATGGCCACCCTCGGCGGAAACCTGCTCCAGCGCACCCGCTGCGGCTACTTCGCCGACGTGGCCCAGCCCTGCAACAAGCGCTCCCCGGGCACCGGTTGCCCGGCCATCGCCGGCGAGCACCGCAACGCCGCGATCCTGGGCGCCTCCGACCACTGCGTGGCCGTCCACCCGTCGGACATGGGCGTGGCGCTCACCGCCTTCGACGCGGTCGTGTCGTACGAAACCACCGGCGGACCCGGGGAGTTGCCGATCGCCGACTTCTACCTGCCGGTGGGCGGGACCCCGCACCGGGAGACCGCCCTGCCACCGGGCGCCCTGATCACCGGCGTCACCCTGCCGGCCGCCCCGGTGGCCGCGGCCTCGCGCTACCGCAAGGTGCGCGAGCGCGCCTCGTACGCGTTCGCGATCGGCTCGGTCGCCGCCGCGCTCGAAGTCGAGGCGGGAGTCGTACGGGACGTGCGCGTGGCCCTGGGGGCCGTAGCGTCGCGGCCTTGGCGGGCCCGGGAGGCCGAGCGGGTGCTGACGGGCGCACCGGCCGGGGCCCGCAGCTTCGCGGCAGCCGCGGACGCCGAACTCGCCGCCGCGCGGACGCTGCCGCACAACGGATACAAAGTGGCCCTGATCCGCAACCTCATGGTGGCCGTGCTGACCGAACTCGCCGAGGAGGACGCCCGATGACCGCCGTCACCCCCCTGAAGGCCTCCGTCGGCACCGCGCGCACCCGCGTCGAGGGACGCGACAAGGTCACCGGGGCGGCCCGGTACGCCGGAGAGATCCCCTTCGCCGAACTCGCCCACGGCTGGCTGGCGGTGTCCGCCCTGGCTCGCGGACGCATCCGCTCGATGGACACGGACGCCGTCCTGGCCATGCCCGGCGTCCTCACGGTGCTGCACCACGGGAACGCGCCGCGGCTCGAAACCGGCTACCCGGGGCTCATGGGGATGCGGCCCGACGTCTCCGTCGCACTGTTCCAGCACGACCGGGTGCCGCACGCGGGCTGGCCGGTGGCGCTGATCGTCGCCGAGACCTCCGAGCAGGCCAGGGAAGCGGCCGAGGCGCTCGTGGTGGAGTACGACGCGGAACCGCACGACACCGACTTCCACGCCGACCGGCCCGGTACGTACACCGCCGCGGACGAACCGCACGCCGCGGCGGTGACCGCCAAGGGCGACCTCGAAGCCGAACTCGCCCGGTCCGCCGTCGTCGTGGACGCCCGCTACACCACGCCCGAGGAACACCACAACCCGCTGGAGCCGCACGCCGCGACGGCCCGCTGGGAGGCCGGCCGGCTCGAGGTCGTCGACTCCAACCAGGGCGCCGTGTGGGTGCAGGGCGAACTCGCCGGCCTCTTCTCGCTCGATCCGGCCTCGGTGCGGGTGCGCTCCGAGCACATCGGCGGCGGCTTCGGCTCCAAGAGCGTACGCGCCCACCAGGTGGCCGCCGTGATGGCCGCCACCGCCCTGCGGCGCCCGGTCCGGGTGGTCCTGACCCGCCGCCAGATGTTCTCCCTCGCCGGCTACCGCAGCCCCACCGCCCAGCGGATCAGGCTCGGCGCCGATGCCGACGGACGGCTGCGCGCACTGGGCCACGAGGCCCTGAACCTCACCTCCACCGTGCACGAGTACCTGGAGCCGAGCGCCATGCCGGGCCGGGTGCTGTACGACGCCGACGCCCACCACACGGCGCACCGGATCGTACGGCTGGACGTGCCGAGCCCGACGTTCATGCGGGCGCCGGGCGCGGCACCGGGGTCGTTCGCGCTGGAGTCGGCGCTCGACGAGCTCGCCGCGAAGTGCGGCGTCGATCCGATCGAGCTGCGCGTCCGCAACGAGCCCGAGACGGGGCCGGTGTCCGGCCTGCCCTTCGCCGGCCGCACTCTGGTCGCCTGCTTCCGGGAAGGCGCCCGCAGGTTCGGCTGGGCCGACCGCGATCCGCGTCCCGGCCTGCGCCGCGACGGCCGCTGGCTGCTCGGCACCGGCACGGCGAGCGCCTCGTACCACGCGGGAACCGCCCCCTCCACGGCGGCCGCGACGGCCGAGGCGGACGGCACCTTCACCATCCGGATCTCGGCGTCGGACATCGGCACCGGCGCGCGGACCGCGCTCACCCTGATCGCCGCGGACGCCCTGGAGGTGGCCTCGGACCGGGTCCGCGTCCTGATCGGGGACAGCGACTTCGGACCGGCGATGATCGCGGGCGGCTCCATGGGCACCAGCTCCTGGGCCTGGGCGATCACCGCGGCGGTGGCGCGGCTGCGCGAGCGGCTCGCCGGCAGCGGCGCCGTCCCGCCGGAGGGCATCACCGTCCGCGCGGACTCCACGGCGGCCATCGTCGCCCTCCCGCCGAAGGAACGGCACTCCTACGGCGCGCAGTTCGCCGAGGTGGCCGTCGACACCGGCACCGGCGAAGTTCGTGTCCGCCGGATGCTCGGCATCTTCTCGGCGGGCCGGATCGTCAATCCGCTGACCGCCCGCGGCCAGTTCGTCGGCGGCATGACCTGGGGCATCTCCATGGCCCTGCACGAGGAGGCGGTCCGGGACCGGGCCTCGGGCGCCCACGTCGGCGCCGACCTCGCCGGCTACCACGTCGCGGCCCACGCCGATGTCCCGCACATCGAGGCGGACTGGCTGCCGGCGGAACGGGACGAGGACGACCCGATCAACATCAAGGGCATCGGCGAGCTCGGCATCGTGGGCGCCGCGGCGGCGGTCGCCAACGCGGTCTGGCACGCGACCGGCGTGCGCCACCGCCACCTGCCGATCCGACCCGACCGCGTCCTGTCCGCGCGGCCGGCCTAGGGGACGGGGCCCGGCGGCCCTCAGGGGGTGGGGATGCCGCCGGGGCGGCGGGGTGGGGGGCCGAAGCGGACGGGGACGCCGGGTGAGTACAGGACGCTCACGGGCGGGTCGGCCGGGGCGGGCAGGCCCGCGGCCGTGACCAGGGTTTCGTCGCAGGCGAGGAGTTCGGCGCGGTGCAGGGGCCAGCGGGGGTGGGTGTTCGGGAGGTAGAGCGGCCGGCCGAAGAAGGTGCTGTGCATGCCCCAGCGGGCGGTGAGGAAGTGTTCGAGCGCCGTGGGGTTCCCGATCCGCTCGCCGACGCGTACGGAGATCCTGCTGTGCGCGCCGCGCGGTCCGGGCAGGCGGCGGGCGCTGGTGTACGTCACGGTGTCCCCGTCGTGGCGGACCGTCATCCGCGACCAGGCGTACGGCAGGCGGAACACGGACCGCGCGACCGCCACGGGGATCAGCCGGGCGGCGTCGAGGGAGCGGAAGACCACGCCGCGGCGGCCTTGGGCGTCCACGGAGTAGAGGCGGACGTTGGTCTCCGGGAAGCTGCCGAGGTAGGGGACTCCGGGGAGGCGGAACCATCCGACCTTGTGCATGCGGAAGGCGACGAGGCCGACGTACGTGACGCCGTCCCGCGTGTCGGGCACGGTGCCGGGCGGAAGCAGCGGGGCGGCGTCGGCGGGGTCCACGGCCCAGTGCAGGAAGGCCAGGTCCAGCCAGGACTGGGTGAGCAGCGGACGGTCGGCCGTGCGCGGCGGATCCGCCGTCACGGGTTCCGGGTTCGCGGAGGGCGGCGGCGTCTTCGGCATGGCGCCAGTATCGCCTCGGGGGGAGGGGGCGCGGGGGGGGGGGGCGAGCGGGTCCGGCCTCGGCCCTGCTCGGCCTCTGGGCCGTGTGGCGGACGGAGCGGTACGGCTGCTCAGCGGCTCCTGGCGGGTCACCGCCGTCCGAAGCGGGGCGTGCGGCGGGGCGAGCGGCGAGCGACGTAGGGGTTTCGTCATCGGGGTAGGCCTGGTCCCGGCGCCGCGGGTCCCCTTCAATACGGGAAACGGTTCCGTGTGGAGAGGACAGGCAATGACAACGAAGAAGTGGGGCGGCCGGAGGCTCGTCGGGATCCTGGTCCTCGCGACGCTGGCGCTGGGCGCCGGCCTGTACTGGTTCCAGCCGTGGAAGCTGTGGCAGGACGACACGGTCCGCGAAGCGCTCCCGGCAGCGGCCCCGGCCGGTCCCTCCCCCGCTTCGGCGGCGCCGCGGACCGTGGCGGAGGGCACCTTCATCAGCCACGAGCACACCACCACGGGCACCGTGAGGCTGATCCGGCTCCCCGACGGCTCCCACGCCCTGCGCCTGGAGGACCTCGACACGAGCAACGGCCCCGACCTTCGCGTGTTGATCACCGACGCCCCGGTGAAGGAGGGCACCGCCGGATGGCGGGTGTTCGACGACGGCAAGCACGTGAGCCTCGGCAAGCTCAAGGGCAACAAGGGCGACCAGAACTACGAGATCCCGGCCGCGGTGAACCCGGCCGAGTATTCCAGCGTCTCCGTGTGGTGCGACCGCTTCGACGTCTCCTTCGGCGCGGCCGTCCTCAAGGCGGTCTGACCCGCCGCCGGCCCCGCGCGGCGGCCGCCGGAGCGGTCCGCGCCGGCCGCCCCGGCGTGCCGGTGTCGCGCGGGGGCGGGCGGGGGCGGGGTCGGGCCGGCTACTTGGGCGGGCGGGTGGTGCCGGGGAGGCAGGTCACCGCCGGGTTGTACGTCTCGAAGGCGCCCAGCGGGTTCTTCTTCCACAGCCACAGGTGCAGGGCGTAGTGGACCGGCTGGCCGGGGAAGTGGCCGCGCTGCGGTCCTGTGAAGGCGGTGCCGAACAAGCGGGGCCGGTCGTCGTCCGTCGCCAGGTTCTGGTCCCGGTCGTAGACCAGCCACTGGACCCCGACGAGGCGCTTGCCGCCGCGCCCGTCGTCCTCGTAGAACAGCGCGGCGGGCTTCGCCGGGTCGACGGAGTTGTCGAGCGCGTGGTTGAAGTGCGGGTAGCCGAGCGCCCCGGGGCCCTCCTTGTTGACGACGCAGTACTTGTCCGGCACGTAGCCCGCCTTCACCGCGTTGGGGTGGTGCTGGAACCTGGCCGTGGCCTCGTACGTGACGGCGCGGGCGGCCGCGCCTTTGCCGGCGTCGGCTCCCGCCGCGGGAGCGGCGGCGAGCGCCAGGGTCAGGGAGGCGGCGATCGTGAGGACCGGGGTGAGGCTGCGGGCCATGTTCGGACTCCTTGGGACGGGCTGACGTCACCAGCAGCCTGTCCCCCCGTCCTGTTGCCCGCCACACCGTGCGACAGTTCGGCTGACCGCCGCCCGGGTGAGGCGGGCCGCGGCGTCCGGGCTCCGGCGGGCCGCGCACCGCTCACCCCATCGAGCCAACGGTGGTTTCGCGTTCGACTCCCACAGGGAACCCGTGTGTCCGCAGAAGTCGAGTGGCACGGAGGGTGCGGAACATGACGCAGGACCACGCGGCACCGAACGACCACGGTGAGCTGCACGACCTCGTATCGGCCGTGTCCAGGGGTGCGCCCGAGTACCGGGCGTGTCCGCATCCCGTCTACGCCGCGCTGCGCGAGCAGGCCCCGGTGTGCCGGCTGACGCCCGCGCACGGGGTCGACACGTATCTCATCACCCGCTACGAGGACGCCCGGGACGCGCTGTCGGACCCGCGGTTCAGCAAGGACATGCGCGGGGCGATCGATACCTACCACGCCGTGTACGGCAACTTCTTCGACGCGCTCGACGACAACGTCCTGAACTCGGACCCGCCCCGGCACACGCGGCTGCGCCGGGTCCTGCGCAGCGGTTTCACCCCCCGGCGGGTGGAGGAGATGCGGCCGAAGGTCACGGCGATCGCCGAGAGCCTGCTCGCCGCGTGCGGCAAAACCGAGGCGGTCGACCTGATGTCGTCGTTCGCGTTCCCGTTGCCCATCGCGGTCCTGTGCGACCTCATGGGGATCCCCGAGGGGGACCGCCCCGAGATCCTCGCCCACTTCGCGGTGGTGTCGCGCGCCCGGTTCGATCCCCGGATGGGGGCGGAGCTGCAGGCCGCCGAGGAGTGGCTGCGGGACCGGCTGGCCCGGCTGATCGCGCACACGCGCGCCCACCCCTCGGACTCCTTCCTCAGCGACCTCATCCGGGCGGAAGAGGGGCTGGACGACGCCGAACTGATCTCGTCGCTGTGGGTCCTGTTCTTCGCGGGCCACAAGACGACCGCGTTCCAGATCGGCAACTCCGTGCTGAACCTGCTGCTCCACCCGGAGCAGTTGCAAAAGCTCCGCAAGGACCCGTTGCTGATTCCGCGGGCGGTGGAGGAGATCCTGCGGTTCGAGGGGTCCGTGGAGTCGTCGACCTTCCGGTACGCGACGCAGGACGCGGAGGTCCGGGGAACGGTCATCCCCAAGGGCTCGCTCGTCCAGATCGCCATCACCTCGGCCAACCGCGACCCCGAGAAGTTCGACTCGCCCGACGTCCTGGACGTGACGCGCGAGGGGCTCCAGAGCACCCACCTGGGCTTCGGCCACGGTACGCACTACTGCCTGGGCGCGCCCCTGGCGCGGCTCGAGCTCGAGATCGCCCTCGGCTGTCTGCTGCGGGAGTTCCCGGAGATGGAGCTGGCGGACGCGGAGGCGGGCAAGGCGGCTTGGCTCAAGGGGCCGATGCCGGCCTTCCGGGGGCTCCAGGAGCTGCGGCTCGTGCTGGAGCCGTCCCGTCCGGCCGGCCGGCACGCCGAGCCCTTGGACTCCGCGGTCTCCGTGGCCTCCGCGGCCTCCGTGGCCTCCGTGGCTCCGGTGACCTCTGCGGCCTCCACGACTGCCGGAAACCGACCGACCAGCTGACCCAGCCCCCGACGGACGGTGGATTTGGCATGACAGATTCCGCGAGCACTTCCCGGCTGGGCCTCCTCGGACCGCCGACCGACGAGCCGCTGATCTCCGGCGCGGAAACCGGGGAGGTTCTCGGCCCCGCGCGGGACTCGTCCGCCCCGGGCACGACGGACGTACACGCGGCGACCTCGAAGATCGACATGCACCACCACTACTGTGCGCCGGAATGGCGCGAGTGGGCCGCGCGGCACGGGCTGGTCAAGCCCGAGAAGCTGCCCCCGTGGTCGCGGCTCGACACCGAGGCCTCGATCGGCTTCATGGACCGGGCGGGCATCTCCACGGCCGTCCTCAAGCCCATGCTGCCGGCGCGCTACCGCTCCACGGCGCAGCTGCGCGAGGCGATCAACATCACCCTGCAGTCGATGCTGGAGGTGGCGAGTTCCCACCCGGGACGGTTCTCGTTCTACGTACCGCTCTTCCTCGACGACCCCGACGCGTCCTCCTGGGCCGTACGCCGCGGGCTCGGGCAGCTCGGGGCCGTCGGCGTGAACGTGACGG
The DNA here is from genome assembly GCF_001746425.1 of Streptomyces subrutilus. Lineage (GTDB taxonomy): Bacteria > Actinomycetota > Actinomycetes > Streptomycetales > Streptomycetaceae > Streptomyces > Streptomyces subrutilus_A. The sequence goes on along the minus strand of NZ_MEHK01000001.1, from coordinate 6,814,018 downwards.
CCAACTACGGGGGCGTCTACCTCGGCGATCCCACGTACGACCGGGTGTTCCACGAGCTGAACGAGCACGCCGCCGTGATCGACACCCACCCGCACAACCTCCCGGACGGCGCGCCCGGCGCGGTGACGGTTCCCGGCATCCCGAACTTCATGTGCGACTTCCTGCTGGACACGACGCGCGCCGCGGTGAACATGATCGTCCATCGCACGCTCGACCGCTTCCCGAACATCTCGGTCATCCTGCCGCACGCCGGCGGGTTCGTCCCGTACATCGCGGGGCGCCTGGAGGCGCTCGGGCGCTTCTGTGAGCCGCCCCTCGAACCCGCCGCGGTCCGCGACCACCTGCGCCGCTTCTACTACGACACCGCGGGCCCCATGGCCGGCGCCGCCACGCTCCTCGACCACGTGCCCGCCGACCACGTCCTCTTCGGCACGGACTGGCCCGCAGCGCCCGCGGACACCGTGATCAAGCTCGCGTTCCCGGCTCTGGACGCCGATCCCGCCTTCACCGCCGACCAGCTGCGGGGCATCTACCACGACAACGCCCTGCGTCTGATCCCGCAGCTGGCGAGCGTTTGACGGGGCTGCCGCACGGCCCGAAAGATGACTGGACCGTGCGTCGCGCGGTACGAAGTCCTCTGTGAACGCACAGACCCCGTCCGCGACCGTCCGGATATTCATCGCCCTCGCCCCGCCCGACGACGCGAAGGAGGAGCTGGCGAAGGAGCTCCGCCCCGCCTACGACGCGTACCCCCGCATGCGGTGGAACCGCATCGAGGACTGGCACATCACCCTGGCGTTCCTCGGCGAGCTCCCGGTCGCGACCGTTCCGCTGCTGCGGCCGCCGCTCGCGGCCCTCGCCGCGGGGCACCGGCCCGTACCGCTGGCGCTGCACGGCGGCGGGCACTTCGACGACCGGGTGCTGTGGAGCGGGATCGGCGGGGACCTCGACGGGCTGCACGCGCTCGCGACCGAGGTGCGGGCCGTGGTCAAGGCGTGCGGCGTGCCCTTCGAGGACCGGCCGCTGCGCCCCCATCTCACGCTCGCCCGGTCCCGCCGGAACGAGCCGTCCTGCGCGGTGGAGGCGGCCGAGGCGCTCGACTCCTTCACCGGCCGCCTCTGGCCGGCCGAGCGCCTGCACCTGGTCGGCAGCAACATCGGCCGCGGGCCGGGGCCGATCCACTACCGCGACATCGAAGCGTGGAGCTTCGGCGGCGGGAGCTGAGGCCTTGCCTGTGTCCCGCACCGGCAAGGCCCCTGCTCCGGCAGCCGCTAGAGCGCGCTCTTCGAGGCGCTGGAAACGACGCACTCCTTGTACTCGCTGCCGTCGCCCTTGCCGGTGTACGGCGTCTTCGCCTCGGCCTGCTGGGAGGCGCCCGCCTTGACGGTGAGCGGGGCGACCCTGGCCTGGGCGGGGGTCGCGGTCGAGGCGGCGTCCCCGCGGAACTTCATGGTGATGTTGTAGGTGTAGCCGACCGAACCGCTGTTGGTGACGGTGATGCGGGCGACCAGGTTCTTGCGCGTGTCGTCCAGCTTGCAGCTGTCGATCTTGATGTCGCGCTCGGCCTTGTTGCTGCTGGAACCGCCGGTGACGGAACCGCCGCTCGAACTGCCGCTGGTGCTCGTGCTGTCGCTGTCGTGGTTGCCTCCGGTGCTGCCCCCGCCGGAGCTGCTGGAGCTCGAACCGGAACTGCTGCTGCCATCGCAGCTGCCGCCGTTGGAGCCACGGGCTCCGGTGAGTGCGAACACGGCTATGCCGAAGACGGCGACCGCGCGGACATGGCGAAGCTTCACGTTCAACCCCGTTGGAATGTCAGTAGGTGAGACCGCCCATCTTGACGGGCGCACGTCACCCTAACAGCGAACCCACCCCGTCCCGCCCCCGATTGAGCCGCCGTCGGCGGGGCGTGTCCGAGCCGCCAACCCTCGGTGCAGGCATGCGGTCAGGCGTGCCGCGATGGTTCCTCCGGTGTCGAGGCGGGGGTTGAAGATCGTGACGTCGAAGCCGACGGCCCGTTCGTCCGCCAGTGCCGTGGCCAGCACGTTCTCCAACTCCCGCCATGACAGACCGCCGGGAAGGCGGTAGTCGACGGCGGGCATGACCGCGTCGTCCAGGACGTCGGCATCGAGGTGGACCCAGTAGCCGGCGCTCTCGTCGTGCGTGAGCCGGCCGACCGCCTCGCGGGCCGCGGCCTGCGCACCGGCCGCGCGCACACCGTCGAGGCCGATCGCGTGGAGCCGCGGCGGCAGCGGTTGCATCCCGGCCGCGTCGGACTCGGCGGAGTCCCGGAAGCCGAAGGCGACGGCGTCCTCGTCGCGGAGCAGGGGTCTGAGGCCCTCCAGGTCGGTGAGCGGCCGGGGGCCGCGGCCGGTGGCCAGGGCGAGTTCCATCGAGGCCGCCTCGCCGGTCGGCTCCGCCGAGGGCTGGTAGAAGTCGGTGTGGCCGTCGAGGAACAGCAGGCCGTAGCGGCCGCGGCGGCGCAGGGCCAGCAGGTTGCCGAGCAGGATGCTGCAGTCGCCGCCCAGGACCAGGGGGAAGCGGCCGCCGTCGAGGACCGCGCCGACGGCGTCGGCGAGCCGGACGGAGTACCGGGCGATCCCGACGGGGTTGAGGACCCCGGTCCCCGGGTCCCGCCGGGGATCGTACTCCGGTGCTTCGACCCGCCCGGCGCGCACCATACCGGGGTGGTCCAGCAGGCCGGCGTCGAGCAGCGCGACCGGCAGGTCCTGGACGCCGGACGGGCGCAGCCCGAGTACGGACGGTGCTTCGATGACCGCGATCTCCCGCACGACCCAGCCCCTTCGCCGCCGGCCGAGGCCCCCGCACAGGTACATGGTCCCGCACGGGGGACCCCCGTGCCGAGCCGGGAGCCGCGCGGCCGGTCGGGCCGGGTCAGCCGGCGTCGAGGACGAGGTCGGCGCGGTGGCGGCCGGCGGCGACGAGGCGGGCGTTCGGTTCGTCCGAGCGGGCCACCCAGCCGCGTGCGTACGCCGGGTCCTTGCCGTGGCGCACGTGCCGGTCGACCAGGCGCCGCACGCGCAGGTCCTCGTCCGGGGCGAGGTACCAGGCCTCGTCCAGCAGGGGCCGTACTGACGCCCACTCCCCCGCGTCGTGCAGCAGGTAGTTCCCCTCGGTGATCACCAGCGGTACGGCGGGGGCGACGGGGATGCTGCCCGCGACCGGTTCCTCGAGGGAGCGGTCGAAGGCGGGTGCGTACACCGTGTCGGGTTCCGGTCCGCGCAGGCGGCGCAGCAGGGAGACGTACCCGGCGGCGTCGAAGGTCTCCGGGGCGCCCTTGCGGTCGGCCAGCCCCAGCCGGACCAGCTCGGCCTGGGCGAGGTGGAACCCGTCCATCGGGACCACCACGGCCGTCTCCGGCCCGAGTGCTTCGGCGAGCCGGGCGGCCAGGGTCGACTTCCCGGCCCCCGGCGGCCCGGCGATGCCGAGGATCCGGCGGCTGCCCCCGGCGGCCAGCGCGGCCGCCCTGCGTGCCAGTTCCGTCGTCGTGTGCATCCGCCCATCCTGCCCGGCCGGGCCGAACAGCACGCGCGGGCGCGGGGCCGGGGCCGTTGTCAAGTCTGGGGCAGCGCCTTCTTCAGCTTCGCGTGCAGGTCCTTCGCGAGGTGCGCGGCCGAAGGGGGTTTGTCCGTGTAGAGACGGCGCAGTTCGGTGGTCAGGGTCTGGGTGAAGGCTCCGTACAGGGGGGTGCGGGGGCGCTGGACCGCGTTCTGCAGTGCGGGCAGCAGGATGTCGCGCGCGTACTTCGGGCGGCCCTGCTCGTCGCGCGGCATCCGGTCGGTGCTCTCCGCGTTCTGGGTGGCCGGGGCGGGGGGTTTGGCCAGCCGGCACGTCGGCCCGTTCTGGTACGCGGACAGCCGCGTGGCCGCGAACCCCGCGTCGAGCAGGCAGCGCTCGCTTTCCTGGCCGGTGAGGAACCTGATCAGTTCCCGGGCGGCGAAGGCCCGTTGCGACCCCTCGGCCACGGCCAGGTTCTGGCCCCCCAGGACCGCCCGGCCGGGCAGCGGGGCCACCCCCAGCTGCTCGCCGGTCAGGGTCTGGTGCAGGGTGCCGTAGGCGTACGGCCAGTGGCGCAGGAAGGCGGTCCGGCCGTCGGCGAAGTCGCCGAGGGATTCGGCCTCGTCGGAGCGGTCGGCGTCACCGAGCGTGTACGGGGCCTGGGTTCGGGCGCGCAGCTCCTCGATCCCCGACTCCAGGTCCTGCTCGGAGCCGGTGTACCGGCCGGCGCCGTCGGTGAGGGCGGACCCCTCGCCGACGGAGGCGAACGCCTCGATGCCGTTGACGGTGAGGCCCTCGTACGGGGCGAGCTGGGTGGTCCACCCCTTCTCGTAGCCGTCGGCCGTACTGCGGCCGGCGTCCCCCACCGTGCCCATCAGCCGCTGGACCGTGGCCCAGTCGGTGCCCTTGCCGAGCTCGGTGTCGGTGACGCCCGCCTTCTTCAGGTAGTCGCGGCGGTAGAAGAGCAGCCCGACGTCGCTGTTGAACGGGACGGCGTACAGCTTCCCCTTCCACCGGGCGGTGGCGGCGACCGACGGGATGACGTCCGCGTCCAGCAGGTCCTCGGGAAGCGGCTGGACCAGCCCCGCGTCCGCGAACTCCGGTACCCAGGTCACGTCGAGGTTGACCACGTCGTACTCCGCGCTGCCGGACTGGAGCGCTCCCAGCAGCTGGCTGCGCTGCTGGTCCGCCGAGCCCGGGAGTTCGACGAGCCTGGCCCGGGAGGCGAGGCCCTTCTCCTCCTGCTGCCGGTTCCACTGGTCGATCAGCTTCTGCCGGATGCCGCCCTTGCCGGTGACGTCACGTCCGCTGGCGACCACGATGTCGCCCTCCGCGACGCCCGTCTCGACCGGCCGGCCGGTGGCCTCGGAGCCGCCGTCGCCGCTCCCGGTGCACCCTCCCAGCGTGAGGGCCGCGGTGAGGACGGCCGCGAGGAGCGGGGCCAGGGACCGTGGGCGCCGGCCGGAGCCGGCGCGCAGTCTGCTGCCGCGGGTCATCCCTCGTCTCCCGTTCCCGCTCGGGCGACCTCGTCGCGCAGTCCGGCCACCAGATCGGTTCTGGTGTCCAGGCAGCGGCCGCCGCTCGCCTCGGCGACGACTGCGTCCGGCTTGCCCTTGTCGCAGCCGCCGCTGTCCAGGGACGCCATGACCACCGGTACCTTCTTGTCCCGCGCGTAGGCGCGCAGGGTCTCGAGCCGTCCGCCCTCGGTCAGCCGGTTGTTGTCCTCGCCGTCGGTGATGTAGACAATCAGCTGGGGGCGGTCGTCGTCGGCGCCGCGCCGGGCCATGTCGTCCAGCGCCGCGGTGAGGGCTCGGTACGGGTCCGCCTCGACGTCCTTGACCTGGGTGCGCTCGTCGACGGCGCGCTCGGCTTCCTCGCGCCGGTACCGGCCGAAGGGCAGCAGCTCCTGGTGGGCGAGCGGGGCGCCGGGCGCGGCCGCGACCGCCCAGACGCCGTACTCGTCCTGCTCCCCCAGGCCGCCGAGCGACTGCTTGACGATGCCGGGCGCACCGCCGGGTCCCGTCCACAGGTCGCCCATCGAGCCGGAGCTGTCGAGCAGGAACAGCACCCGTCCGGGGCCGTTGGCGTCGCGGTACTCCTTCAGGGCCGCGGCCATCGAGGACGGGCGGGCGGGGGCGGCGAGGGCGCCGGGGCTGCCGACGGCGCCGAACGCGCTGAAGGTGAGGTCGGCGGCGAGGGGCCGGTGCCCGGCCGAAGCGTGGCGGAAGCCGTCCTTGCCGAACTCGACGAGCCCGCCGCGGACCGCCTCCCCGGCCTTGCCTCCGACCGTTCCCCCGTCGCTCCCGGTCAGCCAGGCGCGGAACCGGTCGACGGCGTCCTCCCGCGCGTCCTTGTCGCGGTCGGCCTCCTGCCAGCGCACCCTTACGAACGTGGGGTCCAGGCCCGGCGCGTCGTCGGGGTAGGCCGCCAGCCGGCGGGCGCGCGTCGTGCTGTCGCAGTCGACGCCGGACTTCAGCAGGAACTCCGGTACGAGGGCCGCGGTGCGGTCGTCGACGGAGTCGTCGTCGGGCAGGGCGCACAGCAGGTTCCCACCGGTGGGCGAGGGCGGTCCGGGCTGCGCGACGCGCCCTTCGGCGGCCGCCGCGTTCGTCTCTTCGGCGCCGTACAGGCCGATGGTCGCGACCAGGCCCGAGTCCGTGTGCTCCGGGTCCGGACGGCGTACTTCCGCCTTCGGCTCGCGCGTGCGCAGTGCGTCCATCAACTCCGTGAGCCCGCCGTGCCGGTCGGCGACCGCTTCCGCCGCGATCTGCTGCGGCACGGCGAGCACGAGGGGCGAGTAGGCGAACGGCGCCGGGTCGACCAGGAGTTCCGCATAGCTGCGCCGGTCCTGGGCCGGGCGGGCGCGGGCGGCGCTCGCCGAGGTCGCGGGAATCCAGATGTCCGGCTGGGGGCCGATGTCGCGCTGCGGATTGACCGCCTCGGAGGTGGGCCGCTGCCAGGGGTCGGACTGGTCGTGGAACGCGGCGACGACATCCGCGGCGCCCGCGCTGTACACGGTGATGCCGCTGCGCCGGCAGCCGGCGCCGTTCCGGTTCTGGTCCGACACCAGGTACACCTCGGTCGCGTTGCGCACGGTGGACTCGATCTCGGGGTCGGTGAGCAGGCGGAGTTCCAGCGGCGGCTTGCAGGGCTGCCCGCCGCTGATGAGGCTGCCGGCCAGGAGGTACCCGGCGGGGACGAGCCCCGCGAGGACGGTCAGCACCCCGGCGGTGACCGCGACCGCGCGGGTCCTGCCGGTCAGGCGCCGACGGGCGCCGCGGAGCGGAGCGCCGGCCGGGCGCGGGCGCCGGGGCCGGGGAGGGGGCCACGGCGCCCGTCGGGGCGGCGGGGGCAGGTCCGGCGCGGCCGGGGTGCGGCCTGGTCCCCGCGGTGTGCGGTCCGCGGCACCGTCCGGCATCTCCGGCACGGCTGTCACACCTACCGCGGCGGTCACCGCTGTCACCTCGGTCGCCGCGGTCGTCACCGCCGTCACCTCGGTCGCCGCGGTCACCGCTGTCACCTCGGTCGCCGCGGTCACTGCCGTCACCTCGGTCACGTCGGTCACCGCTGTCCCTGCTCCCGCGGCGAGCAGCACGTCCGTGCCGGAGCCGGCCGGGCGGCTCTGCGGCTCCCACGGCTCGGCGGGATCGCGCAGCGTCGTGTGGTGTGCGGACATGTACGCCCGCAGCCGCTCCGCGAGCCCCTTGAAACCCACGGGAGCACCGTCCCGCTCGGCGCGGAGGCCTCGGATCAGCTCAGCGGTGAAGGGGGTGGGAGTGGCCTCGTCGCCCGCGTCGATCCGGTTGTTGGCCTGCACGCCCATCAGCAGGGAGATCCGGTGCCGCTGCGCGGTGTCGAGGGCGTCCCAGGCCGCCGACGCGTTGCCCGCGTAGCAGCAGTCCAGTACGACGACCACGTGCTCCGCCCGGGTCCGGGTCAGCACGGTCAGGACGCTCTTCCAGGGAACGGCGCCCCGGAACACCGACTCCGTCCCCGCCACGATCGTCGCCGCGCGCATCAGGAGCCACAGTTCGTCACCGGTGCTCGGCACGGCCCCGTGTCCGGAGAAGTAGAGCAGGAGCAGGCCCTCGGCCTCGTCCACGGCGTCGTCCAGGCGGCGGTCGAACTCGTCGACGTTGCGCGGCCGGACCACGCCGACCTCCTGCTCGGCGAACACCCCGCCCGCGCGCAGGGCGGCCGCGAGGCCGACGAGGTTGTGCTCGACCGCCTCGAGATTTCCGGGCACGCCGAAGGGGTGGCCGGGCTGCGTGAACTCGTACGCGGGCACGCCGACGAGCAGCGCCCGGTTCACCCTCCCGCGCGGATCGAAACGCGCCACCGGCCTACCTCGCGTCGCCGTCCGGGACGACCTCGACCTCCGGGGGTTCGCCCCGCTCCACGGAGCGTCGGTTCTCCCGCCAGGCCCGTACCCCGCTCTTGGCCTGCTCGTACACCTCGTCGAAGATCTTGGGGCCGACGATGCCGACCAGGACCAGTACGATCTCCAGCCCGGCGCCCATGGGGCTGCCCGGGCCCTCCTCGCTCCCGGGACCCTCCGCGATCTCCAGGTCGCCGCTGTTCCTCAGCGCCTCCAGCCTGCGTTCCCGTTCGAGCCACGCCTTCAGGGCGCCGACATCGCTCGCGCTCGCGCCCTGCCCCAGGCGTACGCGGACCACCGTGTTCTTCGCCGAACCCTCCCCGTCGTTCATAACTCAGCATCATCGCATGTGAGTTGGGGGCGCGGGGAGACATCGGTCCGGCTCGGGTCCACTTCCGAGGCCGTCGACCGCGGCCGCCGGGTCCCGGCCGGGTACGTGAACGACGGCTTCGGCCTGTCGCGGTCCGGCCACGGAGAGCTGCCCGCCGCCCGGTGCATGGCGCGGGTGACGGGGGGCAGGCGCCGCACGACAGGCGGTGCCGACGGGACCGTCGGCACCGGACCCCTACGGAGGAGGACGGCCATGGACGAGCAGGGCGGCGCGGGAGGAATCCCGCGGCACGAGGAGCAGGCCCAGGCCCGGCAGCGCGACCCGCGCGCCGACCGCCACGGCGACGAGAAGAAGACGCCGGCCGCCGACACGGACGAGGCGAGCCGTCTCGACCGCCCGCAGCAGCCCGAGAAGCGCCCGCAGCAGCCCGAGAAGCCGGACGGGAAGGGGACGCGCTGGGTCAGCCCCCGGGACGAGTGACCCGCGGAAGGCGCGGTACGCCCCGCGCGACCTCACCTTCGCCGCCGGCCACGCTGTCGAGCCCGGCCGGTAGCCCGGCTGCGTCCGCCCCCGCCCCCCGGGGCGTACGACCGCGGTGCCGCGTTCAGGCGGCCAGCGGCGCGGTGTCCATCCCCGCGCCCTCGCGCAGGCCCGCCAGGAACTCCTCCACGGCCTCCACCGCCGTGTACGCGGGCCGCCAGGCCAGCTCCGTACGGGCCCGGGAGGGGTCCAGCAGGGGCAGCCGCAGGACGGCGTCGAAAAGGTCCGGCGACGCGGGCGCGAGGTGCAGCCGCCAGGCGGTGGCGAGGGCCGCCCGGACCGGGGCGCTCGACAGCGGGAAGCGGCGGGCGTGCAGGATGCCCGCCAGGACCTCGGCGTCGAGGGGCGGGTCGGCCGCCAGGTTGAAGGGCCCCCGTACCGGACGGGTGACGGCCGCCAGGTAGGCGGCGGCCGCGTCGTCGGTGTGCAGGGCCTGGAAGGTCATTCCGGGCATGTCGGGGACGGCGGGGATCAGGCCGGGCCGGATGAGCCGTCCGGGCAGGAGCCTCCCGGCGAAGATCCGCCGCTGCTCGGAGGCGGAGGTCCGCTTGAAGAGGAACGCGGGGCGCATGCGGACCACCCTGATGTCGGGGTGTTCCCGCTCGAAGGCGTCGAGGACGCGTTCGAGGTAGGCCTTCTCGCGGGTGTAAGCGGCCTGCGGCCAGCCGTGGGTGGGCCAGGACTCGTCGACCGCACGGTCCTTCGGGCCGGGTGAGTAAGCGCCGACGGAGGAGGCGTGGACCAGGGCGGGCACCCCGGCCCGTGCCGCGGCCTCGAAGACGCGCACGCTCCCTAGGACGTTGGTCAGCCAGGTCTGCGCAGGATGGTGGGTCGGCTGGAACCGCCAGGCGAGGTGGACCACGGCGTCGGCCCCGGCGAACAGCGGCACGAGGTCCGGGCCGTCCGGTTCGATGTCCGCGGCCGCCCAGGCCGTCTTGGCGGGCGTCCACCGGGGCACCCTGCGCGCGAGACCGAGGACGGAGGTGACGGCCGCACTGTCGGCACAGGCCTGGACCACGCTGGTCCCGACGTTTCCGGTGGCGCCGGTCACCACGACCCGCAGGCCGCCGTCACCGGGTTCCACGGGGAGGGGGCGAGTCATCGCGTGGGCTCCCTTGCTCTCGGCGGAGTCACTCGTACGACGCGCCTAACCCGCATGGGGGCGGGGCAAACCTCACCCCTCGCCCGGCAGGGGCCGAGCGGACACCGCGGCGGACGGACGCGCGGCACGCGGGGCGTGCCGGCGTACGCAGCGTGGCCGGCGGCTGCCGCTCCGAGGTGACGCTGCCCCGCGCGGGCGGCGCCCGGGCGGCGGCGGCGACCGCCGGGGACGCCTGAGCCGGGCCGGGAGGCCGGGTCACTTCCGCCAGAACAGGTGGTGCCTCACCCCGCTCGGGCTGGGCACCACCTCGAGGTGGAAGCGGTCGAGCAGTTCCTCGGGGGACTCCCACAGGCGCGATCCCGATCCGATCCGCACCTGTGAGACCGCGACGTGCAGGGTGTCGACGAGGGCGGCGTCGAGGAACTCGCGGATGGTGGCGGCCCCGCCGCCGAGCCGGACGTCCTTGCCCTGCGCCGCCTCCTTGGCCTGTACGAGAACGTCGGCCGGGTCGCCGTCGACGAAGTGGAAGGTGGTGTCGGAGAGCGTGAACGAGGGACGCGTGTGGTGGGTCAGGACGAACACCGGGGTGTGGAAGGGGGGCTCGTCACCCCACCAGCCGCGCCAGTCGAGGTCCTGCCAGGGACCGCGCTGGGGCCCGAACTTGTTGCGGCCCATGATCTCCGCGCCGATGTTGTGTGCGAAGTCCCGGGTGAAGTAGTCGTCGAGGCCGCGACTGCCCCCGGGGGCGCTGCGGTGGGGCCAGCTCGCCGTGGCGCCGGCCCAGGCGAACATGGTCCCGGGATCGGCGTCCCCGAACGGCCGCTCGAGGCTCTGGTGCTCACCGGCACCGAACCCGTCGCCGGACACGTTGAAGTTCTGGACTCTCAACAGCTGGTCCACGTGTTTCCTCCTGCGTCGTCGCGCATGTGCGGCGGCTCAGCCACCGGTCGCCGAGAAGTGCTGGTAGTCGGGGTTCGACCAGTCGCCGCCCCACTGCCAGCCCACGTCCTCGAAGGCCCGGGTGACGACGTCCCCGGGGCGGATCATGCCGGGGGCGGGCGGGTCGCGCCGCAGATGCCGGCGGCCGGCGGCCGGATGGGGGGTGCCGCCGCGGTCCACGTACGGGTTCTCCACCGGGTTGACGTCCACGGCGTCCCCGTAGGCGTGACGCGAGATGCGGCCGGCGTCGCCGGTGACCTGACGGCAGTTGAAGGCGGACGTGTTGTCGTCGGCCATCGATTGCTCGTCGTCACCGCCGTAGGCCGCCGCCGGCCGCATGCGACGGATGGGGAACTTCGCCTCGAAGACCTCGCCGAAGACCTTCAGGAGGGGCCTGACCGCCCGCTCGTGGACGACGAGTTCACCGCGGTGGACCCGGCCGTCGAAGCCCCAGTGGTTCATCCGGATCAGCCGCAGCCGGTCGGGGCCCACCGGGCAGCCCGGCCGGTAGGTGGCGCCCAGCGCCTCCGGCGGCACCCCCGTCACCTCGGCCGCCAGCCCGGTATGGGCCTGCACCCTGCCCGCGGGCGGGGTCGGGGAGGAGGGCGCGGCCGTACAGCCCAGCGTGGCGGTGCACAGCACGACGACCGCCGCGCCCGCGGTGGAGGCGAGTCGCACGGCGCCACGGCAAGGAGCCTGCCGGGCCGCTCCGCACGCCCCGCGGGCCGGGCTCAGGCCGCGTCCCGGGGAGTGGGCCGCACCTCGAAGCCGCGCAGTTCCTCCGGCGCCGCCTCCTCGTGGACCTCCACGGCGCGGACGTCGGCCGTCGGCGGCCCCGTACGCGCCCACCGCACCATCGCCTCGACGGCGCCCTCGCCCCCGTCGAACAGCGCCTCCACCTCACCGCCGGGCAGGTTCCGCACCCAGCCGGACACGCCCTGTGCGAGCGCCTCACGGCGGCAGGTGTCCCGGAAGAACACCCCTTGCACCGTGCCCGACACGATCACGCGCTTGCGTACCATGCTCCGACCATAGGACGAGGCTGGGAGTCATGGTGCACGTACTGAGCGGCAGGACCCTGCTCACCCCCACGGACCCCGAGCGCTCGCGCGCCTTCTACGGCGGCACGCTCGGGCTGGCCGTCTACCGCGAGTTCGGTACCGGCCCCGAGCGCGGGACGGTCTACTTTCTCGGCGGCGGGTTCCTCGAGGTGTCGGGGCGCGCCGAGGAGCCGCCCGGCCCCGGGATGCGGCTGTGGCTCCAGGTCCCGGACGTGGCGGCGGCGTACGAGGAACTGCGCGGCCGGGGCGCCGAGGTGCTGCGGCCCCCGCTGCGCGAGCCCTGGGGCCTGATCGAGATGTGGATCGCCGACCCGGACGGCGTGCGCATCGCCGTCGTGGAGGTGCCGGCGGACCACCCGCTGCGCTACCGCCCCTGACCGTCGGCCGGGCTTGGGCCGTTCGGGTGACAACGGCGGAGTCGGACTCGGCGGCGCACGTGGCGCGCGGTCCGGCTACACCACGGCGTGGGACCGGAGGTCAGGAGGGCTCGGGGCGGGTGGGTGCCGTGGCGGGCCGGCGGCCTCCCCGGACGGCTCGGGCGAGAGCCGTGGCGGGTGGGAGGCGAGGCCGTCTGGACGGCCACCGCGACGGTCCAGGCGAGGACCGGCAGGGCGGCCGTACCAACGGACACCGGGGGTGACCGATCGTCAGTCGTCGAGCGTGATCTCCCGCTTGAGGATCTTTCCGGTGGGGCCCTTCGGCAGGCCCGGTACCAGCTGGACGATCCTGGGGTACTTGTACGGGGCCACGCGGGCCTTCACGAACGCGCGGAGTTCGTCCGCGGTGACCTCCGCGCCCGGCTTCAGCGTGACGACGGCGGCGACCTCCTCGCCGTGCACCTCGTGCGGGACTCCCACCACCGCGGCCTCGGCGACGGCCGGGTGCTCGTAGAAGACCTCCTCGATCTCGCGCGGGTAGACGTTGTACCCGCCCCGGATGACGAGGTCCTTCTTGCGGTCGACGATGAAGTAGAAGCCGTCCTCGTCGCGCCGCGCCAGGTCGCCGGTGCGGAACCAGCCGTCGGCGAACGCGGCCGCGTCGGCCTCCGGGCGGTTCCAGTAGCCGGACATGACGTTCGGGCCCTGCACGGCGATCTCCCCGACCTCTCCCTCGGCGACCTCCTTGCCCTCGTCGTCGATCAGGCGCACCCGCACCCCGGCGATCGGCGTGCCGATCGAGCCGGGCTTGCGAGGGCCGTCGAGCGATCCGAAAGTGACCACCGGGGCGGTCTCCGACAGGCCGTACCCCTCCACGAGCGGGCATCCGAACGCCGACTCGAACCGGTGCAGCACCTCCACCGGCATCGCCGAGCCGCCGGTCACGCTCAGCCGCGGCCCGCTGCCGCCCGTCAGGCCGGTCGACCCGGCCGCATCCGCCGCGGCGAGCAGGCCGATGAACATGGTGGGCACGCCCTCCATCACCGTGACCCCGTCGCGCGAGAGGATCTCGAGCGCCTTCGCCGCGTCGAAACGCGGCAGCAGGGTGATACGGGCGCCGGTGAGGACCGCCGCGTTCAGCCCGCAGGTCTGGCCGAAGACGTGGAAGAACGGCAGGCCGCCGAAGACCGTGTCCGAGGCCGACATGTCCAGTACGCGCGCCACGGTGGCGGTGTTGCTGCCCAGGTTGCCGTGGGTGAGCCGGGCGCCCTTGGAGCGGCCGGTCGTGCCGGAGGTGTAGAGCAGCACGGCGAGGTCGTCGGTGTCCCGGTCCACGACCTCGGTGCGCGGCTCCGTGGCGGCCAGGGCGGCGCCGAACTCCTCGGCGGTCACGTCGACGCAGTCGATGCCCAGCTCCGCCGCCGCCGCGCCGGCCTCGGCCTGCGCCGGTCCCCAGGCCAGGATCAGCCGGGCGCCGCAGTCGCCGGCGCTGTAGCGGATCTCGGCCGACTTCAGCAGCGGGTTCATGGGGACGGCGACCGCGCCCGCCCGCAGGACCCCGTAGTAGGCGACCGCGAAGTGCGGGATGTTCGGCAGCAGGATCGCCACGCGGTCGCCGGGCTCCACGCCCCGGGCGGCCAGCCAGCCGGCCACGCGGGCACTGCGCTCGTCCAGCGACCGGTAGTCGAGGGCCAGGCCGTCCAACTGGATCGCCGTGCGGCCGGGGTTCGCCGCGGCGGTGGCGGCCAGGTTGAGGGCGAGGTTGGTCATGGTGACCTCTTTCTGCTGGTGCGGTCGCAGGTGGGCTCCGGTCGCCGCGCTGCCGGCCCGCCGTCGGCGGCCCCGCCCTGCTCGGCGGCCAGGCTATCGGTCAAGCATCCGATGCAGGCTGCGCCCACGATCAAGCGGGGTTCCGCGTACTCGGAGCAGTCGGAGCAGGTCGGGGCAGGTCGGTCGGGCGAGTTCGGCGTGTGTGACCATGGCTCGTCGTCACATCAGCGCCTCATGGGGGGACCATGCGCACCCGCACCACCACTGCCACGACCGGCCTCGTCGCCGCGCTCGCGGCGCTCCTCGTCCTGGCCGGCTGCACCGCACCGGCGGGGAGCCCGCGCGGGGCGGTGAGCTCCGGGCCGTCGGCGCCGCCCGCGCCGGGCGGTGGTTCCGGGTTCGAGGGGCCGCGGCCGCAGGACCAGAACCTGCTGGCGTGGACCGGCGACCCCAACGACGCGGGGCACGTGACCGCGCAGACGTCCGCGGGGGTCGGGGGGCGCATCACCCTGGTGCGGATCGTCCTGCGCGAGGAGATCACCTGGTCGAACGTCTGGCTCGGCCTGGCGGGCCTGGACCCGAACGCGCAGCTCGCCAACTGCCACCTCGGCGTGTACGACGCCAAGGGCACCCTGGTCGGAGCCACCCCGGACATCTCGCCGCAGCTGATGACCGAGCCCATCGCCAAGCCGTTCCCCCTCGCCAAGCCGTTCACCGCCGCGCCCGGCACCTACTTCATCGCGCTCCTGCTCAACGGCAGTTGGGCCACCAACGCCCTCACGTTGAAGTCCACCGGGGCCGGCATCTCCGTCAACGCCGGTCTGACGCCGCCCAATCTGCGGTACAGCACCATCCTGACCGGTCAGACCTCGCTGCCGGCGACCGTCAACCTGGCCGAGCAGTCGACCAGCACCATCCACACCGGCTGGGCCAGCCAGTGGTACGCGATCTCCTGAGCACCGGTGCCTGACGTGCCGGTGGAGCGGGTCTACCCGAACTGGCCGGGCGGTTAGTCGCCGGCGGGCGTTGGCCGCGTTCTCCCAGTCCTCGTCGGTGACCCCGCGGCCCGGACCGGACGGGTGTGACAGCCCTGCGATGCGACCTGCGTTCCCCCGACTCCTCTCCCCCGGTCCCCGGGCCGCCGCGTGCCGGGCGGCCGGGACCGGGGGATGCTGGTGGCATGGCTGGCGTTCCCAGGGTGCGGCTGCCCGCCGCCTACCGGGCGGCGGCCCGGCGGGCGGCGCGGGTCACGGTGGCAGCCGGCGCCGCCTTCTACCTGTTCCTGTACGGCTTCGGCCTGCCCGACGCCGCGACCTACGCGGTGTTCGCCGCCGTGGCCATGGCGGGCCTGTCACGCATCCCCGGTACCGGCCGGCAGCGTGCCGCCGTCGTGCTGCGGCTGCTGCCCGTCTGCTGGGTGCTGATCACGATCGGCACCTACCTGGCCGTACGGACCTGGAGCGCGGTCGTGGGCATGCTGCTGGTCGGGTTCGCGCTGGCCTTCGCCGCCGTGGGCGGGCCGCGCCCGGCGGGGGCCGCGCCGGGACTGCAGCTGATGTACATCCTGCCGTCCTTCCCGCCCTACGATCCCGGTTCGCTCGGCGAGCGGCTGGCGGGCGCGACGACCGGCCTGGTGTTCCTGGTCCTCGCGGAGGCGTTCCTGCTGCCCGATCCGCCGACCGTCCCGTACCGGGAGCTGGCCGCGCGGGCCGCCGACACCGCGCGCGATTGCGCCGACGAGCTGACCCGGGGGCGCTTCACCCTGTCCGACGCTGCGGCGCGTGCGGCGTTGGCAGCGGGTACCGGCCTGCGGTCCTCGCTGGTCCCGGAGGCCGAGCGGCCGGCCGGCGCGAGCGTACGCGACCGCGCGCTGGCCCAGACCGGGCTGTCCCTGCGCACCCTGCTGCGCAGGCTGTCGCTGCTGCCTCCGGCCCCCGGCGGGCCGGATCCCGGCCGGGGCGGGCTGGACGTGCTGCGCGCGGTACGGGACGCGGCGGAGGAGACGGCCGGGCGCCTGCGCGGCCGGGAGCCCACCGGGGACGCGCACGCCGAGCTGCTGCGGGCCCGCTCGGCCCTGGCGGCGGGCCCGGAGGCCGGCGCTTCCCCGGCGGTGCTGCGCCGGCACGCGGCCGTGTTGGAGGCGGCGGACGCCGCGCTGGCCATGTCGACGGCCGCGTGGATCGCGGTACGGGGCCGGGCGGGCGCGGCCAGGGCGGCGCCGGGGCGGTTCTGGTACGCGCGGATGCCGGCGCCGCTGCTGTGGTGGCGGCGGCTGGAGGGCCATGCCGGGGGGCGGTCGGTGTTCTTCCAGAACGCGGTGCGGATCAGTCTGGCGCTGGCCGCGGCCCGGGTGATCGCGGGGGTGGACTCGCTGCCGCACGGGTTCTGGGTGCTGCTGGCGACCTTGACGCTGACCCGGACGACCGTGCGGGAGACCCGTTCGACGGTACGGGTGGCGCTGACCGGGACCCTGATCGGCGCCCTGGTGGTGGCGGGGCTGCTGGCGCTGGTGGGCACGGACATCGCGGTGTACGCGGCCGCGCTGCCGCCGCTGATGCTGGTCGCCTTCACGCTGGGGCCGGTCAAGGGGGTGGGCTGGGCCCAGGCTCTGTTCACGCTGGTCGTCGCGCTGGTGTTCGCGCAGCTGGCTCCGGCGACCTGGCAGCTGGCCGAGTTCAGGCTGCTGGACGTGCTGACCGGCAGCGCGATCGGCGCCGTGTTCGGGCTGCTCGCCTGGCCCCGGGGCGCCCAGGACGAGCTGCGGCGCTCTGTGGCGGTGCTGCTGCGGGGCGCCGCGGAGACGGTGGTGGCCGTGACGGCCCAGCTCGCGGCGGGCGGGGTGCGGGAGCCCGCGCCCTCCGCCGCGCCGGGGCACCGGTCGCTGCAGCACGCGCTGATCATGGCGGAGTCGGCGTACGCGCAGTTCCAGAGCGAACCGAAGGAGTCGGCGGGGCCGCCCCCCGGGCAGGACTGGCAGGCGACGCTGATGACCGGCCACCACACGCTGTGGGGCGCGGACCGGCTGCTGGTGCCGGCCGAGCGGGTCGACGTACCGCCCCTGGCGCGGGAGCCGGCGAGGGCGGTGACGCGGCTCGGGGACCGGGTGGCCGGGCGGATGCTGCTGGTGTCGGCGCGCCTGGACCCCAGCGGCGACACCCCGGAGGAGCCGGTGCCGCTGCGGGATCCGGATTTCGACGGGTTCGCGGCGGAGCCGCCAGGCGCGCCGACGTCGTACTACGCCGCCGTGGAGTGGCTGGACTCCTTGCTGACGGACCTGGAGCACATCACGGGGCAGTCCGGTGGCGGACGGGCCGACCGGGCAGGCGGGCCGGACCGGGCGGACGGACGGTCCCGGGATGACGCGTGATGCGGGCCGATGGCAGGCCGACCGGGCCCCGGGTCCGGTCCGCCGGCGTGTGCGCGGCAGCGGACCGGACCCGGGGCCGTCGGGTCACCAGCGCACGGGCAGTTCGCGTACGCCCCTGATCAGCATGCCGGGCACCCAGGACAGCTGCGTCTCCTCGGCGTCGGCGGCGAGTTCGGGGAAGCGCTCCAGCAGCGAACGCAGCGCGATGCGGCCCTCCATCCGGGCCAGCGGCGCGCCGAGGCAGTAGTGCAGGCCGTGCCCGAAGGCGATGTGGCCGCGGGCGTCCCGGCGGATGTCGAAGCGGTTCGGATCCTCGAAGCGCGCCGGGTCGCGGTCCGCGTCGGCCATGGCGATCAGGACGGCCGAGCCCGCGGGGATCACCACCCCGCCCATCTCCACGTCCTCCAGGGCCAGTCGCTCGGTGCAGGTCTCCACCGGACCGTCGTAGCGGAGCATCTCCTCGATCGCGCCGTCGAGCAGGCCGAGGTCGGCGCGCAGGTCGGCGAGTTGGTCCGGGTGGGCGAACAGGGCGCGCATCCCGTTGCCGATCATGTTGACCGTGGTCTCGTGCCCGGCGATGAGCAACAGGACGCTCATGCCGATCAGTTCGCTCGGCGACAGCCGGTCCCCGCCCTCGTCGACGGTGTGGATCAGGGCGCTGAGCAGGTCGTCGCCCGGAGCGGCGCGCTTGGCGTCGATGAGCCCGGTCAGGTACCGGGGCATCTGCGCGTACGCCTCGGCCTCGGCCTCGGGGCTGGTGCGGGCGACCATTTCGCCGGACCACTTGCGGAAGGCCTCGCGGTCCAGCTCGGGCACGCCGAGCAGCTCGCAGATGACGGTCATCGGGAGCGGGAAGGCGAAGGCGTTCACCAGGTCGCCCCGGCGCTCCTCGTCGGCCTCCATGGCGTCGAGCAGTTCGTCGGTCACCTGCTGGATGCGCGGCGCCAGCGCCTCGATGCGGCGCGGGGTGAACTCCCGGGCCACCAGGCGGCGCAGCCGGGTGTGGTCCGGGGGGTCGGACATCAGCATGTGGGCGAGCGCCGGGTGGTCCTGGTCGGCGTTGATGATCTGGCCCATGTCGCCGGATCCGCGCCAGTCCCGGCTGAGCCGCGGATCGGTGAAGGCCGTGCGGCAGGCGTCGTGTCCGACGACCAGCCACATCTCCTCGTCGTCCGGGGTGCGCACGTGGTGCACGGGTCCCTTTTCCCGCAGCGCCGCGTAGACGGGATACGGGTCGCGCGTGAAGTCCGGGCTGAGCTCCAGCAGATCGACGATGGCGGGTCGAAGCACCATTCCATTCCCCCCTGAATCGAATGCGTCGCACAATCATACGCCGTTGCGTGTAAGGACCAACAGTAGTTGTCGCGGCATACCGCCGGCGATCGGCCCCGGCTGACTCACAGTTGACGGTACGTCGCGTGGTCGGCCCGCGTGCGCCCGGCCGACCGGGGCTCCAGCGGGACTCCACCGGGACGCCGGACGCATCCGGTGGTGCACGGACGGCGCTGCCCGGGCTTCCGGACTGCGCAGCTCCTCGATCCGGCCACCCGCCGCCGGCGCTTTCCTCGTGGGCCTGTCCGCCACCTCGCGCTGGGGCCGTTCGCTCGAACGGGCCCTGAGCCGCCGCTCCGGCGGGGCCTGTCGGCGCCCTGTGTGACCCCTGCCGTGGCAGACCCCATCCGATTTGATCCCGTTTCATGCCATTGCATCCGTTATGCCCTGTCACGGGTGGCATCCGACCCCGCCCCCGGCGGACCTCACGGGGCTGAACAGAACCGCGACCTACCGGACCGGGGACCTGCGGGGGTCCGCGCCCCGGCTGCGGATCTCCGGCTGGAACACGCCCACCGTCACGGTCCCCGCCGCCTGAGCCGCCGCCCCGGACCGCCGTACGAGCGCCCGCGCGGCCTGCGGACGCCTCCGCCCGGACTTCCCGGACGGGGGCGTCCGCACCCGCGTTGCCGGGTGCCGGAGCGTCCGGCTAGGCGGTCGGGGACAGGAGGCCGCTGCCCAGCCCCGCGGGACCGCTGCCGCCCTCCAGGCCGGGGCCCTGAGCCGCGGCGGGCTGGGTGCTGCCGATGACGATCAGGGCGATGAGGACGGCCGCGGCTTCGCTCTGCAGGATCCGCGCCGCCTGTTGCAGGCGGCGGGGGTCGGTGGCCGGGATGGACAGGGCCACGCACTCCGCGTTCGGTCCCGCGGTGATGGGGACCGCCGCGCAGACCGTGCCCAGCGCGTACTCCTGGAGGTCCAGCAGGGGGGCGCTGGGCCGGCGGCCGTCGAGCTCCTGGAAGAGGGCTTGCGGAGTATCGAGGGTGTGGGCGGTGAAGCGGGTGAGGCGGTGACGGGCGAGGTGGTCCTTCCGCTGGTCGTCGTCGAGCTGGGTGAGCAGGGCCTTGCCGACGGCGGAGGCGTGGGCGGCGGCGCGGAAGTCGACCCATTCCTCGACGAGCGGGGTGGCGGGCCCGTCGGCGTACTGGGTGATGCAGACCTCTCCGTCGGCGTAGCGGGCCACGTAGACGGCGGCTCCCACGGCGTCCCGGACCCAGTCGAGGGTCTCCTGCAGGTGGGCGCGGCCGTCCTCGCCCGGGCCGAGCCGCAGGGCGCTGCCGGCGATGTAGGCGTCACGCCCGACGGGTGTGACCAGTGCCGCTCGGATCAGCTGCTCCACGGCCCGCGCCAGGGCCAGTTGGGGCAGTCCGGTCTCGCGGGCGATCTGCGTCAGGCTCACGCCGCCCGCGTAGCGGTTGATGACCTCCAGGACGCGCAGGGCGCGGTGGACGGATTCCATCGCGGCCGGTGCGGGGGGCCGTACGGGCGCGCCGCGGGGGGTCCGGTTCGGCTGGGGCTCCTTGAGTACGTCGAGGGCCCAGGCGTGCGCCGCCTCGTCGGTCAGGTGCAGGGGGCCCAGCCGTGCGTGATGTGCCACGGCGGCGGCGACCTGGGGGCCGGGGATGGGCACCTCGCCGAGGTCCGGGTCCTCGGACCAGACGTGTGCCGTGACGGCCCGCCGCAGCCGCGGGGGCAGTCGGTAGGGGGGACGTACGAAGCGGCCCGCGTCGCCGAGGGCGGTGAGGTCCTGGGTGGTGATGGGCGGGGAGGTCCAGATGACGGAGGCCCGCAGGGATTCCTCGAGGGTGTCCGGGATCTCCGGCAGGGCCGGCAGGTGGTCGTCCGGCGGCAGGGCCTGCGCCTGGCGCTTCCAGTGGCGGGCGGTCTTCACCTCGGCGCGGGCCAGGTGGTGGAGGTAGAGGCAGTGGGCGGCGGTGCGCGATCCGGCGCCTGCGGCGTACTGGAACCAGAACTGGGCGCCCTCCTCGTCATCCAGGTGCAGGAGGCAGCCGAACAGCAGTGCCGAGTCCGCTCCGTGGGGCCACGAGCCGGTGCCCAGGGCGATTTCCGCGTAGGCCTGGCTCTCGGCGAGCACCCAGGCGATCTCGTCCAGGGTCCTGGCCGCCCGCACGTGGCAGGTGGCGTCGAGCACGAGGTCGTCGATGCCGGCCGAGCGCGGCGCGGGCAGCGGGCCGGTCTCCGTGCCGATCCCGGCCCGGGCGCGGTCGGCCGCGATCCGGCGGGCGATCCGTCGCCGTGCCGCGCCCTCGTCGTAGCCGGCGTACTCCTCGACCAGGACCTCCGCTTCCCGCAGTGCCGCGTCCAGTCCGTCCCATGTCACAGGGTCACGATCGCGAGTCACATCGCTCACTGGTCCTTCTCCTCTCCAGGGACCCAGTCCACCCCGAGTTTCCGGGACAGGGTTCGGCGCGCGCCGCGGATGTGCGAGCGGACGGTCGCGGAGGAGATGCCCATCATCCGGGCGACCGTGTCGTTGTCGTTGCCGAGCAGGAAGGCCAGCAGCACCACGTCGTACTGCCGTTCGGACAGGTCCGCGATCGCCGCGTACAGGCCGAGTTTCGACTCCAGCAGTTCCATCCGCTCCCGGGATGCGCGGCGCAGGGCCGCGAACCACGCGGTCTCCACCATCGCCACGGACCGGGCCGAGACCGCGAGCCTGCGCTCGACGTGCTCGCGGAGGACCGCCCACGCGAACCCGTGCAGGCTCGCCTCCTTCAGGGCGTGCGGCCACACCTTGAGCAGGAAGGTGAACACGTCGTCGACGACGTATTCGGCGTCCTGCCGGGATCCCAGCTGAAGATGGGCATAGCGCAGGTAGGCGCGATGCTGCTGGGAGTGGAAGGCGGTGTAGTCCACCGGCAGGACACCGGCCAGCTCGCTGGAGACCGCCTGGTCTCCGGATGGGTCGAACTCGCCCTCACTCATGCACTCTCCCACGGCTGCTCGTCGCCACCCACCGGGTCGGCAACACCCTGACCACGTCAAAAGCGAAAACACGCACCGCGGTAGCGGCTATCAGCACGAGGGCAACGACCTCGACATTCACGTCTGGTGAAACCTTCCCCATGGCATGTGGAGCGCGTCTGCCTGCCCCCGACTCCGGCAGCCGTGGAGCGCGAAGGGCTCCTCATGCACCACCCCATCGGAAAACAGACCCGATCGTGCAAGCCGGTCTCCGGGAATCTTCCGGAAGTAGCGCATCCGCTCCTGTGCGCGCCCTCAGGCGCCCGCGCACGCCCCCCGGTTTTCTTAGCGGGACGTTAGATCTGGGTGGCGGACCTTGTCCGGAGGTTGCGGCAGCCGCATGCTCTGGGCACTTCCCCCGCCACCGGGGCACTTCCCCGTCCCCGCCAGGGACTTCCCTCTGGAGCCGCCATGTCCTCGTCCGCCGTCATGCCCGCGTCGCCGCCGCCCGGGGACGAGCGCAAGAAGCGCCGTCTCGCCCTGGTCGGGGGATCGCTCGGCAATCTCGTCGAGTGGTACGACTGGTTCGTCTACGCCAGCTTCGCGATCTACTTCGCCGACTCCTTCTTCCCCGGCGACAACCCGACCACCCAGCTGATGAACACGGCGGGCATCTTCGCGGTCGGCTTCCTGATGCGGCCCGTCGGCGGCTGGATCCTCGGCCGCGCCGCCGACCGGCACGGGCGCAAGAGCGCGCTCACGCTGACCGTCACCATGATGTCGGTGGCCGCCCTGCTGATCGCCGTCGCCCCGACCTACGGCCAGGCCGGGTACTTCGGCGCCCTGGTGCTGCTGCTCGCGCGGCTGCTCCAGGGGCTGAGCATCGGCGGCGAGTACGCGGCCAGCGCCACCTACCTCACCGAGGCGTCGGCCCGCAACCGGCGCGGCCTGGGGTCGTCCTTCCAGTACGTGTCGATGACGTGCGGGCAGCTCCTCGGCCTCGGCATCCTGATCACCCTGCAGCACACGCTCACCACGGCCCAGTTGGAGAGCTGGGGCTGGCGCATCCCCTTCGCCCTGGGGGCGTTGTTCGCGGTGGTGGTCTTCTGGCTGCGGCGGCGGCTCCAGGAGACCGACGCCTTCAAGGAGGAGGCCTCCGGTGAGGACGGGGACGACGACAGCGCCCGCGGCACGCTGAAGGTCCTGTGGCAGCACCGGCGCCAGGCCGGACTGGTCATGGCGCTCACCCTGGGCGGCACCGTGGCGTACTACACGTACACCACCTACCTCACCAAGTACCTGGTCGGCAGCGCCGGCATGGAGAAGACCACCGCCACGCTGGTCAGCTTCACCGCGCTGACCCTGTTCGCGGTGCTGCAGCCCTTCGCCGGGATGCTGTCCGACCGGATCGGCCGCCGACCCCTGCTGATCACCTTCGCGGTGGGCTGCACCGTCGGCACGTACCCGATCATGACCGCCCTCGGGTCGGCCTCCTCGTACTGGTCCGCGCTGGGGCTGTCGCTGCTGGCCCTGGTGATCATCACCGGCTACACCTCGATCAACGCGGCCGTCAAGGCCGAGCTGTTCCCGACCAGGGTGCGCGCCCTGGGCGTGGCACTGCCGTACGCGATCGCCAACGCGCTGTTCGGCGGCACGGCTGAGTACGTGGCGCTGTGGTTCAAGAGCAGCGGCCACGAGACCATGTTCTTCTGGTACGTCTCCGGGTGCGCCCTGGTCTCCCTCGTGACGTACGTGCTCATGCCCGACACCCGCGACGCCGCCCTCAGCCGCGCCGAGGCACAGGCCGACGCCGAGGCCAAGGCCGGGTCCGACGGCGGCCCGGACCGGCCCGCGGCGGCTCCCGTAAGCTTCTGACCCCGGTCACAGCTCGCGAGGTAACTGTCGATGCACGCGCTTCTCGTCGAGGACGACGACCGCATGGCCCAGGCCCTCGGCACCGCCCTCGCGCAGCGCGGGCACAGCGTCCGCAGGGTGGGCCGTGCCATGGACGCCCTGCGGCACGTCCACGAGGCGGACTTCGTCCTGCTCGACCTGGGGCTGCCCGATCTGGACGGGCTGGAGCTGCTGCGGCGGCTGCGCACCGTCTGCGACGCGCCGCTGATCGTGGTGACCGCGCGCTGCGAGGAGCGCGACATCGTGCAGGGGCTGCGGGCGGGGGCCGACGACTACGTGGTCAAGCCGTTCCGGATGGCCGAGCTCATCGCCCGCATCGACACCGTACGGCGCCGGACGGGCGCACCGTCCGGCCGGCCGGAGGCCGACGGCGGACCGGTGCGCACCGGGGACGTCGAGGTCGACCCGGCGGGCCGCACCGTGACGGTGGCGGGGACCGAAGTCCGGCTGACCCGGCGGGAGTTCGACGTACTGGCCTTCCTGGCGGCCCGTCCCGGCGAGGTGCACTCCCGGGAGGAGATCCTGGACCGGATCTGGGGCGACGCCTTCCTCGCCGCCTCACGCTCGCTGGACGTCCACGTGGCGGGCATCCGCGCCAAGACGGGCCGCTCCGGGCTGGTGCGCACGGTCCGCGGGTTCGGCTACCAGCTCGGCTCCCCGGCCGCCCGGGACGGCCGCAGGGACGGGCCCGGGGGCGAGCGCGAAGACGGGCCCGCGGGTGAGCGCGGAGACGGGCCCGCGGGCGCGCGGAAGGATGGCGGCGCGGGCGGCCGGGGCGGCGAGCGGTGAGGCGCCGGCTGCTCGCGGTGCTGATGGTGCTCATGGGGGCGGCGGCACTGCTGCTCTGCGTCCCGCTGGCCGACGCCTACGCCCGGGGCCGGACCGAGCACCTGCTCCTGCAACGGCGCTCGGAGGCGGTGCGGTTCGCCGATCTCGCCGACCGGATGCGCACCGCGGCCGACCGGCAGGAGCTGTCCGCCGAGATCGGGCGGTACGCCCAGCTGTACGGAGCCGGGGTGGTCGTCGTCGACACGGCGGGTGCCACGGTCGCCCGGGCCGGGGCGGGCCCCGCCTGGGAGGAAGCCCGCGACGCGGCCGACGCCAGGCGCCGGGCCCTCACCGGGCGTTCCACGGACCGGCTGCCGGCCGTCCGCCCGTGGGGCCCGAAGAGCGTGGTGCTCGCCGAGCCGGTGGGCCGGGACGAGCGGGTGAGCGGGGCGGTCCTGATGTCCGTGTCCACGGATGCGGCCCGGCTCGACGTCACGGTCCGGTGGTCGGCCATCGCCGCCGGAGCCGTCGCCGCGTTCGCGGCGGCCGCCCTGGTGGCCGCGGGGATCACGCGCTGGCTGATGCGCCCGGTCCGCGATCTGGACCGGGCGGTGGAGGGACTGGCCGCCGGCAGCCTCCAGGCACGGGCCGTCTCCGACACCGGACCGCCGGAACTGCGCCGTCTGCGGCAGCACTTCAACATCATGGCGGAGGCCGTGGCCGTCTCCATCGGCCGCCAGCGCGACTTCGTCGCCGACGCCTCCCACCAGCTGCGCAATCCGCTGGCCACGCTCGTCCTGCAGCTGGAGAACGTCGAACCGCACATCGCCCCGGGGCCCGGCCGCTCCGAGCACGCCCGCGCCCTCGAGGAGGCCGAGCGCCTGGAGGAGCTGCTCAACGGACTGCTGGCCCTGGCCCGGGTGGAGTCCGGCGGCGCGGAGCCGGCGGACCAGGACGTGTGGCGGGCCGTACGGGAACGGGTGCGGGCCTGGGATCCGGTGTTCCGCGACGCCGGGCTGGAGTTGGCCGCCGCCGGCCCGGCGGACGGCCTGCGGGCACGCGCCCTGCCGGACGCGGCGGGCCGGATCCTGGACGCGGTCCTCGACAACGCCGTCAAGTTCGTGCCGCGCGAAGGCCGGGTCGAGGTGACCGCCAGGCGCGGCGCGGACGGGACGGCCGTCGTACGGGTCGCCGATGACGGGCCGGGCGTTCCCGAGGACCAGCTCGCCCTGCTGCTGCGGCGCTTCGCACGCGCCCCCGAGCACCAGAACGTGCCCGGCAGCGGCCTGGGCCTGGCCATCGCCGACGAGATCGCCCGGCTCAGCGGCGGCCGGCTCGGCGTCAGCGGCAACGCGCCGCACGGCCTGGTGGTCGAGTTCCGGCTCCCGTCCGCCCCGTAGCGGGTCAGCGGTGGCCGGTCAGCCGCGGCGGGTCACCCGTAGACGGACCGGTAGTAGGTGACCGCGCCCGGGTGGAGCGGCACCTGCCCGGTCGAGATGGCGAACCGGGGTTCCAGGCGCGCGCCCGCCGTCACTTCCCGCAGCAGGTCGCTCCAGCGCTCGAAGACCACCCGGAGCAGCTCGCGCGTGGCGCCCTGCGGTACGTCGTCGCGGGCCAGGAGGTAGTTGCCGACCCCGATGGTGCCCACCGGCTCGGCCAGCCCGTACACCCCCGCCGGGAGGGTGACCGCCGTGTAGACGGGGCCGTGGCTCTGCCGCAGCGCGCCCACGTGGTCGTCCAGCGGGAGGAACCGCAAGGGGAGTTCGCGCGCCAGGTCGGACAGGGCCGGGGTGGGTACTCCGCCGGACCAGAACACCGCGTCGACCGCGCCCTCCCGCAGCGCCGCCGCCGAGGCGGCCAGTCCCAGCTGCTGCTCGCGGGTGGCCGCGGGGCCGTCGCTCAGGCCGGCCGACCGCAGTACCCGGCCGGCCACCACCTGGACGCCCGACCCCGTGGCGCCCGCCGCGACCGGGCGACCGGCGAGGTCCCGCACCGACCGCACCGGTCCGTCCGCCGGGACGAGGAGGTGCGTGTAGTTCACGTAGACCCGGGCCAGCGCCGTGACGGCGGCCGGGCGGGTGAACGACTCGCGCCCCAGCACCGCGTCCTCGGCCGCGTCCGCCATAGCCAGCGCCAGCTCCACGGAACCGTCGTCCAGTTTCCGCAGGTTGTTCACGCTCGCCGAGGTGCTCACCGGGACGATCTCCAGCCGGCTGACGCTCGCGGCGACGGCCTGGGCCAGGGCCTTGCCGAAGGCGTTGTACGGACCGCCCTCGGGCCCCGTCGCGAGCCGGAGCCGCCGCACCGGGCCCGAGCCGCCCGAACACCCGGCGAGCGCCACCCCGACGGCGCCGAGCCCGGCGCCCATCACCCGTCGGCGGGTCAGCCCTGCACTGGTCACGGCCGCAGCGTAGCGGGGGGGACCCGGCCGGGGCGTCCGGATCGGCGGGATCGGCGCGGCGGTCCGCGCGTTCGCGCACCCCCGCTATCCGCCCCCGCTATCCCCCCCGGCTATCCGCCCCGCGTCTCCACGCCGTCCTCGTCCCGCGGCGGCCAGGCGGAGGCCGCCTTCCCCGGCGCGAGCCGCTCCACCACCTCGGCGAGGTCCTGGCAGGCCTGCTCGATCCTGGCGCGGATGATGTTCTGTTCGGTCACGACCGCCGACAGCAGCAGCGAGGTCAGCGCCGCGGAGCCGTTGAGCGCTTGCAGGTTGACCATGGCCTCGACCAGCGTGTGGCGCTCGAAGGGGCCGTCCTGGTCGATCGCCGCCGAGTTGGCCATGGCGGAGACGAGGAGCATGCACGGCGCGCTGCCCTCCAGCTGGAAGCGCAGGGCCGCCCAGACCAGGAGCGGGAAGACGAGGAAGAGCAGGGCCAGGTCGCTCCTGGTCGCGAGGAGGGTGATGGCGAAGGCCGAGGCCAGCAGGGCGCCCGCCTCCGCCCACCGGTAGGCGTCCGAGGGCAGCCGGGCCATGCGCAGGACCAGGAGCAGCGGCGTGATGACGAGCACGCCCATGGCGTCGCCCGCCCACCAGGTCCACCACACGATCCAGAATCCGCTCTGGGGCATGCTGCCGGTGAGGAGGAGCAGCCCGGCTCCGATGGTGGAGCTGATCAGCATGGGCCCCAGCCCGCCCAGGAAGACCAGTGCCACGCCGTCCCGGAGACGGTCCAGGGTGACGCGGAAGCGGAAGCGCCGCAGCAGCAGGAAGGCGCACACGGGGGCGAGGGTGTTGCCCGCGGCGATCCCGAAGCCGACGGGGTCGATCGAGCCGCTGATCGACAGGATGACGAGGCAGGCGCCGAGTGCGATGCCGGGCCAGACCCGGAGCCCCTGCCACAGCAGGCAGGCGAGGGCGATGCCCGTGGGCGGCCACAGCGGGGTGACGACGGCGCCCTGGATCACCACCTGCTGGAGCAGCCCGATGCGCCCGCCCGCGAAGTAGGCGGCGGCGACGAGCAGGATCCGGAGCACCGTCATGCCCAGACGTGGGAAACCCTCGGTGCGCATCACTTCATCAGACAACAGCCCGCACCCGCGCTCGGAGCATGACACGCGCTACTGCGCCCTGCGCGTCATCCGGTTCCGCCCCGGACGGCCTCATGGCGGAGCACGAGAACCGCGGCGTCATCCTGGTGGCCGGTGGAGTCGGCCACCTTCATCACGGCGGCGGCGAGCTCGCCGGGGTCGGCGTCCGCGTGCGCCCGGACCACCTCGGCCACCCGCTCCAGTCCCGCGTCGATCGGGAAGGACGGGCCTTCGACGACCCCGTCGGTGACCAGGACGAACGAACCGGCCGCCGCGAGCCGGCGGCGGGTGACGGGGTACTGCGCGCCCGGCAGCATGCCGAGGGGCAGGCCGCCCTCGTCCCGGACGATGCCGTGCTCGCCGTCGATCGTGGCCCAGACCCCGGGCACGTGGCCGGCGCGCGCGCTCTGGACCTCCCACGTGACGGGGTCGAAGCGGAGGAAGGTGCAGGTCGCGAAGAGATCGCAGTCCACGGAGAGCAGCAGGTCATTGGCCCGGCTGAGCACCTCGCCCGGATCGGCGGCGGACGCCGCGACGGCGCGCACGGCGATGCGGACCTGCCCCATGAACGCGGCGGCCTCGACGTCATGGCCCTCCACGTCGCCTATGGAGAAGCCGAGGGCGCCGCCGGGGAGGAGGAAGCCGTCGTACCAGTCGCCGCCGATGCTCAGGCCGTGGCGGGCCGGTGCGTACCGGGCCGCGGTGCGCAGGCCCGGCACGCCGGGCAGGGACGCCGGGAGGATCTCCCGTTGCAGCGCTTCGGCCAGCTCGACGCGGGCCTGCTGGAGCTCCGCCCCTTCCCTCGCCTGCGCGGTGAGCCGTCCGAGCCTGGTCAGCAAGTCTTCCGCGGTCGCCGACCGCGTGGACCTATGGGGGCTCATGGACCGCTCCTGGACCGCTTGGACGTACGTCCGCTTGAGTTTCCGGCGCAAATGACCACGCTCATCATATTTCGTTGGTTCGCTGATCACATTTCGAGTCCCGGACGGGTCCGCGGCCCGGGCGTGGGCCGGGGACGCGGACCCGAGGTCTTCAGGGGCGGCTGGTCAGCCGCGCAGCGGCGGTGGGGCGGGCCCTGGGAAACCGCCCACCGGTCGGCCCGCGGGTCCAGGCACTCGCCGGAAGAGACGGCCCGGGCGGGCCGGAGGGCGGTGGGCACCGGGCGGCCGAGACCGCGGCCGCGAGGGCCGTGAGCCGGCGGCCGGCCCGCTCGGGTCAGCGGATCATCGGGTCACCGTCCACTTCTGGTTGGCGGTTCCCGCGCAGGTCTGGATCCGCAGCCGGGTGCCGTTGGCCGAGTTGCCGCCGGTGGCGTCCAGGCACTTGTCCGCCTGCGGGTTGACGATGTCGCGGGCCGCGGGGACGGCCCACTGCTGTGCGGGGGTCCCGTTGCAGTCGTAGAGCTGGACCGGCGTGCCGTCCGCGGTGCCTCCCGAGGCCACGTCCAGGCACTTGCCGAGCGCGCGGATCGTGCCGTCGGAGCCGACGGTCCACTGCTGCGCGGCGGTTCCGTTGCAGTCGTAGAGCTGTACGGGGGTGCCGTTCGCACTGTTGGCGCCGGCCACGTCCACGCACTTGCCGCCGAGGCCGGTGATCGGGCCGCCGCCCGGCCGGCCGCCGCCGGTGGTGACGCGGACGTGGTCGACCACGAGCTGCGCGGGGAAGACCGTGCTGCCGTCGGGGTCTCCGGGCCAGTAGCCGCCGACCGCGAGGTTGAGGATCAGGAAGAAGGGCTTGTCGAAGACCCACTGGCGGCCGCCGAGATCGGCGGGGGTGCGCCGCTGGTACACGGTGCCGTCGACGGACCAGGTGACCGAGTTCGGGCTCCATTCGACGGCGAAGGTGTGGAAGGCGTCGGCGAACGCCTGACCGCCGGGCAGGGTGTAGCCGGCGCCGATGCCGCCGGACCCGGAGTACCCGGGTCCGTGCAGGGTCCCGTGGACCGTGGACGGTTCGAAGCCCACGTTCTCCATGACGTCGATCTCGCCCGAGGCGGGCCAGCCCACCTGGCCGATGTCGTTGCCCAGCATCCAGAAGGCCGGCCACATGCCCTGCCCGCGCGGGACCTTCATCCGGGCCTCGACCCGCCCGTACGTCGTGGTGAACCTGCCGGCCGTGTTCAGGCGGGCCGAGGTGAATTCACATCGCCCGTACCAGCACTGGTAGTTGGCCGGATTCTCCCGGCGGGCGGTGATGACGAGATGGCCCTGGCCGTCGAGGGCGGCGTTCCGGTTGCCGGCCGTGTAGAACTGCCGCTCGTGGTTGTTGACGTTGTCGCCGGTCTCGATCTGCCACTTCCCGCCGTCGACGGCGGAGCCGGCGGGTCCGTCGAACTCGTCGGAGAACGTGACGGCTTCGGCCGACGCGGCCAGGGCTGCGGGCGGCGCGGGAGCCGGCGCCGGGGCCGCCCCCTGGGCCAGTCCGGTGGACAGGGAGGCGAGGGCGAGGAGCGAGACGGCAGAGAGCAGCAGACGCCGGGGTAAACGTGGGGAGGTCATGGCTCTCCCTTCCGGGAGTGTGGGGGGGAAGGCCCGGACTGGAAAGTCATGCCCATGCCAGGCCCTTAGTTCACTACGTGATTTAAGAAGTGAACAAATCCTCTGTCAAGGGCTTGGCCTGGACCAGCTAACTACCGTGTCCAGCATGTGAGTTACCTAAGAGGAATATGGAACCGAGCCGTCACGCTCAGGTACCTTCCATCACGTCGTCGCCACACCCGGGGCACAGGGCCCCACGGGACTCGCGACGGCCAAAGGAACCGACGTCTGTTGACGACAGCCACAGAAGTCTTCACGGTCCGGCCATTCACCCCGCACTGCCAGGTGATCCACACCGAAGGCGATCACGCGGTGATAGGCATCTCACCCGGCAACAGCTATTTCTCGGCGCAGCGGGTCACCGACCTCGCGCACTGGGGCCTGCGCAACTTCCGGCAGGTCGACCTCATCTACACCGACCTGCACGTGGCCGAGATGTACGAGGCACTCGGCTATGGGGAGGACGAGGCGCGGCGCAAGGCGGTCAAGAACCTGCGCGGGGTCCGCGCGAAGGTCAACAACGCCGCGGCCGACGCCGATCCCACGGGCGCCCGCCTGCGCGCACGCCCCATGTCGTCCCTCACCGACATCCCCGCGTACCGCAGGCTCCACACCCACCTGAACACCCTCCTCGACACCGACCCGGAGTTCCGCGAGACCTGCAACGCCCTGGTCGACGCGTTCCTCTCCTCGAAGGTGCTCGGAGGGGAGGCGGCCACGATCCGCCAGCGCGAGGTCTGCCTGGAGTACGTCTGCGCCGAGGCCCCGCTCTTCCTGGACACCCCGGCCATCCTCGGCGTGCCCTCCTCCCTCAACTGCTACCACCAGCTCCTGCCGATGGCGGAACTGCTGTACTCCCGCGGTTCGGGCCTGCGTGCGTCGCGCAACCAGGGCCACGCCGTCATCACCCCCGCCGATGGAGAATCCGATGCCCACTGACGCCCTCCTCGACTTCCCCTTCTCCGCGCGCGGCGACCAGCTCCCCCAGGAGGTGGAGCAGCTCCGCGACGAGCCGGTCAAGCGGGTCCGTACGATCGCCGGGGACGAAGCCTGGCTCGTCTCCTCCTATTCCCTGTGCAAGCAGGTCCTCGAGGATCCCCGGTTCAGCCTCAAGGACACCTCGGCGCCGGGCGTGCCGCGCCAGTACGCCCTGACGATCCCGCCCGAGGTCGTCAACAACATGGGCAACATCACCGGCGCGGGGCTGCGCAAGGCCGTCCTGAAGGCCATCAACCCCAAGACCGACGGCCTGACCGACTGGATGCGGGCGCAGGCCCACACCCTCGTCGACGGCATGCTGAGCGCGGGCGCCCCGGCCGACCTGCGCGGCCAGTTCGCCAGTCCGTACGCCGAGCAGCTCCACTGCCGCATCCTGGGCATCCCCGGGGAGGACGCCCCGCGCCTGGCGGCCAGCCTCGACATCGCGTTCATGAACTCGGCCTGCCCGGTCACCGGGGCCAAGCTCAACTGGGACCGGGACATGGCCTACATGGTCGAGCGCCTCGACGACCCCGCCGTCACCGGCCTGATGTCCGAGCTCGCGGCCCTGCGCAGGGACCCGGACTACGCCCACCTGACGGACGAGATGCTCGCCACCGTCGGAGTCACCCTCTTCGGCGCCGGCGTCATCTCCACCATGGGATTCCTCACCATGGCCCTGGTCTCGCTCATCCAGCACCCGGAGGTCTGGCAGCAGATCCGCCAGGACCCCTCCAGGATTCCCTCGGCGGTGGACGAGCTGCTGCGCATCAACCTCTCGATCGCGGACGGCCTGCCCCGTCTCGCCCTCGAGGACCTCACCCTCGGGGACGTCGAGGTGAAGAAGGGCGAACTCCTCCTCGTCCTGGTCGAAGCCGCCAACACCGACCCGGCCGTCTATCCCGACCCGCACACCGTCGACATCGACCGGCCGAACGCGGGCACCCACCTGTCGTTCGGCGGCGGCCAGCACTACTGCCCCGCCACCGCCCTCGGCAAGCGGCACACCGAGATCGCCCTCGAGGTGCTCGTCGAGAAGATGCCCGGTCTGCAGCTCGCGGTGCCGGTGGACCAACTCGTCTGGCGCACCCGCTTCATGAAGCGCCTGCCGGAGCGGCTGCCCGTGCTCTGGTAGCAGTCCGGCGGCGGCGCGGGCACCGGAGGTCACCTCTACTCCGGACCCCGCGCCGCCCCGGCCGCGCCGTCCCGGCCGCGCCGTCTACCGCCGCGTCGCGCCGGCCGGCCGGCGCAGCAGGTAGACGGCCGCGATCGAGACGAGCACGGCCATGCAGGCGATGAACACCAGGCCCGCGCCCTCCAGTCCCATCGGGCCCGACAGCACGCCGACGCCGATCACCGGCACCGAGATGCCCGCGTACGCGACCACGAACAGCGTCGAGATCACCGCCGCGCGCCGGTCCGCGGGTGAGGCCTCGGCCACCGCGGCCAGCGCCCCGCGGAACGCGAGCCCCTGGCCGGTCCCGCCGACGAGCGCGCTCAGGACCACCAGCGCGAGCAGATCCCAGTACAGCGCGCCCGCGAGCAGCGCCAGTCCGGCGAGGAGCCCGGCGCAGCCCAGGGGCAGCGAGCGCGCCACGCCGACCCGGCCGACGAGGAGCTGTCCGGCGGTCGACGCGAAGAAGGCCAGCGCGACGATCAGCCCGCTGACGGCGTGGTTGTGCACGTCCAGCGACTGGGCGAGGAACGCCGGGCTGACCGAGGTGAACACGCCGAACAGGGCGAAGCCCACGAACGAGGCGATCGCCGCCGGCCCGAACACCGCCCGGACCTGCGCGGGCAGGCCGGGCCGCTGCGGCCGTACGGTGCTCAGCGGCCGCCGTTCCCGTACGGTCTCCGCGAGCCGCAGCAGGACGGCGGCCGAGCAGGCCACCAGGGCGAGGTGCACGGCGAACGGCAGGTACAGGGGCCAGGCGGCGTACTGGGCGAGGATTCCGGCGAGCAGGGGGCCGCAGCCCAGGCCGCCCATGTTGGCGGCCGTCGCCACGAACGTGGCCCGGGAGGCACCGCCGTCCGGGGCCAGCTCCATCACGTAGACCGTGGCGGCGCCGGTGAACAGACCGGCGGACAGTCCCGACAGCAGCCGCCCCGCGTACAGCCAGCCCAGTCCGGTGGCGCACAGGAAGCAGACGGCGCTCGCCGCCGCGCAGGCCAGCCCGACGAGCAGGACCGGCCGCCGGCCCACGGCGTCCGAGGCGTTGCCCGCCAGCAGCAGTACGCCGATGACCCCGAAGGCGTACACGGCGTACACGACGGTCACGATCAGCTCGGAGAAGCCGAACTTCTGCTGGTAGAGGCCGTAGAGCGGGGTGGGCAGCGTGGTGCCGGCCATGCACACGGCGAACACCGCCCCGCTGAGCGAGCACTGGCGCCAGACGCGGCGATCACCGTCCATGCCGCCGACGGTAACCCCGTGCCCGGTCCCCGCCCGGCGCGCCGTGCCCGGCGCGCCGTCGGGGTACGGGATCCGGGTCGCGGGTCGGGCCGCCGGCCGGATCGGGCCGGTCAGCGCCGCCGGGGCACAGGCAGCGGCGGGGCCGACGCGGGGTGGCGGGCTTCGGTGCGGACGTAGAAACGCGCGGTGGGCGCCGTGCGGCCGCGCTCATCGAGGCCGTCTACGGTCTTGGGGCTGCCGTTCCCGCTCCGGCGCGCCCCGCCGTCCGGCGATCACGGTGCTGAGGGCGAGCAGCAGCGCGGCCCACACCACGGCCCGCCACGGCGAGACCGTCCCCGCCAGGGCCGGGGACACCCGGCGCCGCGGGTCGTAGGCGACCCGGACCTCCTGTCCCGACTCGGCGACGGCCTGGTCGTCCTTGAGTTCGTCGGGGTAGCCGCCGGGGCAGTCCAAGGCGAGGCGGTACACGGTCTTCGCCGGGGGCGCGCCGTCGCCCAACGAGGGCTGGAAGCTGCTGTCGACCCCGCGCACCACGCAGGTGGCGGACTCGGGCCGTGCTGCCGCCTGGTCCGCGGCCGCCACGGTGAGCAGCAGTCCCATGGCCAGCAGGAGGCCGCCGAAGACGCCGCCGCTGCCGCCGACGGCCACGACGTACCCGGCGCAGGCGGCCACGAGCAGGAGCACCGCGCCCGCCCAGGCGACGGCGGTCGGCGGCGAGTCCGGTCCCGCGAAGCACCAGTGGGCCCAGCCGTACACGACCGCCGCCGCGACGGCGGGCAGGCCCGCGGCGAGCCGCCACTCCCGTGCTTCCGTCCCCGGCATGAACACCACCCCCCCCAAGGGGGACGCCCGGGGCCCGACCCCGGTTGCCGGGCTCAGGCGTCGCCGAGCAGGCGGTCGCGCTGGATCCGGTGGGCGAGGGCGCGGCGGACCGAGGGCGATCCGGCGCCGGGTGCGGCGGCTCCCTTCGGCGGGACGTCGAGGGCGCGGCTGATCTCGTCGTACGCGGTCTGGTGCGCGGCGGAGAGCCGGCCCCGGTGCAGCCGCAGGTCCTCTTCGAGGCCGCGCCGCAGTTCGTCGACGGTGCGGGGCGTGAAGCGCTTCCGGCCGCGGGCGAGGGCGTCGACGGTGCGGGTGCAGTGCGCGGCGTCGTCGAGGGTCTCGGAGACCTCCTCGGCCAGGCCCCAGAGGCGCCCCTCGAGCCACGGGGCGTCGTACTGGGCGAGGGCGAGCCCGACCGGCGGCGGCGGTTCCTCCGACTTGAACTTGGTTACCTGCTTGGAGACGGCGGGCTGGCTCATGTCGGTGAGCCGGGCGATCCTGTCCTGGGTCCAGCCGAAGCCGACGAAGACCTGGATCATCTCGGTGCGCAGCCTGCGCATCTCCTCACCCGCGCGGATGACCTCGTTCATACGGGCGAGCATCCGCTCGGCCTGTTGCTCGGTCAGCGTCTCGGCGCTCCGGTCCTCTTGCCTTTCACCTGCCACAACTCGGTTATACACCCACACCGCGCTGCGGCATAACCCAGTTGTATAACCAGGTTATTACTGTCAGGATCGGGCCATGCCCACTTTCTCCGCACACGACGGCACCCGGCTCGCCTACCGCACCTCCGGAACCGGCGACCCCGTGGTCTGCCTCCCCGGCGGCCCCGCGGACTCCGCCTACCTCGGCGACCTCGGCGGCCTGTCCGCGCACCGCCGACTGATCATCTCCGACCTGCGCGGCACCGGCCGGTCCGCCCGGTCCGAGGACCCCGCCGGCTACCGCTGCGACCGCCTGGTCGACGACGTCGAGGCCCTGCGCGAACACCTGGGCCTGGCCGAGATCGACCTGCTCGCCCACTGCGCCGGGGCGAACGTCGCGGCGCAGTACGCGGCCCGGTTCCCGCACCGCGTGCGCAGGCTGGCGCTGATCACCCCCAGCACCCGGGCCGTCGGCATCGACATCAGCGGGCAGACGCGCCTCGATCTGGCCCGACTGCGGGCGCACGAGCCGTGGTTCCCGGCCGCCTTCGCCGCGCTGCAGGCCATCGGCGCGGGCACCGGCAGCGACATGGACGCCATCGCCCCCTTCCTCTACGGCCGTTGGGACGAACGGGCACGCCGCCACCACGAGGCCGGCCGGCCCGGCAACGCGGAGGCCGTGGCCCGCTTCGGGGCCGAGGGGGCCTTCGATCCGGCGGCCACCCGCGCCGCGCTCGCCGCCTTCGCGGCCCCCGTCCTGCTGCTCGCCGGGGAGTTCGACCTGAACAGCCCTCCGTCCTCGGCGGCCGAGTTCGCCGCGCTCTTCCCCGATGCCTTCCTCGTCGTACAGCCGGGCGCCGGGCACTCCCCCTGGGTCGACGACGCCGACCGCTTCGCGGCGGCCACGGCGGCGTTCCTCGGCTAGGCCGTCAAGGGGCCCCCGCGCCGGGGGGTCCGGGCCGCCCGCCCGGGCCGCAGCGGGACCGCCTCGGGACATCTGCCAGACTCCCCGCATGCCGCCCTTCACCTCCGTCGCCGCCTACGCCCCGCCCGGCGTCGGCATGCTCGCCGTCGGCGTCGTCACCGAGGTGTTCGGCCCGCGCGAAGGGCTGCCGCGCTTCGACTTCGCGCTGTGCGCCGACCGGCCCGGGCCGGTCCCCACCGACCTCGGGGTGCCGCTCGCGGTCGAGTACGGGCTGGAGCGGATGGCCACCGCCGACCTGGTGGTCGCCCTGCCCTGGGCGGGCTTTCGCACACCGCTCCCGCCGGCCGTGCTGGAGGCCCTGTCCGCCGCCCACGAACGCGGCGCCCTGGTCGCGGCCCACTGCGTCGGCACGTACGCCCTGGCCGCCGCCGGACTGCTCGACGGGCGGCGGGCCACGACCCACTGGCGGTTCGCGCAGCCGCTGGCCGCCCGCCATCCGGAGGTCACGGTCGACGCCCACGCCCTCTACGTCGACGAGGGCCGCGTCGTCACGGGGGCCGGAGCCGCCGCCGGATTCGACCTCTTCCTGCACCTGGTCCGGCGGGAGCACGGCGCCGCGACCGCCAACGCCCTCGCGCGCGACCTCGTACTGCCCTCCCACCGCGAGGGCGGGCAGGCCCAGTACCTCGCCGCCCCCGTTCCCGAGGACGCCCAGGACACCCGCCTCGCCGACGTCCTGGCCTGGGCCCGCGAGCACCTCCACGAGCCGCTGCCCGTCGCGGAGCTGGCGCGGCGCGCCGTGATGAGCAAGCGCTCCTTCGCCCGCCGCTTCACCGCGGCCACGGGCACCACCCCGCACGCCTGGCTGGTCGGCCTGCGGCTGAGCCGCGCCGAGGAGCTGCTGGAGACCACCGGCCTGTCCGTCGAGGAGATCGCCCGCACGGTGGGGTTCGCGAGCGCGGCCGTGCTCCGGGAGCAGTTCGTACGCCGCCGCGGTGTGCCGCCGCGCTCCTACCGGCGGTCCTTCACCCGTACGCCCTAGCACCTTTCGAGCGGCAGGCCACGCGGCGCTAGGGTGGGCCGAACCCGGCCGTAGTGATCGCGAACAAGGTGGGCAGCTGTGTCGACATCGAGTCACGAGATGTTCGGCGCGCCCTGCTGGGTCAGCCTGATGACCGGGGACCTCCCCTCGGCGCAGCGGTTCTACGGGGCCGTCATGGGCTGGCGCTTCCGCGCCACCCGGCTCGGGGAGGGCTTCTCCGTCGCCTTCCGCGACGGCGCCCCGGTGGCCGGGCTGGGCGCACTGGCCAACCGGCTGGTCCTGCCGGCCGCCTGGACCCCGTACTTCGCCGTCGACGACGCCGACGTCACCGCGGCGCGGATCGTGGAACGCGGCGCGACCATGGCGGTCGGCCCCCTCGCCTTCGGCACCGGACGCGCCGCGCTGGCCTCCGACCCCGACGGGGCGGTCTTCGGGTTCTGGCAGGGCGAGGTCATCCCGGACTGGACGGTCGGCCAGGGCAGTGCCCCCGCCTGGCTCGAACTGCGCACCCGCGACGCCTTCGCGGCGGCCGTCTTCTACGGCGAGGTCCTCGACTGGGCCGGTGAGCGGGCCGGCTGCTGCACGGTCTCCTACGAACACGACCACGTCGTCCTGCGCCACGGCAACGACACCACGGCGCGCATCGTGGGCGGGGCCCTCGAAGAGGCCCCCGATCCGCAGATCCGACCGCGCTGGCACGTCCATTTCCGCGTCCCCGACCTCGAAGCGGCCCTGGAAACCGCCACCGGGCTCGGCGGCCGCGTCCTCTCCCCCGTGGAGAACACCAGCACCAGCCGTTCGGTCGTCCTGGCCGACCCGGACGGCGCGTCGTTCACCGTGGTGGCCCCCCAGGACAGCTGACGCGGCGGGGCCGGGGGCCGGGCCGGCGGGCCCGGCCGGGCGCCGGGTTGAGGCTTCCCGGTACCGGCGTAGCGTGGAACGTGCCGGGATGTCGGTGGCACGACCCACACGAGGAGCGATGGTCATGGGCAAGCCGATCGATGACTTGCGCACACGGGTGCGCGGGGCGGTCGTCGCCCCTCAGGACGACGGCTACGACGAGGCCCGCAGGGTCAACAACGCGATGATCGACAGGAAGCCGGCGGCCGTCGTGCGCTGCGCCAACGCCGGTGACGTCATGGCCGTGGTCGACTTCGCCCGCGACCAAGGGCTCGATCTGGCGGTCCGCGGCGGCGGGCACAGCGTGCCCGGTTTCGGAACCTGTGACGGCGGCGTGGTGGCCGACCTGTCCGGGATGCGGTCCGTCCGCGTCGATCCCCGCGGCCGGACGGCCCGCGCGGACGGCGGCGCGACCTGGGGCGACTTCAACGCGGCGACGCACGCCTTCGGCCTGGCCACCACCGGCGGGATCATCTCCACCACCGGAGTCGGCGGTCTCACCCTCGGCGGCGGCATCGGCTACCTCGCCCGCGGGCTCGGCCTGAGCTGCGACAACCTGCTGTCGGCCGATGTGGTGACGGCGGACGGGCAGTTGCTCGTCGCGAGCGAGGAGGAGAACCAGGACCTGTTCTGGGCCCTTCGCGGCGGCAGCGGCAACTTCGGTGCGGTGACCTCCTTCGAGTTCGCGCTCAGCCCCGTCAAGGACATCTACGGCGGGCCGATCCTCTTCGAACTGGCCGACGCCGCAACCGTCCTGCGCTCCTTCCGCGAAATCATCGCCGACGCCCCGGAGCAACTCGGCGGCTTCCCCGCCTTCCAGATCGCACCGCCGCTCCCCTTCATCCCGGAGGACCGGCACGGCCAGCCGTTCGCCCTGATCGTGGCCTGCTGGTCCGGGCCCGTCGAGGAGGGGGAGCGCGCCCTCCAGCCCTTCCACGACATCGCACCGGTGGTCGCCGAACACGTCGGCCCCATGCCGTACCCCGCGCTCAACAGCGCCTTCGACGCGCTCGTACCGCCCGGCCTCCAGCACTACTGGAAGGCCAACTTCGTGACCGAGCTGACCGACGAGGCGATCGAGGCGCACCTGCGGTTCGGGCCGCGGCTGCCGGCCGTGAACTCGACCGTGCACATCTATCCGGTCAACGGGGCCTGCCACCGCGTCGCCCCGGACGCCACGGCCTACGCCTACCGCGACGCCAACTTCGCCACCGTCATCGCCGGGATGTGGCCCGACCCCGCCGACAACGAGGCCAACACCGCGTGGGTCCGCGACTACTACGAGGCGACCGCCCCGCACTCCGAGGAGGGCGGCTACATCAACTTCATGGCGGAGGACGACCAGGGCCGGATCCGGGCCAACTACAAGGGGAACTACGACCGGTTGGTGGAGGTGAAGCGGACCTACGATCCGGGCAACCTCTTCCACCTCAACCAGAACATCAGGCCGTAGGCCGTGACCGGAGGCGACGGCCGCCGGACCGCTGCCGTCGCCCGCTCAGCGTTCCGACAGCTCCGACGGGGCCTCCTGGACGATCCAGCCGTTGCCGTCCGGGTCCTCGAACGTCATGAACGAGTTCCAGGTCCCGCCCTTGCCCTCGGTCCACCCCGATTCGCCGAGGTGGCGGACCGGGGAGACGTCCACCCCGCGCTCCACCAGCTCCGCGCGGGCCGCCTCGATGTCCGTCACACAGATCTGGAGCCCTTGGAGCGTCCCCGGCGCCATCTGCTTCGTACCGGGCGCGGCGGGCAGCCCCTGGAGCATCGCGATCGAGCAGCGGGAGCCGGACGGGGTCATCTGGATGATGCGCACACCGGGGGCGACCTCGTCGTCGAGGTCGACGGCG
The DNA here is from genome assembly GCF_001746425.1 of Streptomyces subrutilus. Lineage (GTDB taxonomy): Bacteria > Actinomycetota > Actinomycetes > Streptomycetales > Streptomycetaceae > Streptomyces > Streptomyces subrutilus_A. The sequence goes on along the minus strand of NZ_MEHK01000001.1, from coordinate 6,774,062 downwards.
AAGCCGGCCTTGTCTGCGTAGAACTCCTTCGCGCGGTCCATGTCGCCGACAGGGACGGGGATGACTTCGAGGGTCCAGTTCACGGCAGACGTCTCCTCATGGACGAACGGATCGGGCCGGGTCCACCCTCGCCCACGAAGGAGCGGCCCCGCACGCCGAAACGCCGAAAAGCCGAGCTACGCCGGAGTGCCGCACGGTCCCGGTGCCGCCGATTTGCGGTGCGCCCCGATGTGGGGTTGGTTCGAAGGAGGCGGGTACGTGGGTTTCCGACCCCTCCCCTGCTCCCTTCCCCGCCTCCCCGTCTCGCCTGGGTCTGGGGGTGAAGCACCGTGTTCTTCGCCGACCGCGAGGACGCCGGACGGCGCCTCGCCGCGGTCCTCGGGCACCTGGAGCAGGAGCGTCCCGTCGTCCTGGGCCTGCCCCGCGGCGGGGTCCCCGTCGCCTTCGAGGTGGCGCGGGCGCTCGGTGCGCCGCTCGATGTGATCGTGGTCCGCAAGCTCGGGGTTCCCTACCACCGCGAGCTGGGCTTCGGTGCCATCGGCGAGGGCGGGGTACGGGTGATCAGTGAGGAGATCGTCCGCCGCAGCGGGGTCGCGGCCGGGGATCTCGCGGCCGTCGAGCACGCCGAGGAGGCGGAGCTCGTGCGGCGGGCCGGACGGTTCCGCGCCGGCCGGGAACGGGTGCGGCTGGACGGGCGGACGGTGCTCGTCGTCGACGACGGGATCGCGACCGGCGCCACGGCCGCCGCCGCCTGCCGCGTGGTACGGGCGATGGGCGCGGCCCGGGTGGTGCTGGCGGCGCCGGTGGCTCCGCCGGACGCGGTCGCCCGGCTGCGCACCGAGGCGGACGAGGTCGTGTGCCTGTCCACGCCGAGCGGCTTCTCGGCCGTCGGCCAGTGGTACCAGGACTTCTCCCAGACCCCCGACGAGGAGGTCGTCCTCCTGCTGGCGCAGGCAGCCGGAGCCGGGCAGCGAGTGGAGGCCGAGGAGGAGGTACGGGTGGACGCGGGCGGCGTCGGGCTGGCCGGCGACCTCGCCCTGCCGCCCGGCGCCGGGGCGGTGGTCGTGTTCGCGCACGGCTCCGGCAGCAGCCGCCACAGCCCGCGCAACCGGTCGGTGGCCGCCGCCCTGCGCCGGGCGGGCCTGGGCACCCTGCTCTTCGACCTGCTCACCCCGGCCGAGGAGGCACGCCGGGCGAACGTCTTCGACATCGAGACCCTCGCCCGCCGGCTGACGGACGCCACGCACTGGCTGCGGCGCCGCGAGCCCCTTCCCGTCGGCTACTTCGGAGCGAGCACCGGAGCGGCGGCCGCCCTGTGCGCCGCCGCGGCCGCCGGCACCGAGGTCGGCGCCGTGGTCTCCCGCGGCGGCCGCCCCGACCTCGCCGGGGCGCTGCTCACCGGCGTACGGGCGCCGACCCTGCTCATCGTGGGCGGCCGCGACACCACCGTCCTCGACCTCAACCGGCAGGCCCAGGCGCGGCTGCGCTGCGAGAACCGCCTCGACGTCATCCCCGGCGCCACGCACCTCTTCGAGGAGCCGGGAGCCCTGGAAGAGGTCTCCGGCCTCGCCCGTGACTGGTTCACGCGGTACCTGGCGGTACCGGACCGGTAGGCCCGGGATGCCCGTCGGCCCCGGCGGGCAGGTGCTCCACGCGGACCGGCCCGAAGGCTATCCGGGTCAGTGATCCGTCGTCCGCCCACCGGACCTCGATGCCGTTGCCGTCCGCCCGTACGGCCTCGGCCGCCGCCGGCGGATCCGGAACCGGAGCCGGCTCCGCCGTGAGGGTGGCCAGCGCCGCGTACAGGCCCGTTCCCGCCACCGCGGCCGTCAGGCGCGGTACGAGGGCCCACGGGGTGAAGGCCGTGCCCGCCGGGGCCCGCGCCTCGTCCTGCTCCCGCCACCCGTGGAGGGGGTGGAGCGCGGACCGGGCCGCGTCCCCGGGGCCGGCGGCCCAGCCGGTCTGCTCCGCGCGAGCCCCCTCCGGAGCCCCCTGGATCCGGTGGACGCGCAGTTCGTGGCGGCCCCGCACCACGGTGACGCTGTCCACGCGCAGACCCGGCACCCCGGTCCCGCCCGCGAAGACGGGCCGGTGCCAGGACGCCGCCCAGCCCCATCCGTCGCCGTGCCCGGCCCCGAGCGGGTGGATGCGGCGCCGGGCGCTGCGCGTCCCCGCCACGACCACGGCGAGATGGTTGTCCCTGATGTTGCCGTACGCCGTGGGCCCGGTGCGGGTGGAGTATGCGTACCGGGCGTACAGCGGGTCCTCGTCCGCCGCCGACTCGGCCTCGTCCGGACCGACGTGGTCGCTGCCGTGGTTGTGCAGGCGTACGAGGCCGTCGGCGCGGGTGGACTGGAGGAGCAGGCCGGGCGCCGGCAGGGCGAGCACCCGGTCCGCGCGCTCACAGGGCGCGGGCTCCTCCGTCGCGGTCCACAGCGGATCCGCGGCGGGGGCGAGCAGGCAGACGAAGGCCTTGGCGGCCCAGTACGGCGAGGCGGGACCCGAGTAGGGCTGCAGGGTCGCCGCGTGTGCGCCGTGCCAGCCCGGGCGGAGCAGCCCGGCGTCGTCGACCGCGCCCCGCTCCAGGAAGTAGCGCAGCGAGCCGCTCAGCAGCCGGCGCGAGGTGCCCGGGGTCAGCGGGGTGTGCCCGGTCACGGCGCCGAGGCCGACGGCGGCCGCGGCGGCGAAGCGGTAGGTCAGGGAGCGCCCGAAGTAGAGCGGGGCACCGTCGGCCCCGAAGAGCAGGGAGTGGCTGTCGAGGTGCGTGCGCAGCCGGGCGCCGTGCGGCCGGGCGGGGCCGGGCGGGGCGCCGTCCCCGGCCGCGAGGTGGGCGTCGAGCACGGGGTAGAGGTGCAGGGCCCAGCCGTTGTAGTGGTCGAAGGCGCGGCCGTCGCCGTCGGCGTACCAGCCCTGGCCGGCGTACCACTGCTCCAGGAGGCCGAGGCCGCGGCGGCGGGCCCGGGACGTCTCGGCGTCCCCTCGGCCGACGGACTCCAGGAATCCGGCCACCGTGAAAGGGAAGAGGTACCAGTTGTTCGGGGCGGGCGCGTGGCGCAGGGCGCCGCGCAGCCACTCCTCGGTCCGGTCCTGCACGGCACTGTCCAGCCGGTCCCACAGCCACGGCCGGGTCAGCCGCAGTCCGAGGGCCACGGAGGCGGATTCGACCATGGGCTGGCCGTGGACGTGCAGGTCGCGGATGCGGGGCCAGGACTCCGCGTCGTCCCGGCCGGGGGCGCGGGTGCCGGCGGCGAGCCCCCGCGCGTAGCGGTCGAGCCAGCCGTGCGGGTCCTTCCCGCCGCCGCCCGCGACACGGAAGGCGGCTGCGAGGAAGGTGCGGGCGTAGCCTTCGAGCCCGTCGGAGCGGACTCCGGAGGCGGAGGGCGGCCCCGGCAGGTCGAGCAGAGCACCGCCGGGAGTGGCCCACCGCCAGGCGGCGCGCAGCAGTCCGTCCGCCGTCACCTCCCAGTGGTCCCGGGTGTAGCCGGTGCGGGGACTGAACTCACGGTTGTCGGCGGGGAGTCCGGAGATGACCATGCGGGCATGCTGTGCGCGGGCTCGCCTCCGGGTCAACCGCCCGGCCGGTTCCCGGGGCGTGCGCGTCCCGCGTGGCCGCGTCCGCCCGAGTCGTCTCGTCCGTCCGGGCGGCCTCGTCCCGCCCGGGCAGCGGCGTCCGCCGGGGCTGCCGCGGGCTTTCCTTCCAGCCCGCGCTGACCCGCGCGGCACCATGGCGTCGTGGGACTTCCTCGAGTCGGTGGATTTCGCGCCATCCGCCTGCCACCTGACCCTGCAGGACTCGAGGACCGGCGGGACGTCGTCCGCGGGCCGCTCGGTGAACCCGGCCGCCGTGACGGCCGCCTCTGTCTCCTTCTTCACCGCCGCGACGTCCGGGCTGCCGCCCGCACCCGCCTGCGCCGGGGCGGAGCACGCCCGCGGACCCGTGTCCGCGATCAAGGCAGCAGTCTGCCGGCGAGGCGCGCCGGTGCGAACTCCCTTCGCCCACCGCGCTGATGACGGACGGACGCGGCACGTCAGGGCTGGGGGACGTGGGCTCCTGTGCGGCCGAGGAGCTCGGCCAGGCCCCGGCGGGTGGCGGCCAGGACCACGCGGTCCTCGGCCTTGAGGACGTACCCCGGGTGCGGCTGCCACACCAGCCCCGGCCCCGGGACCGAACCCTCGCGCGGGACGGTGGCCAGGTCGGGGCGGCGCTCCGCGGGCGCGGCGGTGTCGAGGGCGACGACCCGCCGGGCTCCGGGGCGGAAGGCCTCGGTGACGGTCCGGCCTTCGAGCTGCGGGTGCCCCGCCACGTCGACGACGGCGAAGAGCAGCACCCGGCGCTCCACCGCTATGGCACCGAGGATCTGCCGGCCCATCATCGCCCCGGCGAAGGCGGGGGCGGCGAGGTGGGTGACGCTCCGGCTGCGGGTGAGCGCGCCCGGGTGGGCGGCGCGCAGGGTGCGGTAGACGGCCGTCGCGAAGTCGTCCTCGTACAGGCGCATCACGACCCGGAGGTCCGGCTTGACCCCGCGCGCGTACAGGGCGGCCTCCAGGTTGGTGGTGTCGGAGCTGGTCACGGCGAGCAGGGCGTGCGCCCGGTGGACGCGGGCGGCCTCCAGCACACCCTCGTCGGTGACGTCCCCGACGACCACGGGCACCCGCAGCCGGCGGGCCAGCGCCAGTCCGCGGGCGCGTGGGTCGGACTCCACGCAGACCACCGGGATCTCCAGCTCCCGCAGCCGCGCCAGCACCCGTGTGCCGATCTTGCCCAGGCCCAGCAGCACCACGTGCCCGGACAGTCCGCGGGGCGGGCGGCGCAGCACCGTGGCCGTACGGAAGGCGCCCAGCGCCTCGAGCGCGGCCGCCACCAGGACGGGCAGCAGCAGGAGGCCGACGAACCCGGTCAGGATCTGGAGCACCTGCCGCTGCGCCGTGGCACCGACCGCCGGTTCGTTGATCGCGAAGAGGTCGAGCAGGGTGACGTAGGCGGCGTGCAGGGGGTGGTCGCCCGTGGCCAGCCAGGAGGCCACGGCCAGCGCGGTGACGGCGGCCACGATGCCGGCCAGCGACCAGCGCAGCCGCCGGGAGAAGAGCGAGGCCACCGGCAGTGAGGCGGCGCTCAGGCGGGGCGCGGCCGCCTGCGCGGGCCCCGTGTGGGTCACCGTCTCCAGGGCCACGGTGCCGCGTCCCGTCGCGGCCGCCACGGCCCGGTCGTCGGGCAGCAGTTGGAGTCCGCGTTCGCCGCCGATGACCGAACTCTCGCTGCCGGCGGGGTCGGTGGCGGTCGCGGACAGCAGCGCGAGGGTGCACAGGCCCGGATCGGCCCGCTCGCCGCGCCCCGGCGGCGTACGCTCCACCGCGCGCAGCAGCAGCCCGTCGGCCTGTACCACCTTGCTGGTGCCGGCGACCGCGCTCGCGGCCAGTGCGGGCGCGGCGGTGTCGGCGTCGGACAGCACGGTCGTGGCGGAGTCCCGGTCGCGCGGGTCGATCCCCGGCTCGGCCACGATCGCCGCCTGGTCCAAGAGGTCCTCGAGGTGCTCGCCCAGCTTGCGGTTGTAGAGCCGGATCACCAGCCGCAGCCCGGGGTTGAGCCGCCGGGCGACGAGGGCGGCCCGTACGTTGCGGTCGTCGTCCTCGTAGACGAGGGCCAGCGCGGCCGCGTCGGCCGCCACGGCGGCCAGCACCTCTTCGTCCGGCTCCGCGGCCTCCACGATCCGCGGCTCCTGCGGTGGCCGCTCCCCCGCCGACCCACGGACCCCTGCGGTCGAGGGGACCCGCCCCCGGCGCCCGCGCCGCGCCGGCGGCCGTACCGCGAGCGGAGGCTCGCCGGCGGGCGGCACGACGAGCGTGACGTGCTCCCCGTACATTCCGGCGAGTTCCGCCGCCAGCCTGCGGGCCAGCCCGTCGTCCCCGCACACCACCATCCGGCCCGTGCCGCCCGGGACTTGAAAGACCTGCTGCGGAATCTGCACGGGCCCAGCATGCCGTGCGCCCGCGGCGCCCGACCCGGCGGGCCCGGCCGGCGCGGCCTGCGGCCCGTACCGGCTACTTGGCCAGGGCGGTGCGCAGTTCGTCGCGGTGGGCGCTGAGCCAGGTCCCGAAGTCCTGGAGTTCGGGATCGAGTTCGCGGATGGCGGCGAGGTCCCGGGCCGCGGTGAACCGGTCCGCGCAGTCGGCGTAGTACTGGAACATGTTCCCGGCCTCGTCGGCGCCCGGGAAGCCCTGCGCACGGAACGCGTCCGGTGTCAGGGGGCGGTAGCGCACGGTTTCACCGACCGTTTCGGCGAGGGCCGCGGCCATGTCGGCGAGCGTGAGGTGCTCCCCGGCGATGCTGATGGTGGCGGCGATCAGGTCGGTGTCGCGCCGGAACACGGCCAGGGCCGTCCTGCCGACGTCCGCCACGGCGATGCCGGAGAGCCGGCTGTCGCCCATCGGGAGGGCCAGTTCGAGGACGCCGTCCTCGCCGCGCCGCGGGGCGAAGGTGGTGAGGAGGTTCTCCCAGAAGAAGGTGGTGCGCAGGAAGGTGGTGGGTACGCCCTCCTCGGCGAAGTAGTGGTCCGCTTCCGCCTTGGCGTCGAAGTGCGGCACCTTGTACCGCTCCTGGAGCGTGGGCATCCGCGGATCCTCGAGCGGGATGCAGGTGCGGGTGTCCTCCAGCGTGGACCAGATCGCGTGCTGGATCCCCGCGTGGGAGGCGGCCCGGGCGAGCGCCAGGGCCTGGGCCTTCTCGCGCTCGGCGGACATGTGCTCCCAGAAGTTGGTGACCAGGTAGGCCCCGTAGGCGTGCTCGAAGGCGGGCGCCAGGCTCGCCTCGTCGTCCATGTCGGCCTGCACCACCTCCGCCCCGAGCCGGGTCAGCTCCGCGGCCTGGGGCGAGTCCGCGCGGCGGGTCACGGCGCGGACCGCGAAGCCGCCCTCCGGGTCCGCGAGGATCGCCCGCACCAGGCCGCCGCCCTGCGAGCCGGTGGCACCGAACACTGTGATGGTCTTCTTCTCAGCCATGCCCTCTTTCTTCGCACACTCTCCGCGTCCGGGCCATCACGCCACGCCACGGGGGGGGTGTCAGCGGCCCCGCCGCAAGGGCACGTCCGGCATGGGGTAGCGCATCCCGTCCTCCATCAGGGCGCACATCGGACTGTCCGCGGGGTCGGCCGGGCAGGCCAGGTCGATGGCGAAGGGCCGCGGCGGATCGCCCGGCAGCGAGGCCGTCAGTACGGTGCGGGCGGCCTGGGGGGCGCGGCCCATGACGACGGTCTTGCCGTCGACGAGCACCTCGACGGGCCGGCGCGGGCCCTCGTACAGCACGCTGATCGAATGACCGTTCTGATCCAGATGGAAACGGTGCCGGATGGTCATCGCGCACTCCCGGAACGACGCGTCCCCGCCCTTCTTGCATCGTACGGCGCAACGCAGCGGGGCGGGTGCGTAACCCCTTCTCCGGCGGATCGTTTCTCCGTACGTCGCAGAAACACACCCGCGTCCCCCGCGGTGTCCGCGGCCCAGGGTCCGGGGAGCACCATCACTCCCCGGGCCCTCGGTCATCCCGCCCCGGTTCGACGAGCCGCGGAAAATACGGTGCCCCGGCCCGGGCCGGTTCCCTAGACTCGCCGCACGCGCTGCCGACAGAGCGGCGCGCCTCATGCCGAGTGAAGAGAAGGGGAGCCGGGCCATGTGCGTTCACCGCACCGCGAGCGCCTTCGCCGCCCCGTCCCGGTACGACGTGATCCCGGTGTCCCACGCCTGACGGTGCCGGCTGCGCGGCCGCCACCGTCTCCTGTGACGCATCCTCAGTTCTCCGCCCCTGCCCTGCCTTTGCCGTGCCCGTACGGGCACCGCTGCGGGCCGGGCCGGCGGCCGGGCTGCGCCGTCCGGGAATCGCGCGCCCTCCTCATCGTTCGACATGATTCGAAAGGCCTCGGGCCATGCGCACCAACCGGCGATCCGCCGCCACCGTCTCCCCCGCCACCACCGTCCGCAATTTGGGCATCCTCGCCCACGTCGACGCCGGCAAGACCACGATCACCGAACGCATCCTGTTCGCGACCGGTGCCATCCACAAGCGGGGCGAGGTCCACGACGGCACGACCGTCACCGACTACGACGCCCAGGAACGCGACCGCGGCATCACCATCTTCGCCGCCGCGGTCAGCTGCACCTGGGACGGGCACCGCGTGAACCTCATCGACACCCCCGGCCACGTCGACTTCTCCGACGAGGTCGAGCGCTCCCTGCGGGTGCTGGACGGGGCCGTCGCGGTGTTCGACGCCGTGGCGGGCGTCGAACCGCAGAGCGAGTCGGTGTGGCGGCAGGCCGACCGGCACGGCGTGCCGCGGATCGCGTTCGTCAACAAGCTCGACCGGGCGGGCGCCGATCTCGACACGGCCGTCGCCTCGATCCGCGCACGGCTGGGCACCGTACCGCTGGTGGTCCAGTTGCCCATCGGCAGCGAGGACGCGTTCACCGGCGTCGTCGACCTGCTGGGGATGCGCGCGCTGATCTGGCAGGCCGGCCGCGACACGTACGAGACGGGGCCGGTCCCCGAGCCGCTGCGCGAGGAGGCGGGCCGGCGCCGCCGGCTCCTCGAGGAGGCGGTGGCCGAGCTCGACGCGGACGCGCTGGAGGAGTTCTGCGCGACGTCGGCGCTGACCGAGCGGACCCTGCTCCGCGGCCTGCGCGCGGTGACCCTGCGCGGGGACGGTGTCGTCGTGCTGTGCGGTTCGGCGTACAAGAACCGCGGGGTCGAGCCGCTGCTGGACGCGGTCCTCGCCTATCTGCCGTCACCCGCCGACATGCCGCCGGTACGCGGGACGGCGGACGGCGCGCAGGTGGAGCGCGCGCCCGACCCGGCGGAGCCGTTCGCCGCCCTCGCCTTCAAGGTGACGGCGACACCGACCGGGCGGCTGACCCACCTGCGGGTCTACGCGGGCACGCTGCGCAAGGGAGAGTCCGTACTGGACGCCGGTACGGGCCGCACCGAGCGGGTCGGCAGGATCCTGCGGGTCCAGGCCGACCGGCACGAGGAACGGGAGGAAGCGGTGGCCGGCGACATCGTCGCCGTGGTCGGGGTGAAGGCGGCCCGGGCCGGTACCACCCTGTGCGCTCCGGGGGCGCCGCTGGTCCTCGAACCGCCCTCGGTCGCCGACCCGGTGGTGTCCGTGGCCGTCGAGGCCCGTCGCAGCGGCGACACGGGCCGGCTCTCGTCGGCCCTGGCACGGCTCGCCGAGGAGGACCCGTCCCTGGTGGTGCGGTCCGAGGCGGAGACCGGCCAGACCGTGCTGTCGGGTCTGGGTGAACTCCACCTGGAGGTCGCCGTGGAGAAGATCCGCAGCGGCCACGGGGTGGAGGTGGTCGTCGGGCGTCCGCAGGTCTCCTACCGGGAGACCGTGGTGCGCGGGGTGACCGGCCTGGTCCACCGGCACGTCAAACAGGACGGCGGCGCTGGGCAGTTCGCGCACGTCGTCATCGACGTCGAGCCGCTGGAGGAGGGGGTGACGGGCTTCGAGTTCCGCTCGGCGGTCGTCGGCGGCCGGGTGCCGCAGGAGTACGCGCGGGCCGTGGAGGCGGGCTGCCGGGACGCCCTGGCCGAGGGCCCCCTCGGCGGGTTCCCGGTGACCGGGCTGCGGGTCACGCTGACCGACGGAGCGACCCACTCCAAGGACTCCTCGGAGTTGGCGTTCCGGGCGGCGGGCCGCTTCGCGCTGCGCGAGGCGCTGCGCAGGAGCACGGTGGAGCTCCTGGAGCCGGTCGCGGAGGTCACCGTGACGGTTCCGCAGGACAGCGTGGGCGCGGTGCTGGGCGATCTGGCGGCCCGTCGCGGGCGGGTCTCCGGGTCCACCTCCCGGTCCGGGACCGCCGTGGTCACGGCGGCCGTACCGCTGGGCGAGCTCTTCGGCTACGCGTCGCGGCTGCGGGGCCGTACGCAGGGCCGGGGCACCTTCACCACCCGCCAGGCCGGCCTCGCGCCGGTACCGCCCTCGGTCGCGGGGACCCTCCTGGCCCGGTGACCGCCGCGCAGGGGACCCCGGTGTGAACGGCCCCGCTCCCGGACACGGGGGCGGGGCCCACCCGAAACGGGCCTAGGCTGCGTGTCCCGAAGATCCGTCACGACAGCGAGGTGCGTACATGTTCGAGTCGCCGCAGGAGAATCCGTACCCGGACAGCCACGTCCTCGGCGAGGGACCCGAACCGCACCCGCTGCTGCGGCCCGTGCTGCCCCTGCTGGGGCGCTGGCACGGCCGGGGCCGGGGCGAGTACCCGACCCTGGAGCAGGACTTCCGGTACGAGCAGGAGATCACCTTCAGCCACGACGGGCGCCCGTTCCTGCGCTACGAGGCCCGCGCGTGGCTCATCGACGCGTCGGGAACCCCGGTGCGCCCGGCGGGGCGCGAGGCGGGCTGGTGGCGGGTGACACCCGACGCGTCCCTGGAAGTGGTCCTCGCCCACCCCACCGGCATCGTCGAGACGTACGTCGGGCGGGTCTCCGACACGGAGATCGAGATCGAGACCAAGGACGTGGCGCTGACGCCCCTGGCCAAGGAGGTCACCGGCACCCGGCGCCGCTACGCGCTCCAGGGAGCCGAGATGACGGTCACCCACGACATGGCGGCGGTGGGTCAGCCGCTTCGGCACCACCTCACGGCCCACCTGCGCCGACGCCCCTCCTGACGCCCGCCGCATCCCGCGGACCGCGCGAATCACCCGGGTGCCCGGCAGGTTCCGCCCGCCGGCCGGGTCCCCGCTCTCGCATAGTCGTCGTACGCCGTGGCCGCCACGGCGCGTGCCGGAGGGAGAGACCGTGGTGGATGCGGGACGACGTGCCGCGATGACCGCACTGCTGGCCGCGGGCCTCGCCCCGGGGTCGGCCGCCGCTGCCGCCCCGGCCCGGCCGGCGCCGCGGCCCGCGCCGGCCGCCGGGGCCGGGCCGCGCCCGCCTGCCGCGCTGCTCGGCGCCGAGGTCCGCCGGCTGCCCACGTCCCGGAAGGTCGTGGCGCTCACCTTCAACGCCGCCTGGGACGACAGCGGGCTGGACACGGTGCTGGGGGAACTGCGCCGCCGCGAGCTGCCCGCCACGTTCTTCCCGACGGGCGACTTCGCCGATACCCACCCCGCCGCCGTGCGGGCCATGGGCGCGGCCCACGGCCTGGGCAACCACTCGTACAGCCACCCCTACTTCGAGGACCTGACCACCCAGGAGCGGGCGGACGAGGTCGGCCGCGCCCACACCGCGATCCGCCGGGCGTCCGGCACCGAGCCGCTGCCGTTCTTCCGCTTCCCCTACGGCGCCACGAGCGAGGACGCCGTCGCCGACGTCAACGACCTCGGCTACGCGGCGATCGAGTTCACCACCGACACCAACGGCTACCTCGGCCCGGCCGGCGGCATGACCGTGGACGAGGCGGTCCGGCGCGCCGTGGACGCCCTCACGCCCGGCGCGATCATCCAGATGCACGTGGGCAGCACCGGGGACGGCGTCGTCCTCGACGCCCAGGCCCTCCCCCGGATCATCGACACCGCCCAGGCCGCCGGTTACGCCGTCACCGACCTGCGCGGCTTCCTCACCGAGGCCCCGGAAATCGGGATGCACGCAGGTCAGCGGGTGCGTAGGGTCGATCCACGTGGAACCACTCACTGAGAAACAGATCCGCTCGTCGTTCGTGAACTGCACCAAGGGCGAGGCGGCGCGGCTGCGGCTGCCGCTGGACTTCGCCGAACTGCCCTGGGAGGACCTGGACTTCCTGGGCTGGGTGGATCCGGGGGCGCCGCTGCGGGCCCATCTCGTACTGCCCGGGGCCCAGGGCCCGGTGGGGATTTCCCTGCGCGTGCCCTCGGTGGGCCGCACCAGCGCGGTCAAGTCCAGCATGTGCCAGATCTGCCTGACCGGTCACGCCTCCTCCGGGGTCACCCTGCTCGCCGCCCCGCTGGCGGGCGCCCGCGGCCGGGAGGGCAACACGGTCGGCATCTACGTCTGCGCCGACCTCGCCTGCCCCCTGTACGTCCGGGGCAAGCGGCTGCCGAAGCTGCGTGCCGGGCGGTACGAGGAATCCCTGACGCTGGACGAGCGCCTCGCCCGCATGTCGGGCAACCTCGACGCCTTCGCGGCCAGGGTCACCGCGGCGTGACCGGTCCCGGGCCCTGGCCGGGGCGCCGGCGGGGCCCGGGCGGGCCGTCACTCGCCGCGCTGCTCCTCCCGTGCCCGCTCCGCCTCCTGCGCCCGGGCGCGCCTGGTGACGACCGCGGCGGCCGCGAGCGCGCTGCCCGCGAAGGCCAGCGCGACCGTCCACGGCTGGTCGAAGTGGTGCCGGGTGGCGTGGTCGACGGAGTACCGGCCCGGCCCGGCGAGGCCGACTGCGGCCGCGGTGAACCCGAGGAAGGCCGGGTACTCGAATCCGCCGCCCTGGTTGAAGAAGCCGGCGGGCGCGTGGACCGACACGGCCCCGGCCATCGCCCCCGCCGCGGCGGCGCCGGCGGCCGGTGTGGCCAGGCCGAGGGCGAGCAGGGCCCCGCCGCCCGCCTCACCCAGGCCGGCGGCGATCGCGCTCTGCCGTCCGGGCCTGAAGCCCATGTGCTCCATCGCGGCGGCCGTCCCCGCCAGGCCCCCGCCGCCGAACCAGCCGAAGAGCTTCTGCGTCCCGTGCGCCATCAGCACCGCGCCGGTGCCGGCGCGCAGCGCCAGCAGGGCGAGGTCACGGCGGTTGATGCAGGTCATCGGGTCTCCTCACACAGCGGTTGCGGTACGCACCATCCGTATCCGCTGCGGCACCACCGCCCACACATATGCCCGCAGATCCTCCATACGGCCGGACTGCGGCAGAAGGGACGCCATGCACTTCGAGCAGGTCCTCACGTACGCGTGGGAGCACCACACGGGCAGGGGCTCCGGCGTGCTCTCCGTGGCCTACGAACCGGCGGAGGCGGAACGTCCGCCGCGCTGGCCGCTGCTGGCGGCGCAGCCGGACTTCAGCGAACTCCTGGCCTTCGAAGACGCCGCGCACGCCCGGGAGTTCGCGCTGGCGGTCCTCGAACTGCCGTCGGAGGAACGGTGCCACGAGCGGGACATCGACCTGCACGAGACGGGCCCGCGGCAGGACCGCCAGGCCACCCTGACGGTGGGCCGCGACCCGGCCGACGGGCTCCGGCGCCTATTTCGCGTACCAGTCCTTCCACGTCTTCCCCGGCCGCGACGGCCTGCCGGGCCCCGCCGCCCTCGGCCTGGAGGTGGTCTGCGACGACGTCGACGTGGACCGGGCCAAGGCGGCGGCCCGCGCGCTGCTCGCCGCCCTCGACGGGGCCGGCCCGCCTAACATGAGCGCATGAGCGCGAGCACGCACCTGGCAGGTGCACACGATGCGCAGCCGCGGGACGAACGGCTGGCGGTCGCGGTGTCCGTCCTGGCGCTGCTCGCGGATGCCACCCGGCTGGCGCTGCTGGACGAGCTGGGGCGGGGCGAGGCCGATGTCAGCACGCTGACCGAGGCCTGCGGTGCCGCCCGGCCCTCCGTGAGCCAGCACCTGGCCAAGCTTCGCCTCGCCGGTCTTGTCACCAGCCGCAAGGACGGACGGCGCGTGGTCTACGCCCTGCGCCACGGGCATCTGCGGCGGCTGGTGGACGAGGCCCTGAGCGTCGCCGATCACCAGCTGCGCTCCCTTCCGCCGCACGACTGAAGGCTGCCGGTCACCGCTCCTGGACGCCGCCGCTCCATCATGTGCACAGGTGCGCACATGATGGCTATGGTGGTCCGGTGCTGTCCGTCCTGCGCAACCGCACCTTCCGGCGCCTGTTCACGGCGCAGGCCGTCGCCCTGGCCGGCACGGGGCTCGCCACCGTCGCACTGAGCCTGCTGGCCTACGACATCGCCGGGAACAGCGCCTCGGCGGTGCTGGGTACGGCTCTGGCGGTCAAGATGGTCGCCTACGTCGCCATCGCCCCCCTGGCCGGCGCCCTCGCCGACCGGATCCCGCGGCGCACCCTCATGGCCGCGATGGACCTCACCCGCGCCGGGATCGCCCTGGCCCTGCCGTTCGTCACCGAGATCTGGCAGATCCACCTCCTGATCTTCTTGCTGCAGGCGGCTTCCGCCACCTTCACCCCCGTCTTCCAGGCGACCGTGCCCGAGGTGCTGCCCGCCGAGAAGGACTACACCCGCGCCCTGTCGCTGTCACGGCTCGCCTACGATCTGGAGAGCCTGTTCAGCCCGGCGCTGGCCGCCGCCCTGCTGACGCTCGTCTCCTACGACTGGCTCTTCGCCGGCACCTGCCTCGGCTTCCTCGCCTCCGCCGCCCTCGTCGTCGCGACCGTGCTGCCGCGGCCCGCGCCCGTCGAACGCACCGGCGGCCCCTACGCCAAGGCGGCCTTCGGCACGCGGCTGTTCTGGGCGACGCCCCGGCTGCGGGCCCTGCTCGCCCTGGACCTGGCGGTCGCCGCCGCCGGAGCCCTCGTCCTCGTCGACACCGTCGTCCTGGTCCAGGGCCACTTCGGCCGCTCCGCCGGCGCCGTCTCGCTGGCCCTCGGCGCGTACGGGGCGGGGTCGGTCCTGACCGCGCTGCTGCTGCCGCGCCTGCTGCGGCGGCGCACCGACCGCGCGGTGATGCTCCCGGCCGCCTTCGCCCTCCCCGCGGTCCTGGCATCCGTCGCCGCGCTCACCGCGACGGCGCCGGGCGGCTGGTCCTGGTACGCGGTCCTCGCCGCGTGGGCCGCGATCGGTGCCGCCTCCTGCGCCGTACTGACCCCCGGCGGCCGGGTGGTCCGCCGCTCCACCGCGGATCCGGACCTGCCCTGCGCCTTCGCCGCCCGGTTCTCCCTGTCCCACGGCTGCTGGCTGCTGACCTATCCCCTGGCGGGCGTCCTCGCCGCCGGGGCGGGTCTTGCGATGACCGCGCTGGTCCTCGGCGGAGTCTGCCTGGCGGCCGCCGGGGCGGCCGCCGCCGTCTGGCCGGCCCGCGATCCGTCCCGGCTCGAACACGTCCATCCCGACCTGCCCGCGGGCCACCCCCACCTCGCCGACGCGCGCCCCGCGGCGGACGGCTGGCGGCACGGGCACCACTACGTCATCGACCGGCACCACCACCGCTGGCCGGCCGGCGGCCTCACAGGGCCTTCGCGCGGGCGATGACCAGGGCGACGTCGTCGTGGTCGTCCGGCCGGCGCAGGGTGTCCAGGAGCCGGTCGCAGGTCTCCTCGAGCGGGCGGCTGGTGTCGGCGAGCAGCTCCAGCAGGAGGCCGAGGCGTTCGTCGATGGGCTGGTCCCGGGTCTCGACCAGGCCGTCCGTGTAGAGGACCAGCTGGTCCCCGGGCTCCATGCGCACGGAGGTGACCTCGAAGGGGACGCCTCCGACGCCCAGGGGCGTGCCGGTGGGCAGGTCCAGGAGCCGGGGGGCCCGGCCGGATCGGATCAGGACCGGGGGGAGGTGGCCGGCGACGGCGATGCGGCATTGCGCACGGTGGGGGTCGTAGACGGCGTACACGCAGGTGGCGATGGTCTCCTCGAGGGCGCTCGTGGTGCGGTCCAGCTGTTCCAGGACACGGGTCGGGTCGAGCGACAGCTCGGCGAGGGTGCGGGTGGCGGTGCGCAGCTGTCCCATCCCGGCGGCGGCGTTGATGCCGCTGCCCATGACGTCTCCGACGACGAGGACGGTGGTGTCGTCGGGCTGGGCGATGGCGTCGAACCAGTCGCCGCCGATCTCGCTGGTGGCCGCGGCGGGCCGGTACCGGTAGGCGACCTCGAGGCCGGGGGGGGGCGGCGGGTGGTGCGGCAGCAGGTGGTGCTGGAGGGCGAGGGCGGTGTGGTGCGCGTTGCGGTACCAGCGGGCGTTGTCAATGCACACGGCGGCGCGGGCGGCCAGTTCGCCGGCCAGGATGATGTCGTCGTCGTTGAAGGGCCGCGGGTTGCGGGTGCGCTTGAGGTCGAGGGCGCCGAGGACCTCGCCGCGGGCGATGAGCGGCACGGCCAGGTACGAGCGCAGCCCGGCGCGGGCCAGCAGGGCGGCCGCGTCGTCGTCGCGGGCGATCCGCGAGATGTCCCGGGCGTGGACGTGGGCGACCAGGACCGGATGGCCGGTGGTCACGGACCGCGTGACCAGCCGGTCCGCCTCGTACCGGGCGATGTCGCCCGGCGGGTCCGCGGCGCGGACGGCGTCGCTGGGATAGGCGGACGCGACGGCCAGGGCCCGGAACACCGCCGGTTCGTGCGCGGACGACTTCAGGCTGGGGCGGCCCTCCAGGACGGAGTCGAGGATGTCCACGGCGGCGACGTCGGCGAGCTCGGGCACGACCACGTCCGCGAGCTCGCGGGCGGTCTGCTCGAGGTCGAGGGTGGTGCCGATGCGGACGGTGGCGTCCGCGATCAGGGCGAGGCGGCGCCGGCTGAGGGCGATCTCCTTGGCCGCCTGGTGACTCTGCGTGACGTCCACCACGGAGGTGGCGAGGCCCAGCACCCGACCGCCGGCGTCCTCCAGCCGGTAGTACGAGACCGACCAGGCGTGCTCGTAGTGCTGGTCGCCGTGCGTGTGCCCCGCCGTGAACTGCTCGACCAGCGGCGTTCCGGTGGCCAGTACCTGGCGCATCGCCGACTCGACGGCTCCCGCGTCGTCGAGGAACGACAGCGCGTCGCGCACGCTCCGTCCGATGTGCTCGGCGGCGGGCAGCCCGTTGATGCGCTCCAGCGAGGGGTTGACCAGGACGTAGCGCAGGTCCGTGTCCAGGACGGCCAGCCCGATCGGGGACTGGGCGACCAGCCGGGCGGAGAGGGCCAGGTCCCGCTCCAGCCGGCGCAGGCGCGTACGGTCCGTGGCGATGCCGAGGGCGAACAGGTCGCCGTGCTCGTCGAGGAGCCGCATGTTGCGGAACTCGACCAAACGGGTGCTGCCGTCCTTGTGGCGTACGGGGAACGCTCCGGCCCAGTCCCCGGCGCCGCCCATCACCCGGGCGAACAGCTCCACGACCAGGTCCACGTGATCCCGCGCCGCCAGCAGGCGTGCGGCGGGCCGGCCGAGGGCCTCCTTCGCCGTCCATCCGAACAGCTGCTCGGCCTGCGGGCTCCACAGCGCGACCCGCCCCTGCGCGTCCAGGACGACCGCGGCGACGTTCAGGACGTCGAGCAGCCCGCTCGGCGGGGACACCCCGGGCGCGGCAACCCCCGCGGCGTCCGCCCGGCCTCCCCCGAAGGCTCCGGTCGCATCCATCCAAGGCGCTCCCTTCCGGCGCGGCTCACTTCATCGTCCCCCCAAAACCGCCCGCCAGCCCTCCGGCCCCCGCGTTCCGGCGGGGGCACGGCCCGAGCCCGGGCCGTGACGCCCCGGTGGGAGCGGGCGGCCGCCGCGGTGCGCGCCGGGCCGGCCGGCGGGTTCTCAGCCGCTCTCCGCGGCGGAACCGCCCGGCCCCGCCGTCGGGGCCGCCGTGAGGGCCGCCAGGACCCGGTCCGGGGTGAGGGGGAGGTCGCGCAGGCGCCGGCCGACGGCGTGGCACACGGCGTTGCCGATGGCGGCGGCCGTGCCGACGATGCCGATCTCGCCGATGCCCTTGCTGCCCATCGGGTTGAGGTGCTCGTCGTGCTCGTCGATCCAGCCGACCTCGATCGCGGGCACGTCGGCGTGGACCGGCACGTGGTAGGCCGCCAGGTCGTCCTCGGCGAAGCCGCCGTGGACGGGGTCGACCGTACTGCGCTCCGTCAGGGCCATGCCGAGGCCCATCACCATGGCTCCGGTGAACTGGGAGCGGGCCGTCGCCGGGTTCAGGATGCGCCCGGCCGCGAACACGCCGAGCAGGCGGCGTACCCGCACCTCTCCGGTGACCGTGTCGACCCGGACCTCGGCGAAGTGGGCGCCGAAGGAGTGGCGGGCGTACGGGGACCCCTTCTTGACCGCCTCCGTGGTGTCGGCCGACGCCGAGATCCCCTCGGCGGGCAGGGCGCCCCGGTGGCCCGCGAGCCGGGCGGCCAGGGCGGTGCAGGCCTCGTGCACCGCCCAGCCCCAGGAGGCCGTTCCGCAGGATCCGCCGGCGAGGGTGGCCCGGGGCAGGTCGGTGCTGCCGATGGCCACCGTCACGGCGTCCAGCGGGACCGCAAGGGCGTCGGCCGCCACCTGGGCGAGGACGGTCCGGGCGCCGGTCCCGATGTCGGTGGCGTTGATCTCGACGAGGTGGCTGCCGTCGGGCCGGGCGTGCGCCCGGGCGGCCGAGGGCGAGATGTACACGGGATACGTGGCCGCGGCCACCCCGACGCCGTGCAGGAACGGTCCGTCCCTGCGCGGCGTGCGGGACGCCGTCCAGCCGAAGCGGGCCGCACCCTCCCGCAGGCACTCCACGAGGTGCCGGCTGCTGAAGGGGCGGTCCGTGTCGGGTTCGAGGGCGGGCTCGTTGCGGACGCGCAGTTCGACCGGGTCCATTCCCAGCGCGTCGGCCAGTTCGTCCATGGCCGACTCCAGGGCGTACATGCCCGGTGCCTCGCCCGGGGCGCGCATCCACGAGGGGGTGGGAACGTCCAGGGCGACGGCCCGGTGGAGCGTGCGGCTGTCCGGTACGGCGTACATGACGCGGGCGGGGACGGCCGCCTGTTCGACGAACTCCCTGACGCGGGAGGTGTGCGTGGTGGCCTCGTGGACGAGTGCGGTGAGCGTGCCGTCGGGGCGGGCGCCGAGGCCGATGCGGTGCAGGGTCGGCGCGCGGTGTCCGACGACGGCGGGCAGGTGGCGCCGGGGCAGGGCGAGCTGGACGGGGCGGCCGAAGCGGCGGGCGGCCATCGCCGCCAGGACGACGTGCGGGCGCGGGGTGCCCTTGCTGCCGAATCCGCCGCCGACGTGTTCGCTGACGACCGTGATGCGGTCCTCGGGCAGGCCGAACAGCGAGGCCAGTGCCGTACGGACGGCGCCCGCGCCCTGGCTGGAGTCCCACACGGCCAGGTGCTCGCCGGCCTCGTCCCAGGCCGCGGTGGCGGCGTGCGGCTCCATGGGGTGGTTGTGCAGGGGCGGCACGGAGTAGGCGCAGTCGACGCGTACGGGTGCGGCGGCGAGGGCCGCGTCCGGTTCGCCCCGCTCCCTGAGGGCGGGGTGGCCCCCGTTGACCTCCTCGGGCGTGTAGGCGCCGGGATGGCCGGCGCGCAGGGTGCCGTCGTGTTCCTCGGTCGCGTAGTGGATCCGCAGGGCTTCGGCGCCCGCCCTGGCCCCTTCGAGGGTCTCGGCGACCACGAGCGCCACGTACCAGCCGCGGTGCGGGACCTCGGTGCTCTGCAGCACCTGGAGCACGGGGTCGTCCGAGGGGCCCAGGCGGGGCGCGTCGGCCGCCGTGAGCACGCCCAGGACGCCGGGGATCTCCAGGCAGGGGCCGGTGTCGAAGGCGGTGACGCGGCCGCGGGGCACCCCGGCGGGGACCGGCCAGGCGTGGACGCGGCCGGGCGGATGGTGGTCGGTGGCGTAGCGGGCGGCGCCGGTGACCTTCTGGGGGGCCTCGGAGCGCACGGCGGAGGTGCCGAGGACGGAGTGCGGGCGTCCGGGGCGTCGGGGGTGGTCGGGAGGCATTGCTGCTCCTACGGGGTGCGGGGCTGTCCGTCCTGCGCCTGCCGGGCGAGCGTGGCGAGTGCGTCGCACGCGAGGTTGCGGGCGAGCGTGACCTTGTACGCGTTGTCGCGGAGGGGCCGGGCCTGGGCCAGTTCCGCCTCGACGGCCTCCCGCACGGCCTCGGCCGTGGGCTCGGTGCCGGTCAGCCGCGCCTCGGCCGTGGCGGCCCGCCAGGGCGCGTGGGCGAGGCCGCCGAAGGCGAGGGCTACCCGGTGTACGCGCCGGCCGTCGGGGCCGAGTTCGAGTACGGCGGCCACCGAGGCCAGGGCGAAGGCGTAGGAGGCCCGTTCGCGGGCCTTGCGGTAGAGGGAGACGGCGCCGGGCGCGGCGGCGGGCAGCAGGACCGCGGTGACGATCTCGCCGTGCCGCAGCACGGTGTCCTGCTCGGGCCGGTCGCCGGGCAGCCGGTGGAAGGCCGTCGCGGGCACGGTCCGGGCGCCCTCCTCGCCGTGCAGCTCGATCTCGGCGTCGAGGGCGGCGAGGGCGACGGCCATGTCCGAAGGGTGGGTGGCGATGCAGTGCTCGGAGTGTCCCAGGACGGCGTGGTCGCGGTGGACCGCGTCGCGGGCGGCGCAGCCGGTGCCGGGTTCGCGCTTGTTGCAGGCCGCGGCGACGTCCTGGAAGTAGGGGCAGCGGGTGCGTTGGAGCAGGTTGCCGCCGGTGGTGGCCGCGTTGCGCAGTTGCGCCGACGCTCCCGCGAGCAGGGCCTGGGTGAGGGCGGGGTGGCGCGAGCGGACGAGGGGGTGGGCCGCGACGTCGCTGTTGCGGGCGGTGCCGCCGATGCGCAGGGCTCCGCCGGGGAGTTCCTCGATGCCGGCGAGGGGCAGCCGTGCGAGGTCGACGAGGGTGCCCGGGCGTTCGACGCCGCGTTTCATGAGGTCCACGAGGTTGGTGCCGCCGGCGAGGTATCGGGAGCCGGGCAGGCCGGCGTGGGCGGCGGTGGCCTCTTGGAGGGTGGCCGCGCACACGTAGGCGAAGGGTTTCACGTGGTCACGTCCCGTACGGCGTCGACGATGCGGGGGTAGGCGCCGCAGCGGCAGAGGTTGCCGCTGAGCCGTTCCCGGATCTCGTCGGCGGTCAGCCGCACGGGGGACGGATCGGCGAGGGCTTCGGCGGGTGTGGCGTGCGACGGGTGACCCGCGGCGGCCTCTTCGACGGCCCCGACGGCGGAGCAGAGCTGGCCGGGGGTGCAGAACCCGCACTGGAGGGCGTCCCGGTCGATGAAGGCCTGTTGCAGCGGGTGCAGGGATCCGGAGGGGTCGGCGAGCCCTTCCACGGTGGTGACGTGCGCGCCGTCCTGCGCGACGGCGAGCAGCAGGCAGGCGTTCACCCGGCGCCCGTCGAGCAGGACGGTGCAGGCGCCGCACTGGCCGTGGTCGCACCCCTTCTTCGCGCCGGTCAGGCCGAGGCGTTCGCGCAGGGCGTCGAGCAGGGTGACACGGTGGTCGAGCCGCAGGACGTGTTCCGCGCCGTTGACGCGGAGCGTGACGGAGGAGGCGGTCGCCTCGGTTGCACTGGCCACCGCCGGCTCCCTTCGGCTGGATGGACGTCTCGGCTGGATACGACGTCGCCGTACCCGTCCGTCGTATCCCGCCGCGCGCCCGACGGCCACCGTGCCACGCGGAGACCGCCCGCCCCGCCCCCCGATCTTCCATCGGTCGGCCCCGCCGGCATGGCGCACGGCAACCGGGGCAGGGGCCCCACACGGGGCGCGGCCTGGCCACCCGGCCGCGACGGGGTCGCGTCCCGGCGGTGGGCCCTGACGGCGGGCCCGGCCCGCGGCCCCGCCGGACCGGACCCAGGCCTAGCCCAGTGCGGTCAGGAGTTCGCGTTCGCGGGACGGGGTGAGGCCTGCACGGCGGGGGCGGTTCAGGCCTGCTGCGCGTTCCCAGGCGAGGGTGTCCGCCAGGAGGGCCCGGCGCGGGCGGTGGTGGAGGCCGGCGGCCTCTGCGGCGGCGCCGCTGCGGGCGCAGAACCCGGCGTATTCCGGGTCCCCCATCCACATGGCGAGCGACTCCGGGCCCATGAACTCCCCCACCCCCTGTCCGAGCAGCCAGTCGCGGCCGGCCGGCACCACCGGGCCGGTGTGTCCGCCGATCTCCCGCGACAGGGCGACCCACTCCCCCAAGGGCACCTGCGGGCCGACCGCGTCGTACGTGCCGGTCGTCTTCTTCTCGGCGCAGTCGAGCAGCCACGCGGCGAGGTCGCGTACGTCGACCGCCTGGGTCGGCACGTCCAGCGGGTCCGGCACCAGCATCGGCGCGAGCGGCTCCCGGGCCGCGCGGCCGACCCAGTAGCCGGTCCGGCCGCTGTGGTCGCCCGGCCCGCCGATCAGTCCGGCCCGCGCGATGAGGAGCCGGTCGCCCACCGCGGCCGTGGCGGCCTGCTCGCAGGCCACCTTGGCCTGCCCGTACTCCTCGCGGCCGAGCTCGTCCGCCTCGGCGGCGGGCAGCAGTTCGGCCGTCTCGTCCGCGCCCGGCCGCGCGTGCGAGGCGTACGCGCTGACCGAGGAGACGTAACTCCAGTGGCCGGCCCGTCCGCCGAGTGCCTCCAGCGCGCCGCGGACGAAGCCGGGCTGCCAGGACACCTCCACCACCGCGTCCCAGTCCCGTCCGGTCAGGCTCTCGTACGCGATCGCCTCGCGCCGGTCCGCGGCCACGAGCGTGACGCCCTCGGCGACCTCGCCGCTCTCGCCGCGGGCCAGGCACGTCACCCGGTGCCCGCGGGCCACCGCCTGCCGCGAGATCTCGCGGCCCACCCATGCCGTTCCGCCCAATACCAGGATGTCCATCCGCCCACCCCAGCACGGGCGGTGGGGATCTGCCCAGGGGCTTTCGCCGAGAGCACACCCCCGGCGCACCGGCTCCGCTCAGGCTTCGCCCAGCATCGCCCGACCGTCGAGGAGGCGCCCGCCCCGATGTCCCGGAAGCCGGTGCGTTCCAGCAGCGCCGGGATCAGTGCGACGGGCCGCGCGTGATCGCCCGCCTGCTGCCGGGAACCGTCGGTGCGCCGGAGCCGTACGGTCAGCCGCTCGCCCGGACCGCAGGCCTCGCCCGGGCCGCCGATGCGCAGCGAGGCCTACGCAGTCCGTGCCCGTGCAGTCCGGGTCGGTGACCGAGCCGACGGGACGGCTCCCGGAAGACGGAGGGGGAGCCGGGGAGCCGGTCCGTGGCCGCGTCCACCGCCGCGAGGGCCTGCGCGCCCTCGCGGCGGGCGGGTCAGGTGGTCGGATGCAGGCGGGCCGGTGCGAGCGGCGCCGCACCGTGCCGGCGCGCGTCGGCCGTGGCCAGGGCGCTGCCGGCCAGCCAGCTCGCCCAATCCAGGTTCCAGTCGCCGAAGCCGTTGTCGAAGGGGGCCATCATCTCGCCGCCGCTGTTGACCACTTCGACGATGTCGCCTTCGCGCACCGTCTCGAAGAACCAGGCGGCGTCCTCGGTGCTCATGCCCGTGCAGCCGTGGCTGACGTTCGCCTGGCCCTGCGCCTCGACCGACCAGGGCGCGGCGTGGATGTACTCGCCGCTCCACGTCACCCGGGTCGCGTAGCGCACGGGCAGGTCGTAGAACTCCTTGGTGCCGCGCTTGATCCCGACGCTGTCGCCCCGCATGCGGACCTTGGACTCCTTGCGCAGCACGACCTTGATGCCGGTGCGCGTCCTGAACCCGGGCTTCCCGGTGGTGACCGGGATCGTCCTGATGACCCGTCCGTTGCGGCGTACGGTCATCTCGTGCGCGGCGGAGTCGGTGATCGCCTCGATCCGGTCCCCGACGGTGAACTCCAGCGGCTCGGAGGGGCCGCCGTAGCCGAGGTCCCCGAGCTCGACCCCGTCGAGGCCGCTGCGCACGCG
Organism: Streptomyces subrutilus; assembly: GCF_001746425.1. Taxonomy (GTDB): domain Bacteria; phylum Actinomycetota; class Actinomycetes; order Streptomycetales; family Streptomycetaceae; genus Streptomyces; species Streptomyces subrutilus_A. The sequence goes on along the minus strand of NZ_MEHK01000001.1, from coordinate 6,750,679 downwards.
GACCACGGTGTGGGCGGGCCAGTAGGTGCGCGGCCGGTAGTGGAGCGTGGACGGGCCGACCCAGTGCCAGGCGCCCTCGACCTGGGGTTCCGAGGTCACCTGCAGGGCCTGTTCGACCCGTTCGCGGGCCAGCGGGTCGTCGGCGGGCACCGGGCGGCTGAGGTCCGCGGTGACGATCTCCCCGGCGCCGTACGTCCCGGGGCGGGGCCCGAACTCGGCCGTCAGCCGGCCTCCGTCGGCGGGCGGTGCGGTCCGGAAGGCCATGGTCACGCCGACCGGGGTGCCGCCCGCGTCCTGGGCTCCGACCTGCACGGTGTACGTCTCGCCCGCCCGCAGCGGCTCGGTGTTGAGCCAGTGCCCGCCGTCGGGGCCGAGCTCCCCGGCCAGATGGCGGCCGTGGCCGTCGGTGACGGTGACGTCGGTGAGGCGTCCCGGTTCCACGAGGGTGATCTCCAGCGGGGCGCCGGCGTCGGTGGGCAGCGCGTCCGCGCGGGCGTCGCTCGAGGGGTCCCCGAGGGTGGGCGTCCGCAGGACGGTGCCGTTGCCGCGGGCGGTGGCCCGGACCCGCTCCTCCCGCCAGCCGCCGCACAATCCGGGCCGTGAGGTGTGCACGGCGCAGCGGCCGACGCCCGTCCGTCCGCCGTCGTCCACCGCCCGGCCGACCAGCAGGGTGACGGCGGCCTCCGCCGCCGCGCGCCCGGCCCCGTGCTCCGCGGCGTCCGCGTCGGACGCCCGGCCCGGCGCCGCCGCGGCCACCAGCACGGCTCCCGTCACGGCGGCCACCACGCGCCACGCCTTGGTCAGTTGCATTTCGTTGCCCTCCCAGATCGCACACGGCCGGATGGCAGTATCAAAACGATCGGGAGCCAAAATGATGATCATGAACTCGGCTCTGCGGCCGAACGGGCACCCCAAGTGAACTCGTACGGAGCACACACCCGGCCGTTCGGCCGTCGCAATCGGGGGTGCGCGGCATCTGGGCATCCGCCTTGCCACGGCTCCGGCGCCTGCGCGACGACCACGCCCCGGCCCCCTTCGCGTTCGAGCGGGCCATCGGCGCGACGTCGCGCGGTCCGGGGCCCCGGCAGGTCAGAGGGCCGTCCCGGAAGCACCGCCCGGCCGCCCGCTCGACGTCCTGGAGCAGGGGCGGTTCGTCCGGGCGTGCCGCTCGTATGCGCATGGGCGCGTTGTCGGGGCAGAGCCGCCCGGGGGCACCCGGTTTTCCGGCGGTCAGGTCCGTTCGAGCACGGCGCGCAGGGCGTCCGTGACGTGGCTGCGCCAGCCTCCGCCCATGATGGTGCGGGCCCTCATCTGGGCCGGGTCGTCCGGGTCGAAGCCCTCGTGGACGAGGAAGAGCCGGGTGCCGCGGCCTTCCGGTTCGAGCGTCCACGTGATGGTCCAGTCGGCCCGCCCGGCGTCGGGGGCCGCGGAGGCGTCCCGCCAGCGGACGGCGAGCATCCGCCCGGTCTCGTAGGCCAGCACCTCGCCCGCGGTCGTCCCGGAGTAGCCCGTGTTCGGGCGGGGCGGCGAGGTCATCGTGTAGCGGTGGCCGACTTCGAGGCGGAAGTCGCAGGGCATGAGCCACTGGGCGATCAGGTCGGGCTCGGTGAGGGCGCGCCAGACCTTGGCGGGCGGGTGCGGCAGGAACTGGTCGACGCGGACCGTGGTGAGATCCTCGTCGGTGCCCTGGCCGGAGGCTGAGGTCATGTCTCATCCTCGGGCAAGCGGTCGAGGAGATCGCCCAGACCCTTGAACCTCTCGCGCCAGAACCGCTCGTACGGATGGAGCCAGTCCTGTACGTCGGCCAGCGGCGCGGCCTCGAGGCGGTAGATGCGCTGCCGGCCGGCGCGTTCCTCCGAGACGAGCCCGGCCTCCCGCAGCACCTTCAGGTGCTCGGAGAGGCTGGGTCGGCGCATGTCGAAGTGGTCGGCGAGGGACTGGACGGGCTGCGGGCCGCGCTCGCGCAGCAGCCGCAGGACTTCCCGGCGGGTGCCGTTGGCGAGAGCGGCGAACACGCGGTCCTCGGCGACACCCGTCGTCGTCATGGCGTCAGAAGCCTTCCTTCTCCGTCAGCAGCATCAGCTCGTTGCCGTCGAGGTCGCGGAAGCCAACCATCCGCCCCCAGGGGGCCTCGTCCGGACCGGTCACCTCGACACCGGCCGCCGCGAGCCTCGCGCAGTCGGCGTCGACATCGGCCGTGACCAACATGATCCCCCGGGCGGAGCCGGGCGTGAAATCGCCCATCCCCGGGCCGGACAGCGTGAAGACGGTCTGTGCGCCTTCGGGGGCGACCTGCAGCCAGCGTCCGGGTCCGACCGGGCGGTCGGCGCGGACCTGGAAGCCGAGTACGCCGGTGTAGAAGGCGAGGGCCCGGTCCTGGTCGGCGACGGGGAGGGTGACGAAGGAAGTGTGCGTGATGTTCATGAGCCCACGATAGGTAGGTGTTTCCCTACGCGTTAAACGTAGGGGATTTCCTACCTGTGGTGGGGACGGACCGTCGTTATGATCACCGGCGGCAGGGCCGTAGCGCAGAGGTCGTCGCACCTGGCCTGCACAGCCGGAGGACGTCGGTTCGAATCCGACCGGCCCCGCCACCCTTCCGCCGCATCCCCTCCCACCTCGAAGGGTGCTGACTCGTGAGCCGAGAACCGCTGGTGGGCGGGGTCCCCGCGGAGGAGCTCGCCGTATGGCACCAGGTACGGCGCTTCGCCGTACCCGGCTGGATGATCGAGAGCGCGACCGGGGCCCGGCTCGCCGGCGACTGGCGCGAGGCCTGCGCGGTGGCGGCCGTGGACATCGCGCTCGACCCCGCGCGGATCGGGGCTTCGCACGGCGGCGCCGTACGGGCCGCGGTCGAGGCCGACCTCGCGCACCTGGCTCCCGACCTGCTGCGCTGGCACCTGCCGCGGGCGCTCGCGGCGGGCACGATGCTGATGGGGGGCCGCACCGTCGTCCTCGCCCGCCACGGCGGGCGCGGGCCCGGCTCCCGGGCGGGCGCGCCGGCCGCCTGCCTGGTCGTCCGCACCCCCGCCCGGGACGCTCCGCAGCGGCTGGTGCTGGACTTCGTGGCCGCCGACGACCCCGGTCTGCGGCGCGAGTACCTCGTCGACGACTGGACCGCCTTCCGCCACTTCTGGGACGCCCGGCGCGCCCCGGAGCTGCGCGCCTGGTGCGGGGGCGACGCGGGGCGGCTCCCGTTCTTCCTCGCGGACGGCACTCCGCTCGGGCCCGGGGAACTGCCCGACACCGACCCCGGCCCCGCCGACCCCGTCGCGCGGGAGGAGTGGATCGCCGTCCTCCAGGCCCGCGGGGACACCGTGGCCGCCTTCGCGGCCGCGGGGGTGGAGACCGACCTGGCCACCTGGGGGCCGCCCTCCCCATGGGGAGGACCGCCACCCGAGGCCGTGATCACGAAGCTGCCCCTGGACCTGCCCCGGATCGTCCGGGAGGTGCGGCGCCTGAGGGCAGCGGGGGACGCCGCCCGGTTCCGGATACCGGGCGCGTACCGCGGCGACGTCCTGCTCGAACCGGCCGGCCCGGGAGCGCACGCCGGCCTCCGCGCCCATGCCGGCGCGCCGTACGCGAGCACGGGCGTGCCCACGATCCCGGGCACCGTGTGGCGCCGCCTGCCCGACCTCCAGCTGGTCCGCACCGGCCGCCTCACCCCGGAAGAGCTCCATCCGCTGGTGGCGGCCGCCCTGTTCCCGGCCTCGGGCACCGCCTGCGGGCCGCCCGGCCCGCCCGCCGTCCTGGAGCCGGTACGGGTCAGGTGCGGGGGCGAGTGGCACCTGGTCGGCTTCCGGGACGGGGAACTTCGCATTCCGCACAGCCCGCGGGAGCAGCAGCGCGAGCAGGCCCTGCTGGCCTTCGGCGGCGCCGTCTCCGGCTGCTTCGCCGTCCGGCGGGCGTGGGCCACAGGCCGGGGGCAGCTGCCGCGCGCCCTGCGGCCGCTGCGCCGGGAGGCCTTCGAGCGCGCGCGGCACGGCGACGCCCCGGGGATCGCCGCCCTGCTGGCCGCCGGGCTGGACCCCGCCGTCCGGGACACCGAGACGGGCCGCTCGCTCGCGGAGGTGCTGGGCCCTCTCGCCCCCGAGGCAGGCTGAAGCCGCCGGGAGGAGACTGGGAGGGGGGCCGACGCGGTGACGGGAGCAGTCATGTTCCAGGAGAGCAAGGCGTTCAGCGGATTCTCGGTGGACGACATCGGGAAGGCCGAGGAGTTCTACGGCGGGACGCTCGGCGTGCGGGTCTCGGAGGAGAACGGCATGCTCGTCCTACACCTCGGCGGCGGCGGCACCGTGCTGGTGTACCCCAAGGACGACCACCGGCCGGCGGAGTTCACCGTCCTCAACTTCCCGGTGGACGACGTCGAAGAGACCGTGGACGCGCTCACGGCCCTCGGGGTCACCTTCGAGCGCTATCCCGGCTTCGACTCCGACGACAAGGGCATCGTCAGGGGCCAGGGCGAGGGCATGCCGACGATCGCCTGGTTCAAGGACCCGGCGGGCAACGTCCTGTCCGTACTCGGCGAGTAGCGCGCCGCGGGGGTTCGGCCCGGCACTGTGACGGCACTCACACGATTTCCCGCAGGTCCGTGTCGACCGGAACTGGCCCGCCGCCGGAGCAGTGACCTCGTTCGTGGCGGGCGGGGTCGCCGTTCTGGCGCTGGCGCGCATCGCCCGCCACCACCTCCCCCACCCGGACGCGGGACGCCGTGCGGTGCTCTTCCTCCTGTTCTCGCCGTGCGCCGTGTTCCTCGCCGCCGGCTACACCGAGGCGCTGTTCCTGGCCCTGGCCCTGCCCGCCTGGCTCGCCGCCCTGCGCCGGAACTGGCCGGCCGCCGCGGTCCTGGCCGCCTTGCCTGCTCCGTACGCACCGGACTCTTCCTCGCGGCCGCGCTGGTCCTGCACTTCGTACTGACCGCCCGGGACCGCCGGGCCCGTCGCGTGCCCGCGGCTCGGCATACAGTGCCGCTGTGGACAGACACATACACTTCGACCGGCTGCACAACTTCCGTGATCTGGGCGGCTATCCGGCCGCGGACGGCCTCTCGGTGCGCTGGGGCCGGCTGTTCCGCTCCGACTCTCTGGGCAAGCTGCGGGACGGCGACTGGGAGCGGTTCCTGGAACTCGGCATCGGGGCGGTCATCGACCTGCGGTACTCCTGGGAGATCGAAGCGAAGGGGCGGGTGCCCGAGCACCCGTCCCTCGCCTACCACCACCTCAGCATCGAACACCGCCCGTACGACCAGGCGGCCCTCGGCCCCGGCGTGGAGACCGGCCCCTACCTCACCGAGCGGTACATGGAGGTGGCCCACGACGGCGTCGGCGAACTGCGCACGGCCCTGCGGGTGATCGCCGCCCAGCAGGGCCCGGTCGCCTTCCACTGCGCGTCCGGCAAGGACCGCACCGGGCTGCTGGCCGCGGTGGTCCTGGCCCTGCTCGGGGTCTGCGAGGAGGTCATCGTCGAGGACTTCGCCCTCACCGGCCTCGCGACCGACCGGCTGCTCGCCGACTGGCGGGCGGACCACCCCGGCCAGGAGCCCGGCTGGCCGGGGTTCGGGCAGGCCCCCGCCGAGGTGATGCGCCTGTTCCTCGCCGCCCTGACCCGCGAGCACGGATCCGTACGGGCCTACGCGGCGGGCCTGCTGGGCGCGGACGACGCCCTGGTCGCGACCCTGCGCGCCAACCTGCTCGAACCCGCCCGGCAGAACACATGAGGACCCTCGGACCCGGCCCCCTCAGACGCGGTGCCCGCCGAACGGGCCGCCGTACGGGCCCACGTCCCAGAAGGTGACCAGCGCCTCGCGGTAGGCCGGGTCGCCGAGGTGCCGCTCACGGAGGAACTCCGGGGCGGCCTTGATCTGCTGCCTGGTCCCGTCCACATGGACGGTCCGGGTCTCCGGGTCGACGCGGGTCACCACGCCCGCCGGGACGAGGATCTCCCTGCCGAAGATCCACACCCCGGTGTCGACCAGTAGATAGGCGTCGCCGGCCTCGTCGTTGTGCTGGTCGACCTTGCCGATGCGGCCGTCCGTCGCCTCGACCGTGTAGCCCGTCAGGTCGGTGCCCGCCACATGGCCCGAGGCAGGCCGGAAACTCCACACATGCTCCGTCACGCGAACCAGCTCCTCCGGTGGGGCGCACGGCGGGCCCGCCCCGCCGCACGGACTCACCTGCCCGGTGGGCGACGGGACAACCGCCCCCCGCGGCACGGTGCCGGACGCTCCCGGCCGCAGCCCTGGGTCATGCCGAGCGCAGCAGCTCGTCCGGGCCGACTCCGTGGGCGAAGGGGCGGCCCTGTGCGTAGTGTTCCACCTCGTCGATCGCCCAGTGCGCCATACGGGTCAGCTCGTTGCCGAGCGAGCCCGCGATGTGCGGGGTGAGGAGCACGTTGGGCAGGGTGTAGAGGGGCGAGCCGGCGGGCGGCTCTTCGGGGTCGGTGACGTCGATGACGGCGTGGATGCGGCCGGTCCGCAGCTCGGCTACGAGGGCGTCGGTGTCGACGAGGGAGCCCCGGGCGGTGTTGACGAGGGTGGCGCCGTCGGCGAGCCGGCCGAGCAGCTCCGCGTCGAACATGCGGCGGGTCTCCGGGAGTTGGGGGGCGTGGATCGAGACCACGTGGCTTCGCGAGACGAGTTCGGCGAGCGGGAGCGGACTCACGCCGAGGGCGGCGGCCTCCGCCGGGTCCACGTACGGGTCGTACAGCAGCACGTCGAGGTCGAAGGGGCGCAGCAGTTCGATGACGCGGCGGCCGATGCGGGAGGCGCCGACGATGCCCACGGTGCGCCGGTAGTTGCCGTGTCCGGCGAAGTACGGGAGGAGTTCGTACGCGCCCTGCTCGCGGCGGTAGCGCCGGGCGCTCTCCAGGACCCTCTTGTTCGCGAAGAGGATGGCGGCGAGGGTGAACTCGGCGACGGGCTGGGCGTTGGCCTGCGCGGCGGAGGAGACGGTGATGCCCCGCTCCCAGACGGCCGGGGTGATGTGGTGTTTGACGGACCCGGCGGCGTGGACGACGGCCTTGAGCGCGGGCAGCCGCCGCAGTGCCTCCTCGTCGAGGACCGGGCAGCCCCAGTGGGTGAAGAGGATCTCGGCGCGGGCGAGCAGCTCCGGGTCGGCGGCCCGGTAGTCGGTGACGAGCACGGCGGGGTCGGTGTCCGCGACGCGGGGCAGCCGCTCCAGCGCGGCGGCCCCGAGGAGCGTGCGGTGGATGGCGGCGCCCATCGCGAGCACGGTGCGCGGGGGTGCGGCGGCGGCCGGCTGTCCCGGGCGCTGTACGGGCGCGGTGGTGGTCACGGTCACTTCACCGCGCCCGCGGTCAGGCCGGAGCGCCAGAAGCGCTGGAGGCAGAGGAAGGCCACGGCGAGCGGCAGGACGGAGACCAGGGAGCCGGTGATGAGCAGGGCGTATTGGTCGGGGTACTGGGTGAGGGTGGCGTTCCAGTTGAACAGGCCGAGTCCCACGGGGTAGAGCTCGTGGTCGTTGAGCATGACCAGCGGCAGGAAGAAGCTGTTCCAGCTGCCGGTGAAGGAGAACAGGAAGACGGTGACGAAGGCGGGAGCGAGCATCGGCAGGGCGACGGAGCCGAAGATGCGCAGTTCGCCGGCGCCGTCCATGCGCGCGGCCTCAAGGGTCTCGCCGGGGACGTAGCCCTCGGCGAAGATCCGGGAGAGGTAGACGCCGAAGGGGCTGACCAGGCCGGGGATCAGGATGGCCCAGTAGCTGTTGACGATGCCGACCTTGGAGGCGAGCAGATACATGGGCAGGGAGATGACGGTGGCGGGGACCAGCAGGCCGAGGAGGATGAAGCCGTACAGCTTCTCCTTGCCCCGGAAGTCGTACTTGTCGAAGGCGTAGCCCGCGCCGAGGCTCAGCAGGGTCGAGGCGAGGGACCCGAGGACGGAGTAGACGAAGCTGTTGAGCAGCCAGCGCCCGAAGATGCCGTCGTTGTACGTGAAGAGGTCACCGAGGTTGGCGAACAGGCTGAAGTCGCCGAGGGTGAAGCCGGGCCTGCCGAAGAGGTCCGCGTTGTTCTTGGTCGCGGCGAACAACAGCCAGGTGAGCGGCATCAGGGTGTAGAGGGCGATCAGCACGAGGATGCCGTTGACCGCGGCCTTCGAGGCGAGGATCCGGCCGCCGGTGCGCGGGCGGCGGGGCGGGTGCGGGGGGCGGCGGCGCGGGGCGCCGTCGGGCGCGGGGTGCGTGGTCTTGTCCGCGGTGAGGGTGCTCATGCTTCCTTCCACCGGTTTCCGAGCCTGGTGACGACAAAGGACAGCAGGGCGCCGAGCAGGGCCAGGATGAGCGAGGCCGCGGCGGCGATCCCGTAGTCGTGCTTGGAGAAGGCGGCCTGGTAGATGAACATCGTCGGGGACCACTCGGGCGACAGGCCGGTGGCGTCGTAGCGGAAGGTCTCCGGCTCGGTGAACAGCTGGATGGCGCCGATGCAGGTGAAGAGGGTGGTGAGGACCACCGAGGAGCGGATCATGGGGAGTTTGACAGACAGGGCGGTGCGGAGGGCACCGGAGCCGTCGACGATCGCGGCCTCCAGGGTCTCGCGCGGGATCGCCTGCAGGGCCGCGTAGAAGATCACCATGTTGTAGCCGATCCACTGCCAGGCGGTGGCGTTGGCCATCGAGAACAGGATGGCGTCGTCGCCGAAGAAGTCGACCCGGGTGCCGGCCCAGTCGAGGAACTGGTGGATGGGGCTGAGGCCCGGGGTGTAGAGGAACACCCAGATGATGGCGGCGATCAGTCCGGGCACCGCGTGCGGCAGGAAGGCGGCGAGCTGGAAGAACCGCTTGGCCCGGGCCAGGGTCGAGTCGATGAGCAGGGCGAGGACCAGCGCCCCGCCGATCATGACGGGGATGTAGACCGCGCAGTAGGCGGCGATGTGCAGGAAGCCCTTCTGCAGGGCGGGGGCGGTCAGCGCCCGGACGTAGTTGTCGATGCCGCTGAAGAAGGTCCGCGTTCCGCCGAACCCGAGGCCGGAGGACTGCTCCCGGAAGAGGCTGAGGTAGGCGGCATACCCGATGGGGACGACCATGACGGCGAGGAAGAGCAGGACGAACGGTCCGATGAGCAGGGCGGCGGCGGTGCGTTGACCGCGCCGGCCGCGGCCTGGGCGCCGCGTGCTGCTGGGGGCGAACGGTGCTGTCACCGGGGCACCTCCGGGGCGGGTGAGGACGGACGGGGAGCGGGTGGGCGGGGCCGGAGCGGGGGCCCGGTGGCGCGCGGCGCGGTGCGGGCGCGTGCCGGGCCCGGCCGCCCGGCCTGCTACTTCGCGAGCTTCAGACCGCGGTCGTTGATCAGCTTCTGGGCCGCGGCCTGCGCCGTGTCGAAGGCGGGCGCGAAGTTGCCGTCCTGGGCCTTGGCGAGGGCGGCGACGAGTTCGACCGAGGTGGCGTTGTGGACCGGGCTCCAGATCCAGCCGGTGGCGATGTTCGGGACCTGCTCGGCGGCGGTGGCGTAGATGTCCTGGCCGCCGTAGAACCTGGTGTCGAAGGAGGCCTTGGCCGTCTCGCGCAGCGCCGCGTCGGCGGGCATGGCGCTGGAGGTGCCCAGGCTGAGCCGGGCCTTGACGGCCTCGGGGCTGGTGGTGGCCCACTTGACGAACTCGGCGGCGGCCTCCGCCTTCTTGCTGTCCTTGATGACGGCGAAGGAGGAGCCGCCCACCATGCCGATCTTCCCGTCACCCCAGCCCGGAAGGGCGACGGAGGCCCACTTGCCCTCCTGCTTGGCCTGCTCGGTCTTCAGGCTGCCCGCGCTCCAGGATGCGCCGAGGCGGGTGTACACCTTGTTCTCGGCGGCCGCCTTGGTCGACTCCGGGCTCCACGCCTTGTGGTTGAAGACCAGGTCGTTCTTGACCAGGTCGCCCCAGTACGCGGCCACCTTCTTGGTGGCGGCGTCGTTGATGCTCACCTTCCACGCGTCGCCCTCGGTGCCGTACCACTTGGCACCGGCCTGCTGGGCCAGGCCCGCCCAGGTCGCCGCCTCGTCGCCCCAGAACGAGGTGATGCGCGCCTCGGGGTCGGCCTTCTTGACCTCCTCGGCGGCGGTTCTGAACTCCGCCCAGGTCGTGGGGACGGCGATCTTGTGCTGTTCGAAGAGGTCCTTGCGGTAGTAGAGCATCTGGGGGCCCACGTCGAAGGGCGCGGCCCACTGCTTGCCGCCGAGGGTGACGAGGGCCTGCACCTGTTCCGGCTGCTTCTTGACGGTGGGTCCGAGGAGCTTGGAGGAGTCGGCGAGCAGTCCCTGCGTGACGAGGTCGGGGATGGCCTGGTACTCGATGTTCATGACGTCGGGGCCGTTTCCGGCCTTCACGCCGGCGGCGAGCTTGTCGTAGCCGCCGGACTGGCCCGCGGGCACCTCGGCGAACTTGACCTTGATGGTGTCGTGGCTCGCGTTGAAGGCCTCGGCCGTCTGCTTCGTGCCCGGCATCCAGGACCAGTAGGTGATCTCCACGGGCTGGGCGGCGGTGCCGCCGGCGGCCTTGCCGGAACCGTCGCCGTCGCCGCAGGCGGTGGCCAGAAGCCCGAGGGCGGTGAGGGTCGCGGTGGCGGCGGCTATGCGGAACGGACGTGAAGTGCGCGACATGGCACGGCTCCTACGGGGCCTCGTACGGAAGGGGTGGGGTGAACGGGCACCATCGTTTGGGCGAAACCGATCGCCGTCAAGGGTGAACGCACATAACAATCGAATAGACGGGCCGATTTCGCGAGTTATCGATCGAGACGTTCAATACGCTCACCCCCAAGGGCGAGAGGCGGCTTCAAGCCAGTCCTTGAGCTGCACCTGACAATTCAAGGTCCCTGTGCCACTCTCCCTGACGCACTCCCGCACGCACTCCCGCGAGGCCTCCGGGCCCTCGCATCACCCCCACAAGGACGTGGCAAGGAGGAGCGACATGAGGCACATCCCCACGCTCACAGGACTCGCCGCACTGGCGATCGCGGCGACCGTCGCGGGCACTTCGGCCGCCATCGCGGCGGGTCCCACCGTCGACCAGAAGGTGGACGGGGTCATCGTGGTCGCCGGCAGCACCTGCACCTGGACCAACGCGAGCACCAGCGCCGTCCCGCCGAGCGCCCTCGCCGTCGACCGCACCACGATCAACGCACCCGGCGGCAACCTCGCCTGCAGCGGCGGCATCACCGCCACCCTCAACAACAACCCCGCCTTCACCTTCGACGACGCCGGCGCCGTGGCGAGGACGGACGCCATCGACATCACGGGCAGGCAGAGCTTCATCTCCTGCCGGTACAAGGCGACGAATCTCGTGTGGGACAGGAACGGAACCACCCGGAAGTACACCAACAGGGCCTTCACGGCGACCAAGACCTCGGGCAGCTTCCTGTGTCCGGGGTCGGTCGCCACCCCGGCCGGGGACGCCTCCATGCTGTTCCACTGAGCACCGGCCCCGTCGGGCCCGGCCTCCTCCGGCGCACGTGCCGCAGGAGGCCGGGCCTTCCCCGTGCCGGGATCGGCCATGAGTGCTCGTCAGCCACCGCGCCCGAGCCGGGTGATCGGGGTTTGCGCCGCCACGAACCGAAGACCTACATTCTCGGCACATGACCATGTCACGCAGGACGATCATCAGGGGACTCGCGGCCGCGCCGTTCGTCGCGGCCGCCGGCACCGCCCTCGCCCCCGCCACGGCCGAGGCGGCCACCATCACGCCCGGCCAGTTCACGCTCGCCGAGCGCACCTCGAACTCGTCCGGGCAGTTCGCCGAGCACATCGCGGGCCTGGCCCGGATCCTGCCCCGCGCACAGGTCACCGATGTGCTGGCCGTCGCCAACCGCGAGGCGACCCGCCTCTCCTCGGCCCCCGCGGGGGTCGGCGGCTTCTCGCACGGCTTCACCTGGAACCCGGGCGACCAGGACGCGGTCGAGTGGATCCCGCAGGGCATCACCACCAGCGCCGACGCGCTCGGCGCCGGCCTGTGGCCCGCGGGGGGCAAGCGGGTGGTGATGGTCTCCTGGTACTTCGAGGCCGACCCCGACGACAACGGTGTCGACGACTTCCCGCTCGACAAGGGCATCCGCGTCAGCTTCGTCGACCACACCTCGGCCGCCGCTCCCGTCTACCGGCACGTGCTGCTGGTGGAGCCGGTGCGCGGCGCCGGCGGCACCTTCACCTACGAGCCGGTCCGCAAGCACGCCGGCGGCATCATGTGGTACGGAAACCGGCTGTACGTCGTGGACACCTACAAGGGCCTGCGGGTCTTCGACCTGGACAGCATCCTCGAGGTCAGCACCGGCCGCCCGGACGCCTGCGGGCGCCAGTCCGACGGCAGTTACCACGCCTACGACTACCGTTTCGTCCTCCCGCAGTGCGCCGCCTACGACAACACGGGCACGCTGCTGCGCTTCTCGGCGATCGGCCTCGACCGCGCCTCCAGTCCGGACAGCCTCACCGTGAGCGAGTACGCGACGAGCCTGACCAGTCCCGTGGTGGACTACTCCGGGGACGGGTGGAACGGCAACGGAAGGACGGTGGCCCTGCCCAAGGTCGTCCGCTGGCCGCTCGACTACACGACCCGGGGGCTCGCCTCCACCACGGCCACGGAGGCCATCACGGTCAAGCAGGGCAAGATCCAGGGCGTGGTCTCGCGCAAGACCAGGCACTACCTGTCGGCGAGCGACGGCCCGAGCTCCAACGGCAGCCTGCGGACCGTCACCTCGGGCACCGACGTGCCCTCCACGGTGGTCCGCCTCGGCAAGGGTTGCGAGGACCTCAGCTTCCACAGCGCCGACGCCGCCGACTGGGCCTACCGCGAGTCCGTGATCTGGAACCTGAGCGAGTACGCGGGCCGGCGCGATGTCTACGCGGTGTTCGCCGACGGCTCCTGACAGGGCCCGCCGCCCGGGGCGCGGCGGCAGGGCCCGGACCGGCGGTGAACGCCCCCTGCGCCGGCCGGGCCTACCGCCGCCGGCCCGCCGCGCCCTTCCCCGTCTCCGGGGCGATGAGGGCCGTCATGCCGGGGTCCAGCTCCGATCCGTCCACCAACACGGCCTCGACCGTGCGGGTGGCCGGGTCGATGTCGGCCTCCATCCCCTCGCCGACGTACCGCGGGTAGCCGGAGGCGCCCGTCTTGCCGGTCGCCTCGACCACCGCCGATCGCAGGGGGTGGTCCGCCCGGGGGGCTGCTCCGCTCCGGTTCTTGACGTGCTCGGGTACCAACAGGATCTCGAAGCGCTGCGGCTCGGTGGTCATGTCCCGACGCTAGACACCGGCGCTCCGGGCATGCAAGAACCCGCCGCCTCCGAGGGGAGCACGGCGGGCAAATGTCACGAGGTCGGCTCTGTGAGCGGCTCCCGCGGCTGCCCCTGCCGGCCCCCCTTCTGACCGGGTCTCGGACCGGCCCCTGACGTCAGAGAGCCTCTCGCCCGGCCGACGAGAGGCTCTGTGACGTGAGGACCGGTGCCCGTCCCGGCGGCCTCGGGGCCGCCGTACGCCTGCGGGAGGGTCGGATCCGGGTGGAACAAGCCGGGGCCCCGTGGGCACTCGCGCGGGCGTCGGAGGCCCCGGCTCGCAGAGGGAACCGGGTCAGCTGCCGGCCGAGAGGTTGCCCGACAGGACCGGGATGTTGCTGAGGATGTGCGAGAGCGGCTCGTCACCCTTGGCCTGGGTGGAGTTCTCGGTGCACTGCTGGTTCATCGGGTTGGACAGGACGTTGATGTCCTGGACGCCGACGTTGATCAGCCCCACCAGCGACTGGGCGTTGACCTTGGCGGGCAGGCCGATGCAGGGCTTGTTCAGGGTGCCCTGGACCAGGCCGAGCTGCGGGCTCAGGTCGCCGTGGGTCTTCTGGTTGCCGTAGACCTGCGAAGCACCGTTGCCGTTCACGGTGTTGACGCCGTTGTCGTTGCCGATGGCCATGGCCGGGGCGGCGACCGCGGCGCCCGCGCCGACGAGGGAAGCGGTGGCGGCGGCGGTGGCCATAATCTTCTTGATCATCATTGGTCCTTCTGTTGCACGAGTGCACGATGGTGAGCGCCTTGATCAACGCGTCGCCGCACCGCTGGTTGCGGGAGTTCACCCGATCAGCCCCCTGACGGGGGCGGAGAGGCAGGTGGCCGATGGTGGCCGCACGGTACGTCACGGAACTGACAGGGGCATGGGAGCGGTACGCGGACCGCCCCGCGATCGGCACCGGGCCCGCGCTCATGTCGTACGCGGACGTACGCGAGCACACCTACCGGCTGGCCGGGGTGCTCGCGGAGACCGGGGTCGGGCGCGGATCCGGGCTCGCCTGTGTGGCCGGGCAGAACCGGTCCGAGGTCCTGCTGGTACGGCTGGCCGCGCACGTCCTGGGCGCGCGGCTGACCCAGGTGGTCGCCGGGCCGGCGCTGTACGGACTGGAGTTCATCCTGCGCGACTGCCGCCCGGACCTCGTGCTGCACGACACCCCCGTGCCCGACACGGGCGCGCCCCGGCTGGGGCTGGACGAGCTGCTGCGACGCGCCGCCGGCCGCGAGCCCGTGCCGGTGGACGTACGGGCGCGGGAGGACGACGTGGCCCGGGTGACGTACACGGGCGGTACGACGGGCCTGCCCAAGGGGGTGGCCTCCACCTTCCGCGCGATGGCCGCGCGCACCACCGCACGGGCGGCCGACCCCGACCGGGCGGACCCCGTCTACCTGTCGGTCACCTCGCTGGCCCAGCGGTCCGGAGGGCGGTCCCTGGAACAGCTGCGGGCCGGGGGCCGGGTGGAGGTCCTCGCCCCGTTCACGCCTCGGGACTTCGCCGCGGCCTGCCGGCGGCTGGGGCGGGTGTCGACGTACCTGACGACCTCGATGGTGTACCGGCTGCTGGACGATCCCGTGACGGCCGCGGGCGTGCCGGGGCTGGAAGCGGTCTCGTACGGGGATTCACCCATCCTGCCCGCGCGGCTGCGGGAGGCGGTGACCCGCTGGGGCGGCCGGTGGCAGCAGGGCTACGGCATGAACGAGGCGGCGGTGATCAGCCGCCTCACCCCGGCGGACCACGCCGCGGCGGTGGCCGGCCGGCCGGAGCTGCTGGCCTCCGTGGGGCGGCCCGTGGCCGGGGTGCGGGTCGAGGTGCGCGACAAGGACGGCGTCGCGGTGCCCCCGGGGACGACGGGCGAGGTGTGGATGCGGTCGGGGGCCATGATGGCCGGCTACTGGGGACGGCCCGATCTGACGGCGTCGGCGCTGCGCGACGGATGGCTGCGGACCGGGGACCTCGGCCACCTCGGCGACGACGGCTACCTGTACCTCGACGACCGGGTCCAGGACGTGGTGATGGTGGACGGGGACAACGTGTACTGCGTACCGGTGGAGGCCGCGATGGCCCGGCATCCCGCCGTGGGCGAGGCCGCGGTGGTGGGCCGGCACAGCGATGTCACCGGTGAGGAGGTGTGCGCCTTCCTGGTGCCGGCGCCGGGGTGCACGCCCGGCGCCGGAATCGCGGACGAGGCCTGCGACCTGGTGGAGGAGGCGCTGTCCCCGGCGCACCGCCCGACCGCCGTGTTCTGGGAACGGGCGATCCCGCGGACCCCGCGCGGCAAGCCGGACAAGCGGCGGCTGCGGGAACGCGCTGCGGGTGCGGGCGGCTAGTGCTGTGACCGGGAAGGCTTGCCGGCCACAGCACTAGATGGCGCGGAATGCCGGAGCGGCGGCCTGGCCGGCCGCACGCGGCCTCGGCTACGCGGCGGGCACGACCGACGCGCGTATCGCCGCGGCCCACTCCGCCAGCAGCATGGCGTGCCGCACGCGCTCGCTGTCGGTCAGGCGGCCTTCGGCTCGGGCGAAGAGGCCGCGGATATCGGCGTTGATCTCGGCGAGGGGGCGCTCGGGGGCCGGGTGGTCATCGGTCGGGCTCACTGGATCAAGACTAGGCGGTACCACTGACAGCGGTGACCACCATCCGGCATGCGGACGGCACAGTCCGTGATCAGGACCCGTCCCCCTGCACCGGGGCCTCGCCCACCGGGTGGACGACGACGGGATAGTTCGGCGCGCCCTCGGGGATCGGGCAGGCGTAGGCGCGGGCGGCGATCTCGGCCGCCCGGTCGAAGTCGGCGACATCGACGACCCAGTACCCGGCGAGCACCGCGCTGGTCTCCCCGTACGGCACGTCGGACACGTGCGGTGCGCCGTCGGCCCCGGCGGTCACCAGGCGGGCCTGGCGGGGTTCGGCGAGCCCCTGGGCGTCGACCCACTCGCCCGCCGCGACCAGCTCCGCGTTCAGCGCTTCCATGTGCTCGACCATCGCCTTGAGGTCGGCCGGCGACCAGGCCGGACCGTCGCCGCCCGGCCGGCCCGCCATGGCGTCGTAGTCGGCCTGCTTGCCCAGGAGCATCAGCATGTACTTCATGGGGGTGCCGTTCCTTCCGCCCGCTGACAGCGGTCCCTCCCATTCCGACATATCGGCGGGAGCGGCGCCAGACGGCACTCCGCCCCGGGCTCCTCCAGTACGGCCGGTCCCGCTTAGGCTGGGGCCCATGAAGATCATCGACCTGGAGCCCGGCGACCCGCGGCTGACCGACGACCTGCTCCCCGTGCTGCTCGAGCTGCGCCCCCACCTCACCGAGGACCTGTTCCGCTCGATCCTCGCGGAGGGCCAGAGCCAGGGGCTGCGGTTCACCGCGGCCTACGACGAGGACGGCGTGTGCGTCGGCGCGGCGGCCTGGCGGATCGTCGCGAACACCTACCTGGTCCGCAAGCTGTACGTCGACGACCTGGTCACCGCCGCCACCGCCCGCTCCAACGGCGTGGGCCACGCGCTGCTCGCACACCTCGAGGGCCATGCCAGGGCCGCCGACTGCACCGCGCTCACCTTGGACTCCGGCACCCAGCGCACCGACGCGCACCGCTTCTACTTCCGCGAGCGGATGGCCGTGACCGCCTTCAGCTTCGAGAAGCCCCTCACCTGAGCGGTGGGGCGACGGGCGGAGGCGACGGGGGCGGGGGCCGCGGCGGCGTGACCGAACCGTCTCCGCTCCGATGCCCGACCGGCCTCGTCGGCGCGGCGCGCGCTTGTTAGGTTCCTCCCTCAGCTCACCCCGAGGAGAACCGATTCCCATGCCCCCATCCGCCGAACGCCGCCGGGCCCTGACCGCCGCGGCCGCGGCCGCCGTGCTGCTGGCGAGCATGACCGGCCTGGCCGGATGCGGGGACAAGGACGCCGGGACCCCGGCGGCGTCCCTCTCCGGCTCCCCCACCGCTCCGGCATCGGCGACGGCGACTCCGGACCCCTCCGCCCCGACCTCCCCCTCCGCCTCGGCCTCCCCATCGGTCCCCGTGTCCCCGTCCCCTTCCGCGTCCCCCCCCCCGGCCACGACGCCCGCCACGCAGCCGCCGGCCGCCCCGACCCGGCTGCGGGCCTCGGTCGGCACCCGGGGCGGCGGGCTCGCCCTCGTACGCGGCGGCGCGGCGCAGGAGTTCACCGTGACCCTGCGGAACGGGAACTCCGCCGAGTACCGGCATCTGCTGGTCGCCTTCCAGATGGAGTCCCTCGTGGGCGAACCGGGCGACCGGCCGGGCAGCGGACCGGGCTTCCTGCTGGAGCGCTTCGACCCGGCGTCGGGCACCTGGCGCCCGGCCGCCTTGCGTGTCGCCAACGACCACTTGCCCGCCTCGATGGCCACCGGCGGCGGCCCGCTCGCCCGCGAGGCCGTACGCGTCGAGCGCTACCGGCTGCGGGCGACCGCCGGCGGCCCCACGGGCAGCAGCCCGCTGATGGTGTCCCTCATCGACACCGACGCCGACCGGGAGGCCGGGGCCCGGGTGGTCCTGGCGCACATCACGCGCTGACGGACTCCCCGAGCCTGAGCGCCGCGGTGCGCCAGGCGACGGTGACCGCCTCGCGGGCCCGCTCCGTCGCCTCGGGCACCCGGTCGGGGAGGCGGAGCGGCGAGCCGATGTGCACGTGCAGGCCCGGCCGGCGCAGCGGGGCGGTCAGCGCTCCCGCGAGCTGCTTGACGCGGCCGCCCGAACACAGCCGGCGCGCACCGGCCTGGCCCACGGGCACGACCGGGGCGCCGGTCGCCGCGGCGAGCCGTGCCAGGCCGCTGCGGAAGGGCCCCGGAGCGGACTCGCCCGCGTCGCGGCGGCCGGGCAGGCCGCCTTCCCCGTAGAGCAGCACGCTGCGGCCCGCGGCGAGGGCGGCGGCCGCCGCGTCGAGGGAGTCGGCGGCCCGCCGGGTGCCGCGGTGGACGGCGATGTGGCCTTCGCGCCGCAGGGCGGCCCCGAGCAGCGGCACCCGCCACAGGCCGCCGGTGGCCAGGATGACCGGCTCGATCCCGTACCGGCGGAGCGCGGCGACGACCACCGCGGGATCGGCGAGGGAGGTGTGGTTGGCGACGAGGATGCTGCCCGCGGCGGGCCGCGCCCCGGGGTCGGCGCTGACCGTCAGGGTTCCGAAGGCGGGTACGACGGCGGCGGCGAATCGGCTGAGCATGGACGACCCCGTTCGGAGTGGTGCGGTGGTGGTGTGCTCCATCGTCGGCGGCCCTCGCGGCACGGTCATGAGTAGCGGTACTCACCCGGCGTAGGCGGTGGGCGTCCGCATCCCCACGCACCTCGACACAGCCCTATTGCGCTACTGCACCGATCTTTTGCGTTCAGACCGGCACGTACCGGGAGAGTGCCAACCACGCCTTCCCACAGTCCCTGACCGTGGACTTCGGCGCCGAGCGTACGGTGGGCCGGCTGGTCCTCGGGCTCCCTGCCGCGTGGGGCGCCCGCACCCAGACCGTCTCGGTGCTCGGCTCCACCGACGGGAGCGCTTGTCCACGCCGAAGGCAGCGGCCTCGTCGCCGTCCCCCTGCCGGCGGCGGGGTCCGCCATCTGCGCCTCACGTTCTCGGGCAACACGGGCTGGCCCGCGGGGCGACTGCCCGAACCGGAGGCGTACTCCTCGCAAAAGGCCCATCGAATATGACCAAACGGTCACAGCCTCGGGCCGGTGGAACGCGCCGGGACCTGCGGGCATCTAGCACATCGGCGCGGCTCCACGGAGGGCCGCGCCGGTCGTGTTGGCAAGACCGGCGGCAGCCGGGTACGAGGGCAAGGCGGGGCTGGGATGAAGGCGACAACGGCGGCGGGCGGTTCCCCGGACAATCCGGAAGCCGAGGAGACGAACCCCCTGGCCTCGAACCCCGTCCCGCCCGAAACCGCCCCCGAGGCCGAGGCCGAGGCCGACGACACGGTCGGGGCGCAGGCGGGGGCCGAGCCTGCACCCCAGGCCAAGGCCGGGGCTGAAGGCGAAGCCGAGGCATCGTCACAGCCCAAGGGTGAGCCGCCGAGCGAACCCGACGCACAGGCCGAAGCGAAGACGGCAGCCGAGGCCGCAGACCCCAAAGCAGGCCCGGGCGCTGCGAAGAGCGAGCCCGAGGGCCGGGCCGAGCCCCAGAACACCAGGGACCCCCGCACCCCCGCAGCCCGTGAGCCGGAGGCACAGCCCGAGGCCGGGCCCAAGGCCAAGCCCGTATCCGCGAGCGGACCGAAGGCTGAATCCGTAGCCAAGGCGACGCCCGAAGCCCCGGGCAACGCCGGCAAGCCCGCGACCGAGACCGAGACCGAGACCGAAGGCACCGAGAGCTCCGACACACTCCGGCCCAAGTCCACCACCGAAGCCAAGCCGGTGGCCGCACCGAGACCCGAAGCGGACCCCGAAGCCAAGCCCGAAGGCTCAGACAACGCGGACAGACGCGGGGCCGAGCCCAAGCCCGAAGCCAAGACCGCGAGCCCAGGCAGCTCCGGCACCCCCGCACCCAAGACCGGGCCCGGCGCCGAGCCCGACGCCGCACCTCGGTCGGACGACAAGACCATGACCGTGCGGCGGCCCCGGACCGGGCCCGCCAAGGCCGCCGGCCCGGGCAACTCCGGCACCCCCGCCGCCAAGACCCGGCCCGACGCCGAGCCCGACGCCGCACCTCGGTCGGACGACAAGACCATGACCGTGCGGCGGCCCGAGGGCTGGCCCAAGGCGAAGCCCGCGACCGGAGCCCCGGCCAACACCGGCAAGCCCGCGGCCACGCCCCGGCTCGATGGCACGACCGAAGCCAAGGCCCAAAGCCCGGGCAGCCCCGGGAGCGACGCCAAGGCCGACGGCTCGGGCGGCTCGGGCGCGCCCGAGGCCGGGGCCTCGTCCGGGAGGCCCGGGGCGGGGATCGCCGACGGGTCCCGGCGGGTGCCCTCCTGGGCGCAGGGTCAAGGGGAGGCCCAGGCGCAGGGGCCGGGGGGCGAGAGCGACTCCGAGCGGACCAGCAAGTTCGTCGCGCTCAAGCCGTTGGACGCCTCGGCACCCGCCCCGGCACCCGCCCCGGCTCCGGCCGGGGCCACCCGCCCGACAACCCCCACGGCCCCCGCGGCCCCGCCGGCAACGCCCGCCGCCCCGCTCGAGCTGCTCGCCGAGCTCACCAACACCGCGCCCCCGCCGCAGACCCCGCGCCGCACTGCCCTGCGGCGCGTCAAGATCTGGACCCCGATCCTCCTGCTCCTCGTCGGCGGGGTCGCCGGCGGGCAGCTGCTGCGCCCGCTGCCCGCCCCGAAGATCGTCGCGGCCGAGACCGGCCACACCGTCGCCGGGCAGTTGTCCATCCCCTGGCCCGCCAAGGGCCAGGGCGCCATCCGCGTGCCCGGCTCCGGCGACATCGGCACGTTCGGCGAGCAGAAGCCCGTCCCGACCGCCAGCGTCGCGAAGGTGATGACCGCCTACGTCATCCTCAAGAACCACCCGCTGAAGAAGAACGAACCCGGCCCCTCGATCAAGATCGACGCGAAGACCGTGGCGGACGGCACCTCCGAGAACGAGTCCCGCATCGCCGGCCTCACCGCCGGCACCGAGTTCAGCCAGCAGGACATGCTGAAGATGCTGATGATCCCCTCCGGCAACAACGTGGCCCGCCTGCTGGCCCGCTGGGACACCGGCAGCGACTCGGAGGCGGCGTTCGTGGAGAAGATGAACGCGGCCGCCAGGGAACTCGGCATGGCGGACACGGTCTACACCGACCCCAGCGGCCTGGACGCCGGCACCGTCAGCACCGCCTCCGACCAGCTGAAGCTCGCCGAGGCCGTCATGCAGGACGAGGTGTTCCGCGCGATCGTGGCGATGCCGAACGCCCCGATCGAGGGGCTGAAGCAGCCGCTCGACAACAACAACGACCTGCTCAACTCCAGCATCAGGGGCATCAAGACCGGCTCCAGCACGCCCGCCGGCGGCGCCCTGATGTGGGCGGCGTACAAGTCGGTCGGCGACGAGACCCCGCTGGTCCTCGGCACGCTGATGGACCAGCGCGTCGACGGCCCGGACCCGAACGCCACGAAGAGCCTGAAGCTGGCCCTGGACAACAGCAAGAAGATCATCGAGGCGGTGCGGACGGCCCTCGCGTCGGCTCCGGTCGTCCGCAAGGGCGACACCGTCGGGTACGTCGACGACGGGCTCGGCGGCCGTACGCCGCTCGTGGCCGCCAAGGACCTCAACGTGGTCGGCGTGCCGGGCCAGCAGCTGAAGCTCGCCCTCGAGCCCGGCGCCTCGCCGCTGCCGCACACCGCCGAGGCGGGCGCCGAGGTCGCCGTCCTGACGGCGGGCGACGGCGAGGGTGCCAAGAGCGTTCCGGTGGCGGTCGGAAAGCAGCTCGCCGAGCCCTCGTTCGGGACCAGGCTCACCCGCCTCGGCTGATGCCCCCGCCGTCAGCCGCACCGGCACAGGTGAAACGGCGAAACGGGGAAACGGGGAACACGACGGACGGCCGGGCCCCGGGGCACCCCCGGGGCCCGGCCGTTGCCGCGCCGCCGCCCCGGTCAGGCGCGGGGCGGCACCCGGGACGGGCGGCCCGAGCCGCGCGTCAGGGAGTAGCCGAGGATGCCCGCGAGGGCGCCGAGCACCCCGCCCGCCGCGGTCCAGATCCAGCGGTCCGACCACCAGCCGCCGGACCAGCCGTCCTCGGGCTCGCGCAGCGAGCCGGTGACGGTGGCGGGGACCAGCGGAGTCGAGACGGCGCCGTCCACGGCGTAGGCTCCGCCGGCCTCGTGCACCGAGGCCTCGACGGCCGCGCGGATCGGCAGGCCGAGGTCCTCCTCCGGGACGTCGACGACGGTCAGGCGTACGTAGTAGCTGCCCGGCAGCGGGTCGTTGGCCCACTGCTCGGCTCCGGCGCGGACCGTGCGCAGGGTGCAGGACAGTTCCACCGTGGCGGCTTCCGGGGCCGCGGCCCGGGTCTGCGTGCCGTAGGCGCACGCCTGGCGGCGGCGCAGTCCGTCGTAGACGTCGAGCTGCCAGGTCGAGGCGCCGTGCCGGCTCTTCGCCTCGGGGAGGGTGACGGCGGCCTGCACGGTCAGCCGCTGCTGCGCGTCGACGGGGACGACCCAGTAGAGGTAGTCGCCGGTGGACGCGTCGGCCGTGGCCTTCTGCCCCGGGCGGAACGCCGCCGCGGTCCGGAAGCCGGTGCCCGCCTCGGTCGGCGCGGCCTCCTGCCCGGCGGACGTGGAGCGGGTGCTGGGGCTCGCCGAGGGGGTGTCGGCCAGGGCCGTTCCCGTCACCGTGAGGGCGGCGGCCGCGGCCAGCATGCCGGCGGTCAGGGTGCGTACGGTACGCATCAGTTGGTCCTCCAGACGGAGATGCGCCAGCGCGAGATCCAGCCCCACACCACACCGGCGGCCAGCCCGACGAGGGCCAGGACGGCCAGCAGCCACCAGCCGCGGCCGAGCCCGAAGGCGGCTGCGTCGGACGCCTCGTCGGGACCGTCCACCACGTCGATGGTCAGTTCGACGGGCATGCCGGGGGTGGTCTTGACGGAGGCGGGGGCGGAGAAGGAGTTGCTGACCTGGAGGCAGACGGTCTCCGCGGCCGCCTCGGCGTCGTCGTCGGTTCCGTCCGCCTCGGCCTTCGGATAGCGCAGGCCGGCGGACAGGACGTCGGTGCGGCCGTCGCCCGCCTCCGAGCCCCGTACGATCTCGCGGCCGTGCACGGTGGTGGCGCGCAGCAGGACGCCGTAGTCGTTGTCGACGGCGCGGTCGGCGGCGATGCTCACCGAGGCGCGCAGCTCCTGGCCGGGGCGGACGTCGACCCGGTACCAGCGGTGTTCTCCGAAGGTCTCGCGGTCGCTGTAGAGGCCGGGCTTCAGCTGGGGGGCGTTCGCGCACTGCTTCGCGCCCTCGGTGGCCACGGGGTTGACGACCGGTTCGGCCGCCCGGTCGACGAGCTGTTTCACCCTGCTGGAGAGTTCGGCGGTGTGCTGCACCGAGGTGTACGTCCCGCCGGTGGCCTCGGCGATGCAGGTGAGCTGGGCGCGGATCTTGGCGTCCGGGACCAGGCCAAGGGTGTCGATGACCAGGTGGATGCCCTTGGCGGCGATGTCGCGGGCGACTTCGCACGGGTCGAGCGGGGCGCAGGTGTCCTCGCCGTCGGTGATGAGCACGATCCGCTTGGTGCCCTCTCCGCCGTCGAGGTCCTGGGCGGCGGCGAGCAGGGCGGGGCCGATCGGCGTCCAGCCGGTGGGGGCGAGCGTCGCGACGGCGGTCTTGGCCTCGGTCCGGTTCAGCGGGCCCACCGGGTACAGCTGCTGGGTGTCCTTGCAGCCGAGGGCCTTGTCCTCACCGGGGTAGGTGGCGCCCAAGGTGCGTATGCCGAGCCGTACTTCGTCGGGTACCGAGTCGATGACCTCGTTGAAGGCCTGCTTCGCGGCGGCCATCCTGGACTGGCCGTCGATGTCGTTGGCCCGCATGGAGCCGCTGACGTCGAGGACGAGGTCGACCTTCGGGGGTTCCTTCGCCGTCGGCCCGTCGGCGGCGGTGGCGCTCGCCGGGAAGAGCCCGACGGCCAGGGCGGCGAGCAGTCCGCACGCCCGGGCCGCAAGCCGTTTTCTTGTGATCATCGCCGGATCGTATTGAGGATCTTCCGGCATTCCAAAACGGCCTGTCGGCCGGTGTCTTCGGGCGGGGTACTACCGCGCGGAGCCCGGGGCGAAGGTGGTCGCGAGGTGGGCCGCCAGCGCCTGCGGGTCGGGTGGGGCGAGGCGCGCGGCGAGGTAGCCGTCCGGGCGGATCACGAAGGCCGCCGGGCCGTCCACGGCGTAGACGCGGGCGAATTCGCCGCCGGTGTCGCGGTATTCGGGCAGGCCGGTCGTCTCGGCGGGGGCGTCGGGGCCGAGGATCGCGCAGGCTTCCATCCGGCCCGCCGAGGACTCCCGTGCCGTCCGCGCGAGTTGGCCGGCCCCCGGGTCGCTTGCGTAGACGAGCAGGACGTGTCCGCGCTCGCGCAGCAGGTCGTACAGGCGCAGCGGGTAGGCGGCGATCGGGCCGGTGAGGCCTCCGCAGTCGGGTGCCCGGTCCCCCCGCCGCGGCCCGGGACCCTCGCCGGGCGGGTCCACGATCGGGCTGCCCCGGTAGGCGACGAGCAGTTGGGCCTCGCGCAGCATCACGGTCTCCGGGTCGTCCGGGTCGGCCTGGACGCCCGCTTCGGCGTGCCGGACGGTGCGGCCGACGACCTCCTCGCCGACCGGACGGCGTTCGGTGTCGTAGCTCGCGAGCAGGCCGGGGTGGGCCCGGCCGTCGACCGCGAGGGCGAGTTTCCAGGCGAGGTTCCAGGCGTCCTGGATACCGGTGTTCATGCCCTGGGCGCCGGTCGGCGGGTGGATGTGGGCGGCGTCCCCGGCGACGAAGACCCGGCCGTCGGCGTACCGGTCCACGATGCGGTGGCTGATGCGGAACACCGAGGCCCAGCGGATGTTCGAGGCGTTGGCGGGCTGCGGTGACAGCCGGTCCAGGACGGTCTGGATGTCGGGGAGTGCGGGGGCCCGGCCGGTCTGCAGGCCGTGCGCGACGCCGCCAAAGACCGCGTCGGCCTGCTGTGCGGTGGAGAGTTCGGGAGGGACCAGCATCGACACCCGGTACCGGCCGCGGCCGGGCAGCGGGATGCACACCAGCACGTCGTCGATCGCGCCGGCGGCGTCGCGGTGCATGGAGCGGACGGCGTAGCCGTGCGGCAGGTCCCAGTCGACCTCCACGTCGGCGAGCATGAACTCCTCGGGGAAGGCTCCGCCCTCGTAGCTGAGGCCGAGCCCCTTGCGGACGATGCTGTGGGCGCCGTCGCAGCCCACCAGGTACCGGGCGCGTACCTCCTCCTCCGCGCCGGAGGGGGTGAGCAGCCGGCCGGTCACCCCGTCGGCGTCCTGCGCGAACGACACCAGTTCGGTGCCGCGCTCGACGGCGGTCCCGAAACGGGCGAGGAACTCGTCGAGGATGCGCTCGGTCTCGTACTGGGGCAGTGCGGCGAACCCGTACGGCACCTCGGGCGGCAGCCGGAAGTCGAGGCGGAGCTGTTCGGCGCCGTTGAGGTAGGCGAGCTGCCCGCGCATCGGGACGGCGGCTTCCATGGCGGCGCGGGCCAGTCCCGTGCGGTCCCACAGTTCCAGGGTGCGCGGCTGGATGCCCACCGCCTTGGCGAAGGGGAGCCGGGCGGGCAGCCGGTCGACGATCCGGCAGGAGACCCCGCGCCTGCGGAGCTCGGCGGCGGCGGTCAGTCCGACCGGACCCGCGCCCACGACCAGTACGTCTGTTGCATAGGTGTGCGCCACTGGCGCCTCCCGGGCGGACGACCCCCGTGCGGGGCGATGCCCCTCCATGGTCGCCGCCCGCCGCGGGCCCGGCATCTCCGGCCGGCCGGACCCGCGGCGCCGGCCGGCCGGCGTATCGGGCCGCCTGTCGTCTACTCGATGACGAGGTCCACGTCGATGTTGCCGCGCGTGGCACGGGAGTACGGGCAGACCTCGTGCGCCTGCTTGACCAGCAGGGCGCCCGTCTCACCCGCGAGGGACTCGGGGAGCTCGACGCGCAGGACCGCGGCCAGGCCGAAGCCGGCGCCGTCCTTGCCGATGGAGACCTCGGCCGTGACGGAGACCTCGCTGGTGTCGACCTTGGCCTGCCGGCCGACCAGGCCGAGCGCGCTGGCGAAGCAGGCGGCGTACCCGGCGGCGAAGAGCTGCTCGGGGTTGGTGCCCTCTCCGTTGCCGCCCAGCGCCGGCGGCATGGCGAGCGCGAGGTCGAGCCGGCCGTCGGAGCTGACGGTGCGGCCCTCGCGGCCGTTGGCAGTGGCGACAGCGGTGTACAGCGCGTCCATCGGAGTTCCTCTCGCAGAAATGTCCGTTGCGGCGGCCGGTGGTCGACCGCGCTCCACCATTAGAGCACGCAATTCAGTTGCGCACAATTAAATGCCTCGCATCCCCTCCCCGGGTACACTGGTGTCCATGACCGAGAAGCCGACCGCACTCCACCCCGACCAGGACTTCCTTCGCCTGGACGGCCAGATCTGCTTCGCACTGAACGCGGCGAGCCGCGCCTTCGGCGGTCTGTACCGCGTGGTCCTCAAGGACCTGGGCCTCACCTACCCGCAGTACCTCGTGATGCTGGTGCTGTGGGAGCACGGCGAACTGCCGGTCAAGGAGATCGGGCAGCACCTGCGCCTGGACTCCGGGACCCTGTCCCCGCTGCTCAAGCGGCTGGAGGCGGCCGGCCTGGTCCGCCGCGAGCGCAGCACCGAGGACGAGCGGTCCGTCCGCGCCCGCCTCACCGGGGAGGGCGCCGCGCTGCGCGCCCGCGCCGTGGAGGTCCCGCGCCGGATCGCGGCCGCGACCGGTTTCGAGCTGACCGAGATCCTCGAGCTCCAGGCCCGCCTGAACCGCCTCACCGCCGCGCTCGACGCCGCCGTCCCGGAAGAGGCGTAACCAGCCGGATCACCGGACACTGGGTCCGGAAGGCAGGAGGTGGGCCGATGGACCCGGTGGCGGCGCTGGACCGGATCGCGTTCCTGCTGGAGCGCGCCCAGGAGCCCACCTACCGGGTACGGGCCTTCCGTACAGCCGCGGCCGCCGTCCAGCACCTGGGCGAGCGGGAGACGGCCGAGCGCGTGGCCGCCGGCTCCCTGGAAGCGGTCAAGGGCATCGGCCCCAAGACCGCCCAGGTGGTGCGGGAGGCGCTCGGCGGAGCCGTCCCGGCCTACTTGCAGAAGCTGGAGGACGAGGTCGCCGCGCTCCCCCAGGGCCCGCCGGCCACGCCCGCCGCCACCGCCCTGCGGGCGGCGCTGCGCGGGGACTGCCACGTGCACTCGGACTGGTCCGACGGAGGCAGCACGATCGAGGCGATGGGCCGGGCCGCGGCCTCGCTCGGGCACGAGTACGCGGTGCTCACCGACCATTCCCCGCGGCTCACGGTCGCCCGGGGGCTCTCCCCGGAGCGGCTGCGCGAACAGCTGCGGGTGGTGGCGGAGCTCAACGAGGCCTGGGCGCCGTTCAGGCTGCTGACCGGCATCGAGTGCGACATCCTCGACGACGGGTCGCTGGACCAGGAGCCGGAGCTCCTCGACGAGCTCGACCTCGTCGTCGGCTCCGTCCATTCGAAGCTGCGGATGGAGGCTCCCGCCATGACCCGGCGGCTGCTGGCGGCCGTGCGCAACCCCCTGATGGACGTACTGGGCCACTGCACGGGGCGGCTCGTGACCGGCCGCACCCGACCCCCGTCCCGGTTCGACGCCGAGGCCGTCTTCGCGGCCTGCGCGGAGTCCGGCACCGCCGTGGAGATCAACAGCCGCCCCGAGCGGCTGGACCCGCCCCGGGAGCTGCTGCGCCTCGCCGTTACCGCCGGGACCTCCTTCGCGATCGACACCGACGCCCACGCCCCCGGCCAGCTGGACTGGCAGATGGCCGGTTGCGAACGGGCCGCGGAATGCGGGGTCCCGGCCGAGCACGTGATCAACACCTGGCCGGCCGAGCAGCTCCTGGAATGGACCCGTACCCGTACTAGGCCGGCCTGAGCTGGACCACCAGCAGCAGGACATCGGCTCCGGCGACGGCCAGTACGGCCAGGAAGGGGAGCCGTCCGGCGGGGCGCCGGGACGCCAGGAGCAGCAGCGCCGCCGTCCCCGCCAGCAGGCCCCAGCCGTACGCCGTCACCCGCCCGGGCGGGCCCACCACCAGGGCGGCGGCCGAGCCGAGCACGAGCAGCGCGGCGAGCGCGGCCGAACACCGGACGCCGAGCCGCTGGGGCAGGCCCGCGACCCCGGTGGCCAGGTCGTCGGCGATGTCCGGCAGCACGTTGGCGAAATGCGCCCCCGCCCCCAGCAGAGCGGCCGCCGCCGTGAGCCACAGCGGCGGCCACGGCGCG
The DNA here is from genome assembly GCF_001746425.1 of Streptomyces subrutilus. Taxonomy (GTDB): domain Bacteria; phylum Actinomycetota; class Actinomycetes; order Streptomycetales; family Streptomycetaceae; genus Streptomyces; species Streptomyces subrutilus_A. The sequence goes on along the minus strand of NZ_MEHK01000001.1, from coordinate 6,722,557 downwards.
CCCGGCAGGCCCAGGGTGACGAAGGCGGGCAGCAGGCCGAAGGCCAGGGCGTACGGGAGCCAGGACGCGGCCGTGCGCTTCAGCCACAGGTTGTACCCCCAGGCGGCCGCCACCCCGACGAGGTGCACGGTTCCGGCGAGCAGCCCGCCGGCCAGCGAGAGGGGGACGCAGAGCAGGAGGGCCAGGCCGGCCGCACCGGTCACGGCGGCGGGCCGCACCGTACCCGCGACCAGCGGTTTGTCCCGGCGCCCCACGGCCCGGTCGCGCCGCAGGTCGGCCCGGTCGTTGCTCCAGCCGACCGAGAGCTGCCCGGCGGCGACCGCGCCCACCGCGGCGGCCCCGCCCGCGAGGTCGCGCCCGGCGGCGGCCGCCAGCGCCGCGGCGAAGAGGGTGACGGCCGCGGCCGGCAGCGGATGGCAGGCCGCCAGCAGCCCCGCGGCCGAACCGCCGCGCGGGCGGCGTACGGGCGCGGCGGTCGTGGCGGTGGCGGTCGGGTCGGTGGCTGCGGCAGCCGTGGCGGCGGGGGCGGGTCCGGCTGCCGGGGTTCGTGCGGGCACGGTGACACGCTATGCCGCGCCGCGCCCGGTTTGCCTGATTCGTAATGATGTGTCAGTTGTTTTCTATGGTGAGCGAATGACGCGTGTCCTGGCAGTGAGCAGCGTGTTCCCGCCCCATCTCCATCCGCAGGCCGAGATCACGGCCGCACTCGCCCGCTTCCTGCCGCCGGGCTCCGACACCGCCCTGCTGCGCAGGGTGCACGCCTCGGTGCGCGTACAGAGCCGCCACCTCGCCCTCCCACTGGATCGGTACGGACCGTCCAACGACTTCGGCACCACGAACGCCCTGTTCCTGCAGGCGGCCCTCGAACTCGGCGGCCGGGCCCTCGCGCTCGCCCTCGCCGAGGCCGGGATGGCGGCGGCGGAGATCGACCTCGTCATGTCGACCACCGTGACCGGGCTCGCGACGCCCTCGCTGGAGGCCCGCCTCGCCGCACGCGCCGGACTGCGTCCCGACGTGCGGCGGGTACCGCTCTTCGGACTGGGCTGCGCGGCGGGCGCCGCGGGCGTCGGCCACCTCCACGACCACCTGACGGGCCGGCCCGGCCACGCGGCCCTGCTGCTGTCCACCGAACTCTGCTCCCTCACCCTGCAGTCCACGGACGCATCGATGGCGAACCTGGTGGCCGGGGCCCTGTTCGGCGACGGGGCGGGCGCGCTCGTCGCGGTGGGCGAGGAGCACCCCCTGCACGCCACCGGCGCCGGACCCTCGGTGGTGGCCGCGCGCAGCCGCCTCTACCCCGGCACCGAGCACCTGCTCGGCTGGGACATCGGCCACTGGGGGATGCGCATGGTCCTCGGCCGCGAACTGCCCGAGCTGGTACGGCTGCACGTGGCCGAGGAGGTGGAGGACTTCCTCGCCGCACACGACCTCAAGCCCTCGGACGTCGACACCTGGATCTGCCATCCGGGCGGCCCGAAGATCCTCGACGCGTTGGGCGAGGCGCTGGCCCTGCCCGCGTCGGCCTTCGCGGCGAGCCACCGCTCGCTGGCCGCCGTCGGCAACCTCTCCTCGGCGTCGGTCCTGCACATCCTGGGCGGCGTACAGAGCGCGGGGCCGCCGCCGCCCGGATCGGTCGGGCTGATGCTCGCCTTCGGGCCGGGCTTCGCCTCCGAACTCGTCCTGCTCCGCTGGTGACCACTGCTGTGGCCGCCCCACTCCCCCTGGCTGGTGACTCCATGGCCCTCACTCCGTCCATGACCTGGTACCTGCTGCTCATCGGCCTCGTCGCGGCCGAGCGGCTCGCCGAACTGGCCACGGCCCGCCGCCACGCGGCGTGGAGCCTGGCCCGCGGCGGCCGTGAGTACGGCCGCGGCCACTACCCCGTGATGGTCGCCCTGCACACCGCGCTGCTGGTGGGCTGCGTGGTGGAACCCTGGGCCGCCGGGCGGCCGTTCCTGCCCGCGCTCGGCTGGACGGCGCTCGCCTTCGCCCTCGCGGCGCAAGGCCTGCGCTGGTGGTGCATCGCGACCCTCGGACCGCGCTGGAACACCCGGGTGCTGGTCGTGCCCGGACTGCCGCTGGTGGCGGCCGGCCCGTACCGGTGGATGCGCCACCCCAACTACGTGGCGGTGGTGGTGGAGGGCGTCGCGCTGCCGCTCGTGCACACCGCCTGGCTGACCGCCCTCGGGTTCACCGCGCTCAACCTGCTGCTCCTGCGGGTGCGGATCGGCTGCGAGGACGCCGCGCTGACGGACGGCGGACGGCTGCGCGCCCCCGCCTCCGTACCGGCGGCCGGCTCCCCCTCGTGATCGACCTACTGATCGCCGGCGGCGGCCCGGCGGGCCTCGCGACGGCCATCCACGGCGCACGGGCGGGCCTGGAGGTAGTGGTCGTCGAACCGCGGCCCACCCCCGTGGACAAGGCCTGCGGAGAGGGCCTGATGCCGGGGGCGGTCGCCCGGCTGCGGGAGCTGGGCGTGGACGTGCCCGGGCAGCCGTTCCGCGGCATCCGCTACGTGGACGGCCTGAGCGGTCGGCACGCGGACGGCCTGTTCCACTCCGGTCCCGGTATGGGCGTGCGCCGGACCGTGCTCCAGGCCGCGCTGGCACAGCGCGCCGCGCGGCTGGGCGTACGGGTGGTCCGCGGCCGCGTCGAAACGGTCAGCCAGTCCGGCGACGGCGTCGACGCGGCGGGGCTCACGGCCCGCTACCTCGTCGCCGCCGACGGCCTGCACTCCCCCGTCCGGCGCGCGCTCGGCCTGTCCGCGCCGCCCGCGCACGGCCGGCCGGCACGCTACGGGCTGCGCCGCCACTACACCGTCGAACCGTGGAGCGACCTCGTCGAGGTGCACTGGGCGGAGCACTGCGAGGCGTACGTCACCCCGCTCGGCCCCGACCGCGTCGGCGTGGCCGTACTCACCGGCGAGCAGGCCCCGTTCGACGTCCAGCTCGCCCGGTTCCCGCTGCTGGCGGCGCGGCTGCCCGCGTCCCCCGGGGCGCGGGTGCGCGGGGCAGGGCCGCTGCGCCAAGGGGCCCGGGTACGGGTATCGGGGCGCGTGCTGTTCGTCGGGGACGCGGCCGGGTACGTGGACGCGCTGACGGGCGAGGGCCTGACCCTTGCCCTCACGGCGGCGGGCGAACTCGTGCGCTGCGTACGGGCGGGGCGGCCGCAGGCCTACGAACAGGCCTGGCGGGAGCTGTCGCGCGGCTACCGCACGCTCACCGAGTCCCTGCTGTGGGCGCGCCACCGGCCGCCGCTCGCCCGCCGGATCGTCCCGCTGGCGGCCCGGCTCCCGCGCGTGTTCACCCGGGCGGTGAACCTCCTGGCGTGACGCGGCCGTCGGGAGCTCCCGGCCCGGCCCCTTCCCGCCCCGGCCCTGCCTGCGTGGCCCTCCTGACACGAAGCGGCACCCCGTGCGCCGTGCGCGCGGGGTGCCGCTCGGTCACCGCCGGATCAGGCCGCGTTCTCCCGCGGGTTCCTCAGCGCCACTCCCGCGAGGACGGCTCCGGCCGCCGCGCTGAGCATGACGACGCTGCCCGCCCAGGTGACGGAACCGCCGACCGCGCCGGCCAGGGGGTCGACGGCCGCCGCGCCCCCGAACACGTGCAGGGCGACCACGCCGAGGGCCGTCACCGCCGCGGCCCGCCACACCAGCGGGGTGTCCCGCAACGCCAGCAGCGCCCCGCAGCCGATGCACAGCACCGTGACGAGGAGCGGCAGGAAGTCCAGGGGAGCCGCCGACGACAGGGCCGCCAGGTCCATGGGCAGGTGCGGCGCGCCGGTGAGCAGCAGCGCGATGGCCACCGGCCCGCGCAGCATGTGCCGCAGCACCGGCGGTCCCGAGCGGGCGGGCTCCGTGCGGGCCGGTTCGGGGGCCGGCTCTGGACGCCGGCGCGGCTTCTCGTGCGGGGCGTCGGACAGCTCCCGGTACGGCGGCTCGTACGGCTCCTCCTCGTACGGCTCGTCGGCGGGGTCGGGCGGTCCCGGCGGCCCGGCCCGGCCCTCCCCGGACTCGTCGAGCACCTCGGACCGCGTGGCGGGCCGACCGGACTCCTCCGTGCCGAGAATCGTGACGAGCAGGGCCACGTCCTCGATCGGCCGTCCGACGGCGGCGGCGCGCAGCGTGATGTCCGCCGCCTCGACCTCGTGCTGCGGTTCGCCTAGCAGGGCGACCATCTCCCGCACTTCGTGCACGGGACGGGTCACCGCGGCGGTGCGCAGGGCCTCGTGTCCGGGGTTGGGCTGCCGGCCGGTGTCCTTGAGGAGGCTCACCAGGGCGGTGACCTCCTCCAGGGGGCGGCAGGTGGCCGCCGTGTCCGGCAGGGTGCGCAGGGGCTCCGGGCCCGGAGCGTCCGGAAGGGTGGTGTCGGGGGTCTCGTGGCGGTCTTCTCGGTCCGTCGCCGCGAGGGTGATGGGGTCATTCATGGAAAACTCCGTTCGCCGACACGCGGGTCTACACATCGCGCGCCGGTCATCGTGCGTCATGGGAAGCGCACGCTTTGTTACATTGACGGCCAGATCCGCCCACTGCGCCATTCGGGGCGGGCAAACGGGGGCGCCGGGCGCTCCGCCCCGGCCCTGGGGAAAGGCGTGACGCGTGCCCGATGTGCGGAGGTTGTGGCGCCGGTTGGTACGGCCGCTGACGGTGACACTGGCGCTGACGGCCCTACCGCTGCTGACGGCCGCTGCTCCGGGCCCCGAGGGGCCCGCGGTCGAACGGCCCGTCGTCGTGGACCGGTCCGTCGGGGACCGGCCCGTCGGGGACCGGCCCGTCGTGGACCGGCCCGTCGTCGAAACCGACCGCGGACGGGTGCGCGGCCTGAGCCGCGGGACCCACCTGGCCTTCGAGGGCGTCCCGTACGCCGCTCCCCCGACCGGCGCACTGCGCTGGCGGCTTCCGGAGCCGGCGCGCCGGTGGGAGGGCGTGCGCGACGCGGGTGCCCCGGGCCCGCGCTGTGTGCAGCTGCCCGCGCTCGGGCCCGGCGGGCCGAGCGGCTCCGAAGACTGCCTGTACCTGAACGTCACCGTGCCCTCGGCCACCCCCGCCCGGGGCGCGGCGGGGCGGCCCGTCATGGTCTGGTTCCACGGCGGGGGCTTCGTCAACGGCGCGGGGGACCTGTTCCGGCCCGAACGGCTCGCCGTGCGGGGCGGCGTGGTCGTCGTGACCGTCAACTACCGGCTGGGCGTCTTCGGCCTGTTCGGCCATCCGGAACTCGGCGGGGCTCCCGGCTTCGCCCTCGCCGACCAGCGGGCGGCGCTGGCCTGGGTGCGGGCGAACGCGGGCCGGTTCGGCGGCGACCCGCGCAACGTCACGGTGTTCGGCGAGTCGGCGGGCGCCCTCGGTGTCTGCGCCCACCTCACCTCCCCCGCCTCGGCCGGGCTCTTCCACCGGGCGATCGTGCAGAGCGGGTCGTGCTCGACGGTGATGCCGCCGTGGTCGCTGCTGCCGACGGTCGGTGCGTACGAACCCTTCGTGCCCGAGCGGACCACGGTCTCGGCCGGGGTCCTGGCGGCGGCCCGGCTCGGCTGCGAGGGCCCCGAGGGGGTACTGGACTGCCTGCGCCGGCTGGACGTCCGCGAGCTGGCGACCCCGGAGCTGATGCAGACCTTCTCCAAGGTCCCTTATGGTGGCGCCCTCCTGCCCGTGGAGCCCCGACGGGCCCTGGAGACCGGGCGGTTCCACCGGGTGCCGGTGATGCAGGGCAGCACCCGGGACGAGATGCGGATCTTCCTCGGGCCGACCCTGGCGGTGTACCCGATGGGCGACGAGGCCGCCTACCGGGCCCGCCTGGAGCGGTCGTTCGGCACCTCGACGGCCCGCGCCGTCGAGGCCGGCTATCCGGTCGCGGCCCATCCGACGCCGGCGGCGGCCTGGGCGACCCTGCTGTCCGACGCCTCGTTCACCTGCCCGACGCTGCGGGACAGCGGTGCGCTGGCCCGGCACGTGCCGACGTACGCCTACCGGTTCTCCGACCGCGGGGCGCCCAACTCCACCGGCCTGCCGGAGGTGCCGGGGCTGCCGTACGGCGCCTCGCACGGCTTCGAGCTGCCGTACCTCTTCGATCTGGCACCGCTGGCGCCCCCACAGCGGGCGCTGGCGGACCGGATGATCGACTACTGGACCGCCTTCGCCCGCACCGGCGACCCCAGCTCACCGGGCTCCCCGCCCTGGCGCCGCTTCGACCCCCGGCAGCCCCGGGCCCTGTCCCTGGCCCCGGGCCCGTCCGGAACCCACCCGACCGACGCCCGCACCGAACACCACTGCGCCCTGTGGGACACCCACTGGCCCCGGCCCACCGCCCGTCGCTGACCTGGCCCCTGGTCGACGACGAGATCACCGGCGCCGACCGGGCCCGGGTCGCCGTGTGTCACCCCGGCCGGGCCCTGCTGTACCGGGTGGATCCGGGGCGGGGCCTCACCGGGGCCGACCTCGTCGTGCTGGGTGAGTGGCTGCGTGCGGATCAAGCGTCCGGGGTGGCCGCCCAGGACGCGGAGACCAGGGAGCGTTCCGCCGCTGCCAGATGGGTGGCCGTCGACAGCCAGGCGTGGGCGTAGCCCTCTGCGGAAGGGTCGGCGAGGCGGCCGAAGGCGTCGCGGGGGCGGCGGTCGGCCTCGGCGGCCAGGTCCGCGGCCAGGTCCGCCGCGCCGGTGAGCCCGGCCCGGCGCAGCGGGCCGTAGGCGGCGAGGGGTTCGGCGCCCCGCGCCGCCTCGGCCACCGCTCGGCGGCCGCCCGCGACCCCGGTCTCCAGGAGGCGGCGTACGCGCCACAGCGGGGAGTCGGCCAGCGGGTCCGGGCCGACGGGAGCCGGGGCGGGGGCGGGGTCGGCGGTGGCCCGGGGCGGGAAGTGGGCGCCCTGGAGGCGGTCGTAGCCGAGGTCCGCCCGGCCCAGCCACTCCTCGGGCAGCCGCAGGGTGTACCGCGCACCGGGCACCGGGCCGACGGCCAGGGGGCTCAGGGTGGCGGCCCGGTCCAGGTCGGGGCGCCCCAGGACGCGCAGGTGCAGGCCGGGATACGAGGCGAGGCGGCGCAGGTTCGCCGTGTGCGCCAGCTCGGGGTGCGGGTGTGCTGGCCGCAGCCGCAGCAGGGGCGCACCCGGCCGCAGCTCGCGCACCAGGAGGTGCTCCCCGGCCGCGCCGACGACGGCGACCTCGCAGCCGAGCAGGGCGGGTTCGGCGCCGTCCGGGTCCGCGGGCCGGTCGGCGACCGCCTCGGCCGCGGGCCGGGCGAAGAGCGCCGCGGCGGGCTCCTCGGTCCACGGGATGCCGCGCAGCGGGGTCGCCTTGACCCCGCGCCCGGCGCCGAGCCGGCCTTCCGGGGAGACGGTCGCGCCGACGATGCGCAGGCCGCCGCGGGCCAGCCCCGCGTGGTCGAGGACGGCCCCGCCGAGGGTGACGGAGGCCGATCCCGCACCGCGGGCGCGGGCGAGTCCGCCGGGACGTACGTCGGAGAGGGAGTACGCGGCTCCGTCCGGGGCCAGCAGGTGGGTGACCACGCCCCCGTAGCCGGTGGCCGAGAGCACGGGCTCCCGGCACAGGCCGTACACCTGGAGGCTGCCGCCGGGCGCGTAGGCGCGGCGGGCGGTGCCGGTCAGGGCGGGATCGGCGCGACCGGCGGCCAGCAGGGCGGCGGTGCGCAGGAGTTCGCGGAAGGCCTCGGTGAGCGCACCGAGGCGCTGCCCGGCCTGCTGCCCGCGGGCGGCGCGCAGGCCCCGTACGACGCGCAGCGCGGCGGCCTCGGCGCGCGGCAGCCCGGCGAGTCGGGCGGTGTGCGCTGCGCGCAGCAACTCGGCCTGCACGACGGCTCCTCCGGCGGTGACCCCGGCGGCGAGCGCCTCGGCGGCGACCCGCCAGAGCCCGTGCGCGGCCCGGCGTTGCGCTTCGGTGAGCGCGGCCGCGGGGGTGGCGCCCGCCTGGGCCGCCGCATGAGCCGCCGCATGAACCGCGGCCGGCTGGGCGAATACCGGCGCGGCCGTCGTCCCGTCCGGAAGCACGGCCGCGTCGGGGACCTGGCCCGGGGCCGGAGCCAGGGCCGGGGCCCGGCCTGGGGCCGCAGCAGTGTCGGGCACCCGGACCAGGGCCGAATCCGCACCGGAGGCCGGGACCGGGTCGGAAGCCGCGGCCGGGTCTGGGGCCGCAGCAGTGTCGGGCACCCGGACCAGGGCCGGAGACTGGGCGTGGGTCGGGCCGGAGGCCGGGGGCTGGGTGGGGGCCGCGTCGGGGGCCGGGGCCGATTCCCACAGCGGCTCGGCCGGGTGCGGGCCCGGGTCTGCCAGGGGGGCGGCTCCCAGGGCGGCGGCGCGGTGGAGGCAGCGGGGGGCCAGCAGGCAGGTGCAGGCGGCCTGGCCGGACTCGGTGACCGCCCCGCCCGGGCCGGGCCGCAGCGTGACGACGGCGTCCTCCCCGAAGGCGAGGACGACGACCCCGTCCGGCCCGCGCGTGGCGAGCGCACCGCAGCTCTCGGTGGCGGCGTCCAGCTTCTTGCGCAGCCGCGCGCTGAGCTGCTCGACGGCTTTGGCGAGCACCTCGGGTGCGACGGGCGGCAGTGCGGTGGTCAACGGGCTTCTCCACGGAGTCGGTCGCCCACCCAGCGGGCGAGGGCGAGCGGGCTGAGGGCGGCCACCGGCATCCCGGCGGCGACGAGTTGCCGGGCCACCGGGACCGAGTACCGGGGCGTGCCCGTGTCGTCGAGCGCGGCGCAGCCGAGCAGGTGGGCCCCGGAGGCGGCCAGCGCGCGGACCTCGCCGAGGAGCCCGCCGATCGGGGCGCCCTCCTCGAAGTCGCTGACCACGACGACGAGGGTGCGGCTCGGCACGGTCATCAGCGTGCGGGCGTGCGCGAGTCCGGCGGCGATGTGCGTACCGCCGCCGACCCGGACCTCCAGCAGCAGCGACAGCGGGTCATCGACCCGGTCGGTGAGGTCCAGGACCTGGGTGGAGAAGGCGAGGAAGTGGGTGGACAGGGTCGGTACGCCGCCCAGCACGGCCGCCGTCAGCGCCGACCAGATGACCGAGGCCTCCATCGAGCCGGACACGTCGACGACCAGGATGAGCCGCCAGTCGCTCTCGCGACTGGCCCGGGTGCTGAAGACGGGCCGTTCCGGCACCACGACCACGCTGCCGTCGGCCCGCCGCCGGCTGTGCACGAGGTTGGCCCGCAGGGTGCGGGCCAGGTCCAGTCTGCCGCCGGGTCGGCGCGTGGGGCGCGGGGTGGCGAGGCCGGAGAGGGCGGGGCGCAGCCGGGTCGCCAGCTCCTTGGCCAGTTCGTCGACCAGCCGCCTGACCAGGGGCCGCAGCCGGGCGAGCTGCGCCTCGGGCATCCCGCCGGCCAGCGACAGGACGGAGCTCAGCAGCTCCACGGAGGGCCGTACGGACGCCGGGTCGAGCTGGGCGAGCACGTCGGTGCGGCCCGCTTCGGCCGCCCCGCCCAGTACCTCTTCCCGTACCTCGGCCCCGAACAGCGCCTCCAGCTCCTGCGACCACTCCCGGGCGGTGGGGAAGGAGGCTTCCCGGCCGCCGCCTTGGCCGCCCGCTCCTCCCCGACCGCCGTCGAGGTCGCTGGAGCCTTCGCCGCGGCCGGCGCCGTAGAGCTCGTCGAGGGCGTGGGCGTAGCGGCGGGCCCCGGCGGGGAGCCGGTCGCGCTCGCGGCCGAGCAGCAGCCGCCAGCGGTCGGCGGGGGCGAGCCGCGGGCCGGCCGCGGCGGGCGGGCGCGGGGCCCCGGCGGTCTCCGGCGCCGGGGCGGGCGCTCGGGTCCGGTCCCGGGCCGGTACGGCCGTGTCGGGCAGCGGGAGTTCCGCCAGGGCGGCGAGTCCGGCGGCGTCGGCGGCGGCCCAGAGGGCGAGCAGCGCGGGCGGCGCGTCGAGCGCGAGGTCGACCCGGTCGCCGAGCCGCTCGCCGACGGTGTGCAGCAACCGGTCCCGGGCGGCGGGCGACAAGGTGTCGAAGCCGCCGCGCAGGGCGGGAAGGCGGTCGAGGAACTCCTGGTCCCCGAGGTGCTCGACCCGGTCCAGGAGCGGGGTGAGCGCGGCCGGGGAGGACTGCAGGAGCGGTCCCGCGGCGGTGAGGACCCCGCCGAGCCGGCGGGTCAGGGCGCGGCGCCCGTCGGGGGCGGTCGCGCCGTCGATCCAGCCGGCCGCGCGCTCGCCGAGCCGGGCTGCCGGATCGAGGTCGAGGAGGACCCGTACGGCCAGGGCCGCGCCTTGGATCAGCGGGGAGGCGGAAGCGGCCAGGGCGGCGAGGGCCTCGTCGGTGCGCAGCCCGAGGTGGTGGGCGGCGGCGCGGTCGGCGAGGGCCACGAGGGCCGCGGCGTCGGCGGGGTCCGCGCTGCCGGCGAGGCCCGGCAGGGAGCGGACGGCAGCTTCGAGCAAGTCCACGCCGAGCGCGGCGGCGGTGGCGCGGGACCCGGCGCCGGTGCCGGGGAGATGGCCGCGGTGGAGGGCCTCCAGGAGGTCGAGGGCGTCGAGGAGTTCGGGCAGGGTCGCGGTCCGCGGCAGGACGGTGGCCGCCTCGTGGAGGCGTGCGTCGACCAGCTCGGGCAGATCGCAGCGCGCGGCGGCGGCCAGCCCGGCGAGGATCTGGGCCGGGGTCGGTCCGCCGTCGGCGGCGGCGCGGCGGGCGGTGTCGCGGAGGGTGCCGGCGGCGGCCTGGGCGGCGGTGACGCCGCGGACCCCGGCGAGATCGAGCCGGGCCGGGACGGAAGGCGTCCAGGACAGCCGCCATTTGGTGCCGAGCGCGGTGCCGTCGCCGGTGGTGGCGACGTCGAGGGGTTCTCCGTAGGAGGCTCCGCAGACCAGGAGCCGCTGGAGGAGGATCTCGCGGCGGCCGTCGAGGGCCGAGCGCAGCGGGTCGAGGCGGACCTCGCGCGGGGCGGGCTCGTCGGGGCCGGGCAGCCGCAGCTCCGTCAGCTCGGCCTCGACGGAGGGGCCGAGGCCGGAGCGGGGGGCGTGCGGGGTGATCCGGCCGCGCGCGGTGCCGACGACCACCGCTTCGAGGGCGCGGGCCAGCGCCCGGCCGCGGCCGAGCGGTTCGCCCTGCCCGAGGACGGTGGTGACGGCTTCGAGGAGTTCGCCCCGGCCGGGTGCGGGGAGGCCGCGCAGGACGGCCAGGTCGCAGGCGAGCCGCAGGGTCTCGGCGGCCTCGCCGGTCCCCGCGGTGTGCCCGGCCCCGCGCAGTTCCCGGCAGACCCCGGTGACGGCGACGGAGGCCGCCTCCCGGACCCTGCGGGGCTCCCCGCCGGCCTGCAGGACGGCCTGCTGCCAGAGCGGATCCCGGATCCCGGCGGGGTAGCCGGAGCGGGAGTCGAGCAGGTCGAACGAGTACGGCACGAGCGAGGTGACGGCCTGTTCCCCGCCCTGCCCTCCGGCTCCCGACGGGCGCCCGCGGCCGGCAGCCCGCCGCGGCCCTGCGGGGGCCGTGGCCGCGTCGGCGGCGGCTGTGGCGGCAGGAGCGGCCGCGGCGGGTACGCCCAGGAGGGCCGGCGCGTGGAAGGCGCCGATCACGGCCGCCACGCGGTGGCCCGCGGCGAGGGCGCCCGCGATCACCTCACGCATGTGGGACTCGCGGGCAAGGTCCGTCGCCGGGACGGTGGCGGCGTCCGCGCGCAGCGCCCATCCGACACCGAGTGCGGCCCGCCGTACGGCTTCCGGGGCGCAGCCGGGGGCGAGCACCTCGACGGCACGGTCCCACATGTCCTCGCCGTCCCGGCCGGTCCCGGCGGCGGTCAGCGCGTCGGCGAAGGTGCGGTCGCGTGCGGGCGCCGGGCCGTGGCCGGGGACCGCCCCGTGCGGTGACGGATCGGCGGCCGCGTCCGGCAGGGTCCAGGCGTCGGCGGACAGGGGGAGGTCGCAGCACAGGACGGTCGCACCGTGGGCGGCGGCCCAGCGGATCGCGGCCAGTTCCGGGGAGAAGTCGGCGAAGGGGTAGAAGGCCAGGCGGCCGTCCCGGCCGGTACCCGCCAGGGCGACGGGGGCGAGGGTCTCCGGGTCGGCCAGGTGGTCGAGCCACGGCTGGAAGTCCGCCGGGAGCTCGACGCAGACCACGTCCGCGCCGGAGGCGTCCAGCAGTTCGGGGACCAGCGCCGCCAGCGCGGGGCTGTGGTGGCGCACACCGAGCAGGTACGGCGCGCGGCAGGCGGCCAGCACCTCGACGGCCGGCCGCGGCTCACCCGCCGCCTCGGCTCCCGCCCGCGGATCCGCAGGCGCCCCGGCGGGCGCACCGGGGCCGGCCGACGCCCCGGTTCCCGCCCGTGGATCCGCGGCCACCCCGGCGGGCGTACCCGGGTCGGCGAGCGCCCCGGCGGCGTCGCGCACGGCGGTCGGTGTCTCGGGCGGGGTCATCGCAGGCTCCCGCGCAGGTCCCACAGGCGGCGCCACATCGCCGAGCCGTCCTCGGCCCGGCGGCGGACCGGGCCGTCCCAATAGCCCAGCAGCCGTCCGTGGTCGGCCGGGTCGTCCTTGCGTACGACGCCCAGCAGATGCCCCGGCAGCAGGTCCAGCACGTCCCCGCCCGGCAGGTACGCGGCCGCGACCCCCAGCGAGGCCGCCACCTGCACGGCCTCGGCGGTGGACATGACCGTACCGGGGCGCTCCACGTCCCAGCCCTCGGCGGAGCGTCCCGAGCGCAGGTCGCGGAAGACGGTGACGAGCGCGTCGAGCACGGCGTCGTCGACTCCGAAGGCGGCCCCGGCCCGCTCGACCGCGGCTACCGCCTGGCGGCGGATCAGGGTGGCCTCCGCGTCCGCGTCGGCGATCGGGGCGACGGTCTCGAAGTTGAAGCGGCGCTTGAGGGCCGCGGACATCTCGGAGACGCCGCGGTCGCGCAGGTTGGCGGTGGCGATGACGGTGAAGCCGGGGGCGGCGGACACCACCGCGTCCTCGGTGGCGGTCAGTTCGGGCACGGTGACCCGCCGGTCGGACAGGATCGACACCAGCGCGTCCTGGACCTCGGGCAGGCAGCGGGTGATCTCCTCGACGCGGACCACCCGCCCGGTCCGCATGGCGGAGAGCACCGGCGAGTCGACGAGGGCTCCCGCGCTCGGCCCCTGGGCGAGCAGCAGGGCGTAGTTCCAACCGTACCGGAAGGCGTCCTCGGTGGTCCCGGCCGTGCCCTGGACGGTGAGCGAGCTGGTGCCGCAGACGGCGGCGGCGAGCAGTTCGCTGAGCATGGACTTGGCCGTGCCCGGCTCGCCGGTGAGCAGCAGGCCGCGCTCTCCGGCGAGGGTGACCACGCAGCGCTCCACGAGGGCGCGTTCGCCGACGAACTTGGGGGCGATGACGTGCTTGGCGCCGCCCTGGGGCAGGGCGAGTTGGGCTCCGTCGCTGCCGCAGACGAAGGTGACGACGTTGCGCGGGGTCAGCGCCCAGCCGGGCGGGCGGGGGCCGGGGTCCTGGGCGGCCAGGAAGGCGAGTTCGGCGGCGTACCGCTCTTCGGCGGGCAGTACCTGCCGGGCGGGGGCGGCCTCGGCGGCGGCCTGGTCGGTGAGCGTCATCGGAGTACTCCTGGGTGGTGCGGAACGAGTGATGCGAAACGGGTGGGCGGAACGGGTGGGCGGAACGCGTGGGCGGACCAGTGCGGGCGGACCGCTGCGGGCGGAAGACGAGCAGCCGGGGCGCGGCACACCCCCGCCCCTCGCCCCGCGCCCCCGTCGGAAAGCGACGGGCGAGGGACGAAGGGCCAGGCATGCGCCGCGCCGGGACCGCCGCGGTACGGAGACGGGCCGGGCCGTCGGGCCCGGCCGGGCTCACCCCCTGCGGGCGCGGCCGCGCGTGCGCTTCACCTGGAGCTCCTCGAAGCGCGGGGAGTCGCCCTCGCGGACCCGCTGCCAGGCCTTGCGGTAGAGGTCCGCGGCCGGCTCGACGGGTACCAGCGGCACCAGCAGCCGGTGCCCGTACATCGAGAGCTTCCACTGCTCCACCGGAAGCACCGGCGAGGGCATGTCCGCCCAGCCGCCCGGCAGGAACAGCGAGCGCCCGGCCCGGCTCCGGCCGGCCGACACCACCAGGTCGGTGGCGGCCAGTTCGGCGCGGGCGGCCTTGAGGCGGGCCGGCTTCCCGCCGGGCCAGCGCGCGGGGTTGCGGTCGGTGGGGTCGGGCATGGCGAGCAGCATCAGGTAGAGGGTGGCCGCGTCGGCGCCGAGCCCGAGTTCCCCGGCGGCCTGCGCCACCAGGTCGGGGACCGAGCGGCCGGGGTCCTGCGGCCACCAGGTGCCGTCCTGGTCGACGGTGCCCGCCGCCGGGGCGCCCGGGTCGGCGAGGAGGGCGGCGAAGCGCGGGTCGACGGCGGTGCGCAGGGCCGTCTCGATCGCGGAGGGTCGCTGGTCGTCGCCGCGCAGGACGGCCAGGTAGGGGTCGGAGCCGGTGGAGTCGAGCAGCGCCGGGCGCAGCGCGGGCCGCGGCCGGTGGTCGTGGGTGGCCATGACCACCGCGCCGTAGCGCTCGAAGCCCTCGCCGGTCTCGGTCGGTGTGCCCGCCGCCTTCCGGAAGTCGGTGAGGTCGGCGTAGTGCCCGAGCTCGAGGAGCAGTTCGGGGGCGGCGAGCCGCTGCCGTACGGCCGTCAGCGCGGGCGGCAGGGCGGCTCGTACGGGGTCGCCCGCGGGCAGCCGGTGGGCGAGCCAGGCCATCGTGCCCAGGGCGGCGGTCAGGACGGCCGAGGTGAAGGGGCGGGTGGCCGGCTCGCGGGGCTCCACGTGGTCGCCCTTCACCGTCCACGCCACATCGGCCGAGAGCTCCGGGGAAGCGGCCGGGTCGAGGAGCGCGGACAGGGCGCGGGGCACGGCCCAGCCGGTGCGCAGCGCCCGCGCGCCCTCCGTGAGCAGCCAGTCGGGTACCGGCGTGCGGCGGCCGACGCGCCGGTTCCACATCTCGGCGGCGGCGGCCGCGTCGGGGCCCTCGGTCCACAGGAGGGCCGGGTCGGCGGGCAGCAGCGCGGCGACGACGGCCCGCCGGACCTCGACGTCGAGGCTCTTGAGCTCGTCGCGGGCGTGGGCCGCTTCGGTTGCCTTGACGCCGAGGAGGGTGCGCAGTTCGGGGGGGAGGAAGTTGCTCGCCCAGCTCTCGACGGAGGGCAGGGCGGCGACGACGAGCCGGGCCAGTGCCGTGGAGACCCCGGTGAGCCGGGCGAACTCCTCCGCGGCTTCGGGGCGGAAGGGCGCGGGGCCCCGGTCGGCGGCTTCGGTGAGGAAGCGTGCCAGCCAGTCGGGGCCGCGCTCGGGGTCGCCCACCGGGGCGTCGCCGCGCAGGGTGTAGGGACCGGGGACGGTGAAGCGGCCGGCGGGGTCGTGGAGCAGGGCGCCGAACTCGTGGCCGTCGGGGACGGACGCGGTGTGCTCGGTCGTCGCGAGGACGGCTCCGCCGCCGAGCGGGAGTACGGCGCGCAGGTGGACGTGGCGCTCGGATCCGTCGGGGTCGCGCAGGTGGCGCCGGTCGAGGTGGACGAGGACCCGGCGCCAGCGGTCCGCGGAGCCCTCGGCGGAGGCCAGGCCCGCCGCGTCGATCTCGCGGAGCAGGCTGACGAGGGCGGCGCGCTCCTCGTCGGTGGTCCCGGCGGCGACGGCGCGGTAGGCGACGGCGGCGGGCTGGTCGAGCAGCGGGGTCCAGGGCAGCGCGGAGTAGGGCAGTGCGGGCACGTCGAAGTGCAGCCGGCCGGGTACCGCGGCCGCCTCGGTGTCGGCGCGGGCGGCGGCGAGTTCGCGCAGGAAGCGGTGGGCGGCGTCGGTGTCGGCGCCGCGGCGGTAGTAGCCGGTGCCCGTGAGTCCGCTCAGCGCCTGGTCGATCAGCTGGTCGGTGGGGCCCTGGGGGCCGGTCTCCGCGGCTCCGGCGTCCTGGCGCAGCCGGGCGGCGATCTTGTCGAGGGCCTTCTGCTGGACGAGGGTGAACCGCAGGACCTCGATGATGCCGCCGGTCAGCGCGGGAGCGGTGACCTGGGGCAGGGCCGCGTTCACCAGGGCGGGCAGGTCGTCGGCCTTCTCCGCCGCGGCGGCGGACTTGAGCAGGGCGGCGACCGTTTCCCGGTCGGCGGTGCGCAGCGCGGCCGAGCCCTCGGGGTCGCGGGGGCGCAGGGCGTACCAGTGGGAGAGCGGGGGGAGGTCGACGCTGCCGGTGGAGAAGGGCACGCGCCGCTCGTCGTCGCGCGAGGTGGCGGTGACCACCCCGTCGGGGTCGCTGATGCGCAGCTCGCGGTAGTGGGCCGACAGGGCGCGCGGCCGTTCGTCGCCGGGGAAGGCGAGCGCCGCGAGCGGCATGTTGGCGCCTTCGGGGGCGGTGACGGTGCGCCCGCCGGTGTCGGTTCCGCGCCAGCCGTCGCCGGGGACGCGGGTGGTGCGCCAGCCGAGCAGGCCGTCGGCGGGTGCGCCGAGCACCGAGTCCGGCACGGTGGGCGCGGGCCGCAGCCGGCAGGAGGACCTGGCGTGCGACGGCTGCCCGCCGGAGGCGGTGTCGGTGAAGAACGCGGGCAGGGAGAACCGGCCGAGTTCGCCGGTGGCGGGGTCGTACTCGCGCCAGCCCCGCTCCTCGGCCTGGTCCCTGTGCTGCCATACCCAGTACGAGGTGCCGTCGGACAGCATGGCCCGCTCGTCGGGCAGCTTGGTGTCGCCGCGGTGCAGGATGCCGCCGCCGGTGGCGCGGCCGCCGCCTGGGAGCGGCAGGCTCAGGTGTTCGGAGCGCAGCTGCCAGTGCCGGCGGTCGGTGTCGAGGGTGAGGACGGTGTCGGGCGAGGTGTGCCAGTAGCCCTGGGTCTCGTTGGTGTTCCAGGAGTTCCAGAAGACCAGCAGTTCGCCGTCGACGTAGTGGAATCCGTGGCTGTATTGGTTGCCGTGGGGGATCCGCAGGTCATGGGTGAGCACGGTGGAGTCGGCGTCGATGACCCGGGCCTGCGTGGAGTTGGCGACGATGAGGTGGGGCCAGGCTTCGACGACGGTCAGGCCGCGCCGGTCCCGGGTGGCCAGTTCGGCCACGGCGCTCTCCCAGGAGGGCCAGGAGAGTTCTTCGAAGAGGCCGCCGCGCAGGGTGCGGGCGAGGGTTTCGGCGAGGTCGGCGGCGGCCGCTTCGGCCACCTCCTCGGGGGCGAGTTCGAGGGCTTCGACGGGGAGCCAGGTCAGGCGCTGGATGGCGTCGGGGACTCCGGGCAGCCCGGCGGCGGTGGAGGCGCGGGCGACGCCGCGCACCCACTCGGTCAGCAGCGGGCGGCCGCCGGGCGCGGCGGCGACGCACCGGATGACGTCGTCTCCGCTCTCGCCGAGGCTGTTGAGCGCGCGGTGGAAGGCGGGGTGGAACCGCTCGTCCGCGGCGAGGGCGAGCAGGTCGCGGCGCTGCTCGGAGCCGGCCCAGTCCACCAGGTTCAGCCGGTCGTGGCGGTGCCTGCGATCGCTGGTGTCGGGGTCGGCGATGGGGACGCCCAGGGTGAGCAGCAGGTCGAGGAAGTCGGCGTCCTGGACGCCGACGCGCAGGCCCGCTTCGCGGCCGGGCCGGGCGAGTTCGGCGCGCAGCTGCGGTGCGCAGCGTTCGACGAGGTCGAGGAGGACGGCCGGCGTGGTGCGCCGGCCCCAGCCGGCGTGGCGGGCGGCGTGGAAGCGCTCCAGCCAGCCGGCGGTGCCGTCGGCGCAGCGCTGGTCGGCGGGAACGTCCTCGGATTCCAGGCCGGCGGTGGCGCCGGACCGCTCCAGGACGTCCAGCCACAGGCCGGTGAGCTCGACGCTGTCGCCGCCGCCGGGCGGGGTCAGCCCGAGGAGCGTGCCGCGTACGGAGGGCACCCGGCGGGCCAGCTCGACGAGGGCGGCGCGGTGGGCCTTCCACCAGCCGAGCGGGGCGCGCAGGGTGGCGGGCAGGGGCAGCAGTTCGGCGAGGTAGTCCTGCTCGGGTTCGGTGCCGGCCAGGCCGGCGGCCCGGGCCAGGCGGCGCAGTTCGGTGGCGGCCTGGGCGGAGGGCGGCAGCCCTCCGGCGGTGCGGCGCACGCACAGGCGGCGGAAGCGCCGGTAGGCCTCGGCGGGGCTGACCCGGAGGGCGAGTTCCCTGCCGTAGCCGGTGAGGACCTTCACGGGGAGGGCGCCGGCCAGGGCGAATTCGAGGAAGACGGCGTCGAGCCGGTCCTCGTCGACGCTCAGGCCGTGCTGGGCTTCGGCGGCGCGGGCGCGGCCGAACAGCTGGGCGGCGTAGGTGGTGTTCTCGACGGCCAGGAAGGTGCGCGCGGCCTGCTCGTGGAAGACGGGCAGGAAGTGCGGCACGGAGGCGGCGAGCCGGCCGGCCAGTTCGAGGCAGGCGTCGAGGGCGGCCTTGGGCTTCGTCTTGGCCTGGCGGCTGATGCGGTCGAGTTCGGGTACGACGGCGAGGGCGTGGTGGCCGTCCTCGGGGTGGTGGACGAGGACCCATTCGGGGAAGCCGAGTGCCTGGCGGTGACCGAGGCCGACGACGGGCGGCTCGGCCTGCTCCGGTACCAGGCCGAGGAACCCGGCGGCGAGGTCCTCGGCCGCGCCGAGCTCGGCGGCGGCCAGCCGGACGACGACGCGGTCGTCACCGAGGGCGGGGTGGCGGTAGGAGCGCGCGGTCAGGTCGACGGCGGTGCGGCCCGCGTCCGGGGTGCCGAGCGGCAGCACCGCGCCGGCCCTGAGCAGCAGTTCGGCCTCGCTCACGGGCGCGCCGTCCTTCCCGGTGTCCGTGGTGCTGGTGCTGGTGTTGTCCGTGGTGCTCACGCGTCCCCGCCCTCCTCGATCTTGCGCCCGGCGTACAGTGCCGCGGCCATCCTCATGCCCTCGGACCAGGCCACCGGTCCGACCTCGGCCGGGCGCACGGTCCGGCCCTCCCCGTCGTGCCAGGTCAGTGCGCCGGTGCTGGTCTCCTCGTCGTAATAGGGCTCGCCGATCCACACCGCGGCCTCCGTGGCCCGGCCGGTGTCGCGGACCTTGCAGGTGGCGTAGCCGCCGGAGACCCGGTAGCCGAGGCCCGTCGCCCGCGCGGCGAGGCTGAACCGGTTGGGGAACACCCCGCCGGCGTAGTCCTTCACCTCGGTGGCGGTGTCGGCGAGCCCGGCCGGCTTCTGCCAGGTGGCGCGGTGGATCTGCTCGACCCGCTGCACGATGCCCAGTTCTGCCGCGAAGTCCCGTACGTCCTCCAGGTCGGGCAGCAGCACGGGGTGCGGCAGCAGCACCGTGCGCGGCGACAGCCGGACGGTCTCGCCGTCGAGGTTGACCACCTTGAGCTCACCGGACTCGGTGGCGTCCCGCAGGAAGCCCACCTCGTCCGGGTCGTCGCCGACGACGGCCAGGTCGCGCAGGGCGCTCTGCCAGGCCTCGTCCGGCCACACCCGGGCGAGCAGCGCGGTCGGCACGGGCAGCGAGGACACCATCCAGGTGTCGACCTGGGCGACGCAGGCCGCCTCGTGCCGGTCGAGCCATTCGGCGAGCCGGCGCAGCCGGTCCACCTCGGGATGGTCCTTCAGCGCCTTGGGCAAGGTCTTCAACTGCCGCCCGGCGGACCGGCCCGTGGCGGACCGCGCCGCCACCCGCCCCTCCACGAGGGCGATCTCGTACCCCTCGCCCGCTGCCACCCATGCCATCAGCCCGTGTCCCTCCGCCTGTCCCGGCCCTGTCCGCGCAGCCCGGACAAGGGGGTGGTGACCCCCCTGAGCTGCGGTATGCCGGGAGACTAGCGAGCGCCACTGACAACGCCCGCCGGAGGGTGGGTGGTCGGTTCTTTGTCCGGTTCTGGGTAGTGTTCAGGGGACGTTGACACGCAGTCGGTTGAGGGTGGGGTCCATGGTTCGTCAGATACGGGCGTCCGGTGCGGTGCTGGCGGCCTCGCTGCTGCTGGCCCTGGCCGGCTGCGCCGATCCGGCCGTCCCCGGCGCGGACAAGGGCGCGGGCCCCGGCCCCGGGGCGTCGGCCACGCGCGGTGCGCCACCCGCCCCGGGCGGCGCACCCGCCGGCGGGGACGTACTGCCCGGCATGGTCACCGAGGCCGTGGCCCGTACGCAGCTGGCCGCGCTGAAGGTGGCGCCGGTCGGCACGATGGCCGGGTACAGCCGGGACAAGTTCACGCACTGGGCGCAGCAGGGCGACAAGTGCGACACCCGCGAGGTCGTCCTCGAGCGGGACGGCACCGACGTGAAGCGGGACGCCGAGTGCCGGGCCGTGTCCGGCGCGTGGAAGAGCTTCTACGACGGGGTGGCCGTCACGGACGCGGCCAGGATGGACATCGACCACGTGGTGCCCCTCGCCGAGGGCTGGCGCTCCGGCGCGGCCGGCTGGGACGCCGCCCGGCGCAAGGCCTTCGCGAACGATCTCGCCCACCCCCAGCTGCTCGCCGTGACCGCCGCCTCGAACCGGTCGAAGGGCGACCAGAGTCCCGACCTGTGGCAGCCGCCGGACAAGTCGGCCTGGTGCCAGTACGGGCGGGCCTGGACCACCGTCAAATCGGCCTACGGGCTGACCGTCACCGGACCGGAGAAGAAGATGCTCGCGACCATGCTCGACACGTGCGCCTCATGACCGGCGGACAGCGGTGGCGGGACGAGGTGCTCGCCGGGCCGGGCGGCGCCATGACCGACGAGGTCGGCGTCATCACCGGCCCGCTCACCCTGTGCACCACGGCCGTGGACGGGGGGCTGGCCCGGTTCGAGGTCCAGTACAAGGACGCCGACGAGTGGTACACGCTCACCGGCAGCCCCCGGCCCCACCACGGCGACCCGGCCGCCCTGCACGCGGCGGCCCTCGAAGCGGTCCGCGCGGGCCACGCGGCCCAGGCCCCGGGAAGCACGCCGGGCTAGATCCGTCGGCCGGACCGGCCCGTGGGCCTCAGGCCTCGTACTCGGTGAGGTCGATGGCGTGGATCCGCAGGAGGTGGCCGTACTCGGGGTGCGCGGTGTCGCGTTCGGTGACCATGCCCAGCTTGCGGATCACGTTCTCGGACTCCTCGTTGCCGACCCGGTTCACCGCGACGACCCGGTCCAGCCCCCGGTCCTGGAGGGCGTACTCCAAGGTGGCGTGGGCGGCCTCGGAGGCGTAGCCCTGGCCCCAGTACTGGCGGCCGAGGCGCCAGCTGATCTCGACGGCCGGGAGCACCTCGGGCAGGTACTCGGGCACCGACAAGCCGACGACGCCGATGAGCTCGCCCGACCCGAGGAGCTCGACGGCGAAGAGGCCGAAGCCCTCCTCGTCCCACTCCTCCTCCCAGCGCTCGATGTCCTCGGCGGTCTCCTCGAGGTCGCGCACCGAGCCGTCGCCGATCCAGCGCATCACCTCCGGGTCCCCGTTGATCTCGGAGAGGGGGACGAGGTCGTCGTCGGTCCAGCGGCGCAGGATGAGGCGGGGGGTGAGGATCTCGGTCATGCGGCCCATCCTGCCGAACACTGGCGGCCGACGGTAATCGGGTCCCGGCCATTGCGGTCGTGTTGCGGGTTCGTGGCCATCGGGGCGGGTAGCTTCCGGCGGCCTACCGCCGGGCCTACCGTCCGTCGGGAACCCTGACCAGCAAGGAGTGTCCCCGCATGCCCCTCGACCTGTCGGACGAGAGCCGGTACGACCGCGCGCGCCTGCGCCAGTGGGCGCGCGGCCGTGCCCGCTCCGCCGGAGTGGACCGCCGCGACCTGCTCAGGCTGTTCGCGGCCGGGGCGGCGGCCGGGGCGGTGGGCCTGGGATCCGCCGGCGCCGCGGCCGCCGCCACGGACCCGGCCGCCGTGCCCGGTACGGTCAAGCCGCTGCCGCCGGAGCTGTTCACGATCCGGGGCACCAACGCGGAAACCAATTTCGCCGCCCTGCGCGGCACCGGCCCGCTGACTCCCGTCGATCGGTTCTTCGTACGGAACCACACCTCCACCCCGCGCATCGATGCGGACTCCTGGCGGCTCACGGTGTGGGGCGACGGCCTGGCGGGCGGGCCGGTGGAATTCTCGTACGACCGGCTGCGCGCGCTGCGGGCGGTGGAGCGGACGGTGTTCATCGAGTGCGCGGGCAACGGCCGCAGTTTCTACACCACGCAGCAGGGCGAGCAGGTCAGCGGCACCGCCTGGACCCTGGGCGCGATCGGCGTCGCGCGCTGGCGCGGCGCGCGGCTGTCGGACGTGCTGCGGCAGGCGGGTGTGACGCGCGCCGCCGTCGACGTGCTGCCGCGGGGGCTGGACGACGAGGTGGTCGCCAACGGGGTGAATCTGGGGCGGGTGCGGCGCCCGCTGCCGGTGTCGAAGGCGCTGGACGACGTCCTGCTCGCCTACGAGATGAACGGGCAGCCGCTGCCGCCCGACCACGGCGGCCCGGTCCGCCTCGTCGTACCGGACTGGATCGGCATCTCCTCGATCAAATGGGTCGGGGACATCGAGGTCGGCGACGCGCCGCTGTACTCGCCGTGGAACACCGACACGTACCGGCTGTTCGGGCCCGCCTACGCGCCGGAGGGGGCGCCGATGGGCCGGCAGACCCTCAAGAGCGCCTTCGAGCTCGCGCTGGGGGCGTCCTGCCCGTGCACCGGACGCGGCTGCTGACCGGGCGTTCCTGGTCGGCGGCCGCGCCGGTGGAGCGGGTGGAGGTCAGCACCGACGGCGGTGTCCGCTGGCAGCGGGCCCGGCTGCACGACGCGCCGCGCCGGGGCAGCTGGGTGCGCTGGTCGGTGCCGTGGACCCCGCGGGCCACGGGTGCCACCGCGCTGCTGGCCCGGGCGACCGACGCCACCGGGCGTACGCAGCCCGCGACGACCCCGCACAACACGCAGGGCTATCTGTTCGACGCGGTCGTGCGGCACCCGGTGACGGTGGTCTGAGCGGTCGTTCAGGGGGTGTGGAAGCGGACTTCCGGCGCCTCGGGGGACGGACCGTCCAGGAGGGGCTGGGGCCTGCCCTTGAGGTGCTGGTCGAAGAAGGCGGCGACGTAGCGCCGGGTCAGCTCGACGGAGCGGTCGCCGGGCAGCGGGGCCTCGGGGTCGGGCAGGCCCAGCTGGTCGGCGAGGGCCGGGAAGTCGCTGAAGGTGAAGTGGCCGGAGTCCGCGAAGGTGATCCAGCGCTTCCAGCCGTCGAGCCGGGGCCAGCCGCGGTCCCAGCTCTCATTGCCCCCGGGGACGCCGTCCTGCGCGCCGAGCAGCATGAAGGGGCGCGCGTCGATTCCGGTCTCGGGGACCGGCGTGGCGAGTCCGCCGTCCATGTTGATCCCGGCACGGACCCTCGGGTCGGCGGCCATCGCGGCGAGCGCCGAGGCGCCGCCGATGGAGTGGCCCGCCATGGCGATGCGGCTCGTGTCGATGAGGCCGGCGTGGCGCCAGGCGGGGTGGCGGCCGGTGAGGCGGTCCAGGAGGAAGGACACGTCACGGGCGCGGTTGTCGCTGACCTCCCGCATGGGGGTGCCCGCTTCCGTCTTGTCGCAGGCCAGGCACTTCAGCACGCGCCCGCCGGGGAAGGCGGTGCCCACGCTCTCGTACGCGTGGTCGACGGCGGCGACGACGTATCCGCGGGAGGCGAGGTCCTCGGCCAGCGCGGTGAGGGTGGAACGGTGGACGGTGAAGCCCGGGGAGAGCACGATCAACGGGTACCGCCCGGCGAGGGGCCGGGCCTGGGAGCGGGCGTGCACGGCCGTGCCGGCGAGGGCCTTGACCCGGATCTCCTGCTCCAGCTCCCGGTCGGCCAGCAGCAGCCGGGCCTCCTCGCGGGTCAGGTAGCGCACGGGGCCGCCGGTGCCCTTCTGCGCCGGGTAGCGCAGGGTGACCATCAGCTCGCGCGGCCCGGACCCCGCCCACGGGTCGGTACGGTCGCGGTCCACGAGGTGGAGCGTCTCCTGCCCGACGGCGAAACGGCCGGTGGGGCGCGGGAGTTCCAAGGCGGTGCGGCGGCTCTCGGCCGCGGACGGGGCGTCGGCGGCCGAGGCCGTGCCGGCGGCCGCGAGGGGAAGCGGCAGGAGGAGGGCGAGTAAGGCCGCGGCGGTGGCGGTTCGGCGTCGCTTCATGCCTCCGAAACTACTGAGCCCGCCCTGTCGGGTCGTCAGCTCACAGGAGGAGGAGGCCCTCCCACTCCGGAAGGGTGCGGGGTCACCCGGAAGTCGCACTCCCGTCGGTGACGCTGATGGCGCGCAGCTTCTCCCGCAGGTACAGATGGGAGTCGACGGGCTCGTGCACGACGCGCCCGAGGGGCGCGGGCAGGGACTCCACGCGGGTGTGCGCGTCGCATTCGTAGAAGTAGACCAGCGAGATCAGCTCCTCCGCGGGGGCGTCGGCGGGCGGCGGCAGGACGCGGTGGCGGCCGGCGCGCCAGCGGTCGCCGGTCCAGCGGGCCATCAGGTCGCCGATGTTCACGGTGAGCGCGGCCGGGTCGTAGGGGGCGTCCTGCCAGCCGTCGGCGTCGGTGTGGATCTGCAGCCCGCCCGCGCCCTGCTGGCGGTCGAGGACCGTGACCGTGCCGAAGTCGGTGTGGGGCCCGATGCGGAACTGGCCGGGCAGCGCGGGGCCGACGAGCTCGGCGGCCGGGTACCAGTTGACGTTGAAGCCCCAGGTGGGGTGGGAGGTGTGGCGGGTGAAGTGGTCCTCGTCGAGGCCGAGGGCGGTGGCCAGCAGCCGCAGCAGTTCGTCGGAGAGGGCCCGCATCAGGCCCACGTATTCGGTGACCAGGGGCCGCAGCGAGGGCACTTCCGCGGGCCAGGCGTTGGGGCGGAACCACTCCGCGTCCACGGCGGGCACGCCGGTGGGGTCCTCCGCCGCCCAGGACCAGGACTCCTTCAGGTCGGGCGGTGAAGCCGTCCCCTCGGCGTAGCTGTTGGCCTCGGCGCCGGGGCCGAGCCAGCCGCGGCCGCCCACCGGGACCGCGTACGGCTCCTTGGCACGGCCGGGCAGCAGGAAGAGCTCGCGTGCGGCCGCCCTGATCCGCGCGGGCAGCTGCGGGTCCACTCCGTGCCCGGTCACCAGGAGGAACCCGGCGGCCCGCAGGGCCTCGTCGACGCGTGCCGCCGTACGGGCCCGGGCGGCGGGCCCGCCCGACCTCCAGGGCTCGAGATCGATCACGGGGACCTGGGAGCGCGCCATGGGAGACCTGCCTTCCGGGGCCCGGCGGGGTGGCGTCCGCGTCGGAGGCTTCCGAGGCTATCGCCGTGCGCCGCTCACTGGTGGCGACCGCACGGCCACGTCCCCGAACCCATCGGTCGAGTGGATCCTCCGGAAAAGGACCAGAATGGGACGGTGGAAGGGCGAGGGGCGGGGCGGTGGTGCGGGTCGGGGGCTCACGTGGACGGAGCGAGCGGTGAAGGTATCGACGAAGGAGGTCTTCGGGGCCCCCTGCTGGGTGAGCCTGATGGCCCGCGACCTCGGCACGGCGCAGCGCTTCTACGGTGCGGTCGTGGGCTGGCCCTTCCGGCGGGCCCGGCTCGGCGACGCGTTCTCGGTCGCCGAACGGGACCGCGTGCCGGTCGCGGGCATCGGCGCGCTCGCCTCCGATCTGGGGGTCGCGGTGGCCTGGACCCCGTACTTCGCCGTCGACGACGCCGATGCGGCGGCGGACCGCATCCGCGAGCGCAGCGGCACCATCGCGGTCGGGCCGGTCTCCTTCGCCACCGGGGGCCGCGCGGCGCTGGTCGCCGACCCCGACGGCGCCGTCTTCGGGATCTGGCAGGGGGCCGTCGCCGCGCACTGGCGGGTGGGCAGGGACCAGGCGCCGGCCTGGCTGGAGCTGCGCACCAGGAACGCCTTCGACGCGGCGATCTTCTACGGGGCGGTGCTGGAGTGGGCCACCGGGCGCACCGGCTGCTGCGAGGTGTCCTACGAGGAGGACCAGGTGGTGCTGCGGCAGGGCGGCGAGCCCGTTGCCCGCCTCAACAGCGGCCCGGTGGAGCTGGCCGCCTACTCCCCGCACACCCGGCCGCGCTGGCACGTCCACTTCCGCGTCCCCCGGCTGCGGCCCGCGATCGAGGCCGCCGTGGAGCTCGGCGGGCGCATGGTCTCGGACATCACGTCGAACGCCACCGAGCGGTGGGTGGCGCTGCGCGATCCGGACGGGGCCCTCTTCACGCTGACCACCGCCCTGGCGGCGGACCCGGCGTAGTGGGGCCGTCCCTCTCAGGGTTCGGGCACGAAGGGCAGGTAGTCCACGCCGGGGGTGGCGGGGATCACCGCGTAGCTGGCTTCCGGCAGTTCGTTCCACACGCCGGGGAGGTCGCCCAGCGGCTCGGACACCACCAGCCGGGTCGCGTCGGAGACCTCGCCGAGGAAGGGCAGCTCGGGGTGGAGGTGGCGGACGGTCTCGGCGGCGCTGCTGTAGAAGAGCGACCTGGACTTGCCCTCGCTCGCGTAGCGGAACGCCCACAGGCGCTCGCCGTCGCTCACCGCGACCGTCATCTGGAGCGGGTCGCTCACTCCGTGCTCCTTGCCGACCCGCTCCACCAGGCCGACCATGCGGGCCACGGCGCCCGGCACGTCCTGGTCGAGGCCGTAGGTGACCGCCAGGTAGAACATCACCTCGGAGTCGGTGGAGCCCTCGATGCAGGGGAAGAGGGCCGGGTCCACGGCCATGCAGAGGTCGCGCTGGAGCCGGTGGAAGTCGGCGATCGCCCCGTTGTGCATCCACAGCCACCGACCGTGCCGGAAGGGGTGGCAGTTGGTCTGCTGGATGGCGGACCCGGTGGAGGCGCGGACGTGCGCGAAGAACAGCGGCGAGCGGACGTGCCCGGCCAGCTCCCGCAGGTTGCGGTTGTTCCAGGCCGGCGCGGTGTCCTTGAAGACGGCGGGGGTGCCGTCCCCGCTGCCGTCCGCGCTGTACCAGCCGACGCCGAACCCGTCACCGTTGGTCGACTCGACACCCATCCGCGCGTACAGGCTCTGGTTGATGAGCGAGTGCTCCGGGCGATACAGGACCGCGTCGAGCAGCAGTGGTGAACCCGAGTAGGCGAGCCAGCGGCACATGAACACCATCCCCTTGTCAGCCCTGGTCCGAGCCTAAGCCCTGGCGGCCGGGAACGGCGTGTTCGTGCCTCCGGGCGGGTCACGCTCGGTGACGGTTCGAGATGCGGGCGCACGGCCCCGCTGCTTCGCTGGATCCGCCCGCTCTCCCCCACCGATCCAAGGAGCGATCATGAGCGTTTCAGGCGAGTCCCGCGGCCGGTCCCAGCAGATGCGCGCCAAGGCCCAGGAACTGAACGATGCGGCGGACCGCTCGCAGGACCCGGAGGAGAAGCAGCGGCTGCGCGACAAGGCGCGCCGCCTCCAGGAGCAGAGCGAGCAGGAGAGCCGGATGGACGACCGGGGCATGGACCCGATGTAGTGCCCCGGCCTGTCCCCCGGCCGGTGGCCGCCCGTGATCCCCTGCGCGGCGGCCGCCGGCCGGTGTGCCGTCCAGGAGGCCTCGGGCTCTCGCCGCGCGGTGGCGCCCAGCATGGACCGGCCCGCCCCGGGTAGCCGCGCGTCATGACGGGTCGCGAGGGAACACACGAGGGTGCACCGCTGCGAAGTGCACGGCACGAGGGCCGGAGAACGGCCTCCCAGGGCGGTACGGGCCGCGAAGTGGTGGCGCGGTGCGGGCTGGCGGCACGCGGCGTGCTGTACGTGCTCGTCGGCGTGCTCGCCCTGCGGGTGGCGTTCGGCGAGAGCGGGCCCGAGGCGGACCGCACGGGCGCGTTGCAGGAGCTCACCCGGCAGCCCTTCGGCGGCTTCCTGGTGTGGGCCGTCGGCATCGGCCTGGTGTGCATGATGCTGTGGCGGCTGTCGGAGGCGGTGTTCGGCGCGGGTGGCCCCGACGGCGGCAAGGCCGGCAAGCGGCTGGCGGCGGCGGCGCGGGCCGTGTTCTACGGTGTCGCCGCGTTCTCGGTGCTGTCGTTCGCCGCCGGGACCGGCGGACAGGGGTCCAGCGACGAGCAGTCGCGCGACGTGACGGCGAAGGTCATGGAACTGCCGGGCGGTCCGTGGTGGGTCGGCCTGGCCGGTGCGGCGATCGCCGTCGGAGGCGTGGTGATCGCCGTAGGGGCGGCCCGGCGCAAGTTCCGCAAGCACCTGAAGACGGAGCAGATGTCCGACGGGGTCCGCAAGGGGGTCGACTTCCTCGGCGTCACCGGCGGCGTGGCCCGCGGCGCCGTGTTCGCCGCGGCGGGCGGCTTCCTCGTCTATGCGGCGACGCGCTTCGACCCGGCGGAGGCGAAGGGTGTCGACGACACCCTCCGCGCCTTCGCCCAGACCCCGGCGGGACCGTGGCTCCTCGTGCTGGTCGCCGCCGGGCTCATGCTGTTCGGGCTGTTCTCCTGGGCGATGGCCGTCTGGCGCCGGGTCTGAGGGACCTGGCGGCAGGGATCAGAGGCGGACCTGCCACTGCGCCTCGGACCGCAGGGTGCGGGCGATGCCGGGGTCGCGTACCGCCGGGGTGCGGTCCTCCGCGGTGACCTTGAGCCGGTGGGTGCGCAGGTCGAAGAGCCACAGGTCCGCCACCGCCACCTCGGTGCGGCCCTCGAACCGCTTCAGCTCCCTGCCGTCCAGGTACCACCGGACCAGGAGCTGGCGCCCGTCCGCTCCGGCCAGCCTGGGCACGGCCGCCTTCGCCGTGTGCCGCAGCCGCAGGGTGCGGTCGGTCGGGGTGAGCGGCGTGACGGTCCGTGCGTGGCGGTGGAACCCGCCGATCATCGCTTCGACTCCGGGCAGGTTGAAGGGCTTGCCCAGCACCCGCATGAGCGAGTTGTCCGTGGGCCGGTACAGCCCGGTGGCGAAGTAGCCGCCGCCCTCGTACGCGCCGACCGTGCCGCCGTCCGGGGAGGTTTCGCCGAGCCAGCGGTGCCACTTGGCCCGCTGGGCGGCCATCCGGTCGGCGGTCAGGGCGGAGCTGTTGGATTCGGCGGGCTCGGGGCCGGTGTACTTCTCGTAGTCGGGGACGCCGGCGTAGAAGTACTCGTCGGCGAGCTTGCCGAGCGAGTGGCCGGTCTCGTGGATGGCCACCTGACCTGACTTCGGGTGGCCGGCCGAAGCGGTCGATATCCCCTCGTAGCCCAGGGTGGCGCTGGGTTCGTTGTAACCCGCTCCCCCGTACTTGGCGCTGTTGGCGAGCACGATGACCAGGTCGGCCTCCGGCGCCTTCGCCACGTACGCGTCCACCTTGGGCTGGTCCACGCACAGCAGCCGCTCGATCTCCTCGCACCAGAAGTACGAGCCGAGGGCGGTGTCGCGGACGGCGTCCGGGGCGGGGTCGCCGGAGACTCCGGACTCCCGGGAGACGGCGTCGACCGTCCATACGTTGAACAGGTTCCGGTAGGTGGTGTACGGCTCGACAGCCGTCACCTCGTCCCACTTCTGCCGGGCGTCGGAGTGGAACCGCTCCAGCTCGCCGGCGGTGTAGCCGTCGCCGACGACGACCACGTCGAGGCGGTCGCCGGCGGGGCCGTTGTCGATCATCTTGGCGACGTCGCCGTCGGCGGCCCGCTCGGCCTCGGAGAGGCCGCCCGCGGTCTTCGCCCGGGCCCCGGCGGCCGGTACGCGGATGTGACCGGATCCGGCGTCGCCGCCGTGCTCCGGCCCCGGTATCTCCACCTCGATCCCGGCCCCGGCCGCCCGCGGTGCGGCGGCGGCTCCGGCCGGTGCGGACGGCACCAGGACGGCGGCCGCACAAGCCGCCGCCAGGGCGGCGCGCAGCGCCGGACCCCTGACCCGGCCCCTGACCCGGCCTCTGACTGGACGCATGAAGTCCTCCCCCTGGAACGGAAGCTAAGCAAGGAGTTAAGTCTGCTGAATCGGTTGCTTAAACTAGGGGGCGCGCCGGGCGTGCGCAATGACCTGATCCCCCTGAATACTGGGGAGTTCGAGCAACCAGGGGGATTCCATGGACGAACCGGCCCGCATCGGCAGCAGGGTTCAGCGGATGCGCACCGAACTGGGCTTGACACAGCGGCAGTTGGCGGAGCCCAATTACACGCCTGCCTACATCTCCACGCTGGAGTCGGGCCGGGTCCGTCCGTCCGAGACCGCGCTGCGCTTCCTCGCCGGCCGTCTGGGCACCTCGTACGAGGAGCTGGCCACCGGCCGCCCCGCCCACCTGGCCACCGAGCTGCGCCTGGCGCTCGCCGAGGCCCAGCAGACCCTCGCCACCGGCGAGGCCGGGGACGCGGCCGCACGCTACCGGCGACTGCTCGACGAGGCGCGCCGGCTCGCGCTGGCCCCCGAGCAGGCGGAGGCCTTCATCGGACTGGGCGAGTGCGCCCTGGAATCGGGGGAACTCCCCGATGCGATCGGCCACTTCGAGGCGGCCGAGCGCCTGCTGGCCGATGAGCCGCTGACCCGCCGGGCCCGCCCCATCCGCGGCCGCGCCGTCGCCCACCTGCTCGCGGGAGAGCTGCGCTACGCCTGCTACCTGCTGGAGTCGGCCATCGACGAGCTGGGCGCGAGCGGGCTGGCCGACCCCGAGGCGCTGGTCCTGCTCTACGCCGCGGTGATCGGGCCGTACATCGACATGGGCGCCCACGCCCGCGCCGCCCACGCGGCCGAACTCGCCCTCGCGCTCGCCCCGCAGGTCAGCGATCCGGCGCTGGTGGCGGGGATGCACCGGCAGGTGGCGCGGACGTTCCTGGCCGAGGGCCGGGTGGCCGACGCCGACGCCTCGCTCGCCAAGGCCCAGGCGATCTACGGGCAGCTGCGGCTGCGGACCGATCTGGCGCACTGCCACTGGATGCGCGGATACGTGCAGGCGCAGAACGGCGAACTCGAGGCGGCGGAGCGCGAGCTGCGCACGGCCCGGGAGATGCTGGCCGCCCGGCACGCGGCCCTGTACACGGCGCAGGTGGAGGTGGAGCTGGCGGACGTACTGCGCCGGCTCGGCCGGTCCGGGGAAGCGGCGGAGCTGCTCTCGGCCCTGCTGGACCTGGGCGACAGCCACGGCGCGGTGCACGCCGCGGGCGCACACCGGCTCCTCGGCCTGATGGCCGAGGAGCGCGGTGAGCCCGAGAGCGCAGAGGAGCACTACGTGCAGGCGCTGGCGCTGCTGGAACGCAGCGGAGCCAGCGGTGACCTCGCGGACCTGTGCCGGATGCTGGGCGATCTGCTGCGCCGGACGGGCCGGACCGAGGCGGCGCTGGACGTGTACCGCACGGGCCTGGGCCACCGGGCGGCGCCGGGCACCACCACCCTGGGCCCGGCGCCCGCCGCGCCCCTCTACGGGTCGGTGCGGATCAGTGGTTCTCGGTGGGCTGGAGGTCGCGCGGAATGAGCGCCCAGGTCGTGGCCGCCGCGGCGACCGCGAGCCCGCCGGCCATGAGGAGCAGGAGGCTGCCGGAGAGGATCGCCAGGACGATCCACCGGCGGGGGTCGAGCGCGGCGGGGTGCCTGAGGTTCCGTTCGGGGTGGTGCAGGGGGGCGGGCCGAGCCGGGGGCTCAGCGGACAGCTGCTCTTCGGACATCACGATGAGACTCGTTCACCTCGAACGATACAAAATCGTCTCATCAGAGGCAAACGTGACGCACTTTTCAGTCCCGACCCTGCCGTCGGCTCACGCTGGAGGGACCATGGACGAAACGAGGAACGAGAGCGCCACCGGGAGGCGCCATGCGCGAAGAAGGAGTCGACGCCGCACGGGGTGACGGCAGGGACGAGACCGAGGAAGAGCGCGCCGACCGGCAGTGGCAGGAGCTGGTGCAGGAGATCCGGGTCGCCCAGACGGGCGTGCAGATCCTCTTCGGCTTCCTGCTGACCGTCGTCTTCACCCCCCACTTCCAGGGGCTGCCGCAGACGGACAAGACGATCTACATCGTGACCGTGGTCCTGGGATCCCTGTCCACCGGCGCGCTCATCGGGCCGGTCGCCTTCCACCGCATCGTCTCGGGCCGCCGGATGAAGCCCGAGGCCGTCGTGTGGGCCTCACGGCTCACGTTCGCGGGGATCCTGCTGCTGCTGGCCACGCTCACCGCCGCGCTCCTGCTGGTGCTGCGGGTGGCCATGCACAACGCCTTCGTGCCCTGGCTGGTGGCCGGCGTGCTGGCCTGGTACCTGCTGTGCTGGTTCGCCCTGCCGCTGTGGGCGCGCATGCGCTACACGAACAACGACGACTGACGCCGGCGCCGGCTCCGTCCGGGGGCGGGGCCGGAGCCGGGTCGGAGCCTATTCGCCGCCTGGCTCGCCCGTCCCGCGGGCCCGGGCGCCCGAGCGGGTGCGGCCGGGGGTCTGGGCCCGCTGCGGGTGGCGGCGTACGTACTCGTGCTCCAGCTCGTTCATCCGCTGCGTGTGGGTGACCAGGGCGTCGTCCGACCCGTGCAGCAGCGTCTCGTGTCGTGTGCGGTGGATGGCCTCCAGCTCCTTGAGCAGGCGGCCTTCCTCCAGATTCCGCGCCGACGGACCGCCGTCGTGCTCCGTCATGGCACGCACACCTCCTCCGCGCTCGCTCCGGCCTCCGCAGAAACGGCCCTCGCCCCTTCCATCATCTCCTGCCCGGCCCGCATCAGCAGATGCGCGGCAGTTGCTCCCCGATGGGCAGGTCGACCACGCGGGTGCCGCCGAGCCCCGTACGGGCCACGACCATGCCCGGGTGGTCGGCGACGGCCTCGCCGATCACCGCCGCGTGCCGGCCCAGCGGGTGGGCGCGCATGGCGTCGAGCACGGCGTCCGCGTGCTCGCGCGGCACGAACGCGACCAGCTTGCCCTCATTGGCCACGTACAGCGGGTCGAGGCCGAGGATCGCGCACGCGTTCCCGACGGCGGCGGGGACCGGCACCCGGCCCTCCTGGATGACCACGCCGGTCCCGGAGGCCGCCGCGATCTCGTTGAGGGAGGCCGCCAGACCGCCGCGGGTGGGGTCGCGCAGGACGTGCAGGTCCGGGGTGACGGCGAGCATGGCCTGGACGAGACCGCCCAGGGCCGCGCAGTCGCTCTCGATGTCCACGCCGAACTCCAGCCCGTCCCGGACGCTCAGGATGGCCACCCCGTGCAGGCCGATCTCGCCGCTGACGATCACGACGTCACCGGGCACGACCCGCTGGGGGCGCAGGTCCACGCCCGCGGGGATGAGCCCGATGCCCGCGGTGTTGATGTAGACGCCGTCGCCGTGGCCCGCCTCGACGACCTTGGTGTCACCGGTCGCCACCTCCACCCCGGCGGCGCGCGCCGCGGCTCCGAGCGCCTCGGCCACCCGCGCGACCACCGACATCTCGACGCCCTCTTCGAGGATGAACCCGCAGGAGAGGTACGCGGCCCGGGCCCCGCTCATGGCCAGGTCGTTGACCGTGCCGTTGACCGCGAGGTCGCCGATGCCGCCGCCCGGGAAGAACAGCGGCCGTACGACGTACGAGTCGGTGGAGAAGGCCAGCCGGACCCCGCCCAGGGTGACCGCGGCCGAGTCCCCGAGCTGGGCCAGGACCTCGCCGCCGAAGGCGGGGGCGAACAGGTGCTGGACCAGTTCGGCCGAGAGCGCGCCTCCCCCGCCGTGGCCCATCACCACGCGGGGGCGGTCGCGCAGGGGGGCCGGGCAGGTCCAGCCGGTGATGTCGAGTGCGGTCGTGTGCGGTGCGGTCTCAGGCAACGGGGCTCGCCTCCGGCGAAACGGCGGTCCGGGCGGGAGTGAGTTCCAGCCGGCGGTACAGGTAGTACGCGGCGCACGCGCCCTCGCTGGACACCATCGTGGCGCCGAGCGGGCTGCGCGGGGTGCACAGGGTGCCGAAGGCCTCGCACTCGTGCGGCTTGAGCAGCCCCTGGAGCACCTCGCCGCTACGGCACTCGGCGGGTTCGAGGGTGTTGATGCCGGTCACCGAGAAGCGGTGCTCGGCGTCGTACTCCCGGTAGCGCGAGGACAGCCGCCAACCGCTGTCCGGGATCACCCCGATGCCCCGCCAGGCCCGGTCGGTGACCTCGAAGACGTCCTCCAGCATGGCGAGGGCGGCCGGGTTCCCCTCGGGGCGCACCGCGCGCGCGTAGGCGTTGTCGACGGTGTGCTCGCCGCGCTCCAGCTGGCGTACCGCGCGCCGTACGCCTTCGAGGATGTCCAGCGGTTCGAAGCCGGTCACGACGATCGGGACCCGGTGGCGGGCCGCCAGCTCCGGGTACTCCCCCATGCCCATCACACTGCACACGTGCCCGGCCGCGAGGAAGCCCTGGACCCGGCAGCTGGGCGAGCGCATGATCGCCTCGATGGCCGGGGGGACGCGGACGTGGGAGACCAGCAGGCTGAAGTTGCGGATGCCGAGCTTCCTGGCCTGGTACACCGTCATGGCGTTGGGCGGCGCCGTGGTCTCGAAGCCGATGCCGAAGAACACCACCTCGCGGCCCGGGTTCTCCTGCGCGATCCGCAGCGCGTCGAGGGGGGAGTACACCACCCGTACGTCGCCCCCCTCGCTGCGCACCTGGAAGAGGTCGCGGCCGGTGCCGGGCACGCGCAGCATGTCGCCGAAGGAGCAGAAGACGACGTCCGGACGGGAGGCGATCTCCAGGGCCTTGTCGATGACCTCCAGCGGGGTGACGCACACCGGGCAGCCCGGGCCGTGGATCAACTCCACCTGTTCGGGCAGGAGCTGGTCGATGCCGTGCCGGATGATGGTGTGGGTCTGGCCGCCGCAGACCTCCATCAGGGCCCACGGGCGGGTCACGGTGGCGTGGATGTCGTCGAGCAGCCTGCGGGCGAGCTCGGGGTTCTGGAACTCGTCGATGTACTTCACGGGCGGGCTTCCTCCTGCGCTGCGGCTGCGTCCGGGTCGTCGGAAAAGGGCCAGGGATCGCCGCCCGCGGCCGCGGCCTGTTCCCAGGGGTCGCCGAACTCCTCCTGCAGCATGCCGAGCTGCTCGAAGAGTTCGAGGGTCTGGCGGGCCGACTCCTCGTCGAGGCGCTGGAGGGCGAAGCCCACGTGGACGATGGCGTACTCGCCGACCTGGAGGTCCGGCAGATACTCCAGGCACACCTCCTTCTGCACGCCGCCGAAGTCGACGGTCGCCATGCGGGTGCCGTCCCTCTCCCCGATGTCGAGCACTCGTCCGGGAACCGCCAGGCACATGGGCTTCTCCTCAACTAGGAATGGTGATCCGCGGCGTGGACCGCTGCCGCGACCATGAGCTGGCCCAGCGACAGGCCGCCGTCGTTCGGCGGGATCCGCAGGTGGCGCAGGACGGTGAAGTCCCGCTCGCGCAGGATGCGGGCGCAGGCCGAGGAGAGCAGGGTGTTCGCGAAGACCCCGCCGGTCAGCGCGACGGTGTCCAGGCCGTGCCGCTCGCGGGCCAGGACGCACAGCGCGCCGACGAGTTCGGCCACCGCGGTGTGGAAGCGGGCGGCGATCCGCGCCGGATCCGTGCCGGCGCGCACGTCGGCCGCCACGGCGGCCAGCACGGGCGCCGGATCGGCGGTCACCGGCCCCTCGGCACCGTCCGGCGGCGGGCGCAGCGCGAAGGCGTACCCCCGCGCGGGTCCGGCGGCTGTGAGGCCGCCGAGCGCCGCGGATTCGAGCTCGATCGCGGCCTGCGCCTCGTAACCGGAGCGGTGGCAGACCCCGGCCAGGGAGGACACCGCGTCGAAGAGGCGGCCCATGCTGGAGGTGGGGACGCAGTTCAGATTCCGTTCCAGCTGCCCGCGCAGTACCCGCAGTTCGTCGGGCGGGCAGGCCGCGACGCAGGGCAGGTCCGGGCTCCATGCGAGGCCCGTGGCCCGCAGCTGGGACAGGGCCATGCGGTACGGGCGGTGCACGGCCGCGTCGCCGCCCGGCAGCGGGACGTAGGCGAGGTGGGCGAAGCGCGTGTAGCCGGCGTAGTCGGCCAGCAGGAACTCGCCGCCCCACACCGCGCCGTCGTCCCCGTGGCCCGTGCCGTCGAAGGCGACTCCGATCACCGGCCGGCCGCCGTCCAGGCCGTGTTCGGCCATCGCCGAGGCGATGTGGGCGTGGTGGTGCTGTACGCGGACCAGCGGTCGGCCGGCGGCGTCGCGCCGGGCGCGCTGCCCGGAGCGGTAGCCGGGGTGGAGGTCCGCCGCGAGCACGGCCGGGGTGACACCGGTGATCGACTCCAGTTGCCGCTCGGCGCGTTCGCGGGCGTACTGGGTGGCCAGGTCGTCCATGTCGCCGATGTGCGCGGACAGCCAGGCCCTTCGTCCTTCGCCGAGGCAGAAGGTGTTCTTCAGGTCTCCCCCGGCGGCGAGGACCGCGGGCACCGGCAGCGGCAGCGCGACGGGCAGCGGGGCGTATCCGCGGGAGCGCCGCAGGGTCAGCGGCTCACCGTCGCAGACGCGCACCACCGAGTCGTCGCAGGGCACGTGGATCGGGCGGTCGTGGGTGAGCCAGGCGTCGGCGAGGGGGGCGAGCCGGTCCAGGGCCTCGTCGTCGTCGGTGACGATGGGCTCGCCGGAGAGGTTTCCGCTGGTCATGACGAGCAGCCGGGGACCGGGCGGGTCGCCGGGCAGTCCGAGCAGCAGGTGGTGCACGGGGGTGTAGGGGAGCATCACGCCGAGGTCGGGGCAGCGCGGCGCGACCTCGTCGGCCACCTCCCCGGCGGGCGCGGCGGCGCGGCGGCGCAGCAGCACGATCGGACGGGCCGCCCCGGTCAGCAGGGCGCGCTCCTCGGGCCCGGTGTGGACGAGGTGTTCGAGGTCCGCGAGGCCGCGGGCCATGAGGGCGAACGGCTTGTCCCCGCGGCGCTTGCGGCGGCGCAGTTCGGCCACCGCCGCGGGACGGGAGGCGTCGCAGGCGAGGTGGTAGCCGCCGATGCCCTTGACGGCGAGGACCGCTCCGGCGGCCAGCAGCCGCCGGGCCTCGGCGACCGGGTCCGGGCCGGTCACCTCGTGCGGCGGGTGCCCGGCGAGCAGCCTCAGCCGGGGCCCGCAGGCCGGGCAG
Source organism: Streptomyces subrutilus (assembly GCF_001746425.1). Classification (GTDB taxonomy): domain Bacteria; phylum Actinomycetota; class Actinomycetes; order Streptomycetales; family Streptomycetaceae; genus Streptomyces; species Streptomyces subrutilus_A. The sequence continues at coordinate 6,685,861 of NZ_MEHK01000001.1, read as the reverse complement.
GCGACGGGCTGCGCGTGGAAGCGGCGGTCGGCGGGGTCGGCGTACTCACGGGCGCAGTCGGGGCACATCGGGAACGCGGCCATCGTGGTGTGGGCCCGGTCGTAGGGCAGCCCGGTGACGATGGTGAAGCGCGGTCCGCAGTGGGTGCAGGTGATGAAGGGGTGTCGGTGGCGGCGGTCTGCGGGATCCGCGAGCTCGGCCAGGCAGTCCGCGCAGGTGGCCACGTCCGGGGGGACGAGCGTGCGGGCGGGGCCGCCGGTCCGGGAGGCGACGATGGTGAAACCGGTGCCGCCGGCGACCGGCACCCGGCGGTGGTCCACCGCGTCCACCACCGCCAGCGGGGGCGCGTCCGCCGCGAGCCGGTCGCAGAACGCGGTGACGGCGGCCGGGGCGCCCTCGACCTCCGCGACGACGCCCTCGGGGGTGTTGGTGACGTGCCCGGCGAGGCCGAGGCCGGTGGCGCGGGTGTACACGTACGGCCGGAAGCCGACACCCTGCACCACGCCCCGGACGGTGATGCGGCGCCGCTCGACGGTCTCCATCAGCGCGTCGGCCCCACGGCGTGCGGCGTTCCGTGGGGGTGGCCGTCCTCGCCGTGCTCGTGGCCGCCGTGCTCGTCGCCGTGCTCGTGGTCGTGCTCGTGGTCGTGATCGCCGTGGTCGTGCCGGTGGCCGTGGTCGTGCCCGTGCGTGCGGGGGTGCCCCGCCATGACCGGCGTGTGCGCCGCGGCGCCCGCGCCCACGGCCAGCGCCCGGTCCAGGAGCAGGCCCGCGCCCTCCCCGGTGCGGGCGGACGTCAGCACCACCTCCACACCGGGGTTGACCCGCTGGACGTTGGCGCGGAAGGCGGCCTCGTCGAAGCCGACGGCCCGCGCGATGTCCGTCTTGGTCACCACCACCAGTTGCGCCGGCCCGAAGGCGGTCGGGTACTTCAGCGGCTTGTCCTCGCCCTCGGTGACCGAGGCGAGCACCACGCGCAGGGACTCGCCGAGGTCGTAGGAGGCGGGGCAGACGAGGTTGCCCACGTTCTCCACGAACAGGAGCCGGGTGTCCTCGGGCAGCCATCCGTCCAGGTACCGGCCCAGCATGGCGGCCTCCAGGTGGCAGAGCCCGTCGGTGAGCACCTGCTTGACCGGTACTCCGGAACGGGCCAGCCGCCGTGCGTCGTTCTCGGTGGCGAGGTCGGCGGTCAGCGCGGCCACCGGCCCCCCCCGCTCCCGGGCCAGGAGCAGTTCGCGCTCCAGCAGTTCCGTCTTCCCGCTGCCCGGGCTGGAGAGCAGGTTGACGAGCACGGTTCCGCGTGCGGCGAGTTCGACGCGCAGGGCGTGCGCCGTCTCCTCGTTCTTGGCGAGTACCGCCTGCCGTAGATCGACCACTCGGCACATGGTTCAGCCCTCCTCGGAGATCGGTTCGCGGGTACGGGCGGTGCGAGGGGCGGGACCGTCCTCCCAGTCCACGGTGAGGATCCGCAGCTCGCGGCCCGCGACCAGCTCGACGTCGGTGGCCCGCGCGCAGCCGGGGCAGCACAGGTCGGGGGGCATGCCGGTCGGCCAGGCGTGCCCGCAGGCACCGCACCGGGCGCGGGCCGCCACCGTCTCGGTGACGAGGCGGGCGCCTTCCAGTACGGTTCCGGCGCAGGCCAGTTCGAAACAGAAGGCCAGGGCGTCCGGGACGACCCCCGCCAGCTCCCCGACCTCGAGCCGGACGGCCGTCACCGCGCTCGCGCCGCCGGACTCGGCCGCTTCCTCCACCTGGCCGACGACGGCCATGGCGATCGACATCTCGTGCATCGGACTCCGTCCTGCCGGGGCTCATTACACCGGCAGGACGGAGGCGGGGCGGGCGGGCACGCCGACGTGGGGCACGCCCCGTACGCCGTTCGGGCGCACGCCGCGCGTACGCCGGAACGGGCACCCGGGCGGGCACCCGGGCCCGGGCGCGGCGGCTGCTCACATCCTGCTCAGCCGCAGGTAGCGCCTGATGTCGGGGAGGACTTCCTTCAGTACGAGGGCGAGCGCGGCGGTGGCGGCGCCGTAGAGGACGGCCTTCTTCATGGGGTTCTCCTCAGTGCGGCGGGGGATGGCGTCGCGGTCTCGTCACGGAGCAGGTCCAGCACCATGCGGGCGGCCCGCGGTACGGCCGCGGCCACGGGCGGGCTCAGGCCGATGCCCTCCTCGACCGAGGCCGGTTCGCAGCCGACGACGAACGTCCGGCGGGGCGGGACGGTTCCGGTGCCGGCGCACAGGGTGTCCAGGAGCGCGAGCACCGCGTCCGGAGACATGTGGTGGCCGTCGAGGACGGCGCCGCCGGGCCCCGCGCTCCCGTCGGGCTCGATGAGGTAGAGCGTGCCCGGCTCGCCGCCGCGTGCGGTGGCGTCGACCATCACGAGCGTGTCGTAGCCGTCGAGGAGCTGGTAGGCGAGGTGGACCCCGCGTACGCCGAAGTCCACCACCTCCACTCCGTCGGGCAGCCGGTGCGCGGACAGGGCCCGCACGGTCTCGACGCCGAATCCGTCGTCGCCGAGAAAGACGTTGCCGATACCGGCGATCAGCGTCCCGCCGCTCACGCGTCCTCCAGGGGGGTGACCTCGTCGGGCTGGAAGTAGAGGAAGCGGCCCTGCTCCCGCCGGATGTCCGCGCCCGGGTCGCCCTCGACGGTCACGGCGAGGTGGACTCCCCCGTCGACGTCGTGCAGGACCGCCTCGACCCGGGCGGCCATGCCCTGGAGGAACAGGTCCTGGGCGTCGGTGCGGCGCAGGCCCGGGCGCAGCAGCACGCGGCTGCCCACGCCCACCGGCGTGCCGTCGACGAGGATCCGGTCGCGTGCCGGGTCGGCGGTGTCGTCCCGGGCCGGGTCCCACCAGGGGGTGTCGGGCCGGAACACCGCTTGCTCGTCGGGGAGTTCGGTGAGGGTTTCGGGGAGTTCCGGCTGCGCTCCGCCCGGTTCGGTGATCTCGCGCAGGGCGCGCACCGCCCCGTGCAGCCGCTCCAGTACCTCGGGCGGCATGGTGTCGGCCAGGTCGATCACGGCGGCGGCGCGGGCGTCCGTCCCGCGTGCCTCGCGCTTCTCCCGGTCGGTGAGGGCGGCCGTGCGCAGGGCGAGGATCTCGTCGATCTCGGTGGCGTCGTACATCGCGCCGAGGCTCTCGGGGGCGATGGCCGGGTGGTCCTCCAGGATGATCGGGGAGGACAGGACCACGTCGGCGCGGCCGGGTTCGCCGGCCAGCACGGGCCAGGTGTGACGGTTGGCGCAGGAGGCGACGGCTGCCCTGGCCCACTCCGGCGGGTCGGTCATCGACAGGAAGGAGCCGGCGTCGAGGCCCAGCAGGAGGTGGGCCGCGACCAGCGACCGGGGCAGGGCCGCGTCACGGTCGGCCGCCCCGTCCGGCGGCGTCCACGGGCTGGTGTTCTCCACGACCGCCGTGAGCTTGAACACCCGGTAGGCGCCTTCGAGTTCGGTGGCGCGCAGGCGGACCACGCCCTCGACCTCCTCGGTACGCCGCACCAGGCGGCCGACGGCGCGGCCGTCGGGGCCCAGGACGGGCTCGGTGCTCTCGCGGGCGGGCCGCCGGAAGGGAAGGGTGAACCCCTCGCCCGCCAGTTCGGCCACGCCGACCGACAGCTCGACCCGCTCCTCGGCCCCCTCGTCCCAGGGGACGAGGACCCGGTCCGCCAGGTGCAGTTCGGCCACGTCCGTGAAGGTGCCGTCGGTCAGGGCCTGTTGGACCGTACGGCGCTGCGCGTGCAGGAAGCGCAGCTCGACGGCGAGGCGGGCGTCGCCCTTCGGCTCCATCAGGATCTCGGTCTGCTGCTGGGCGTGCTCCTCGTGTGCCGGGCCCCAGGCGGGCGGGACCAGTACGCCGAACTGCCAGCGCAACCGGTTCTTGGCCGCCGAGGCCCGGTAGGGGTAGAGCACGTAGCCCTCGAAGAGGACGGCGTCGGCCACCTGCCGGGCGGTGGCGAAGCGGGAGTCCGCCGCGGCCGTCGTGGTCATGGCGCGGTCCTCTCGGTGGCACGGGGCAGTACGGAGCCGAACCGGACGGGCGGGCACGGCGGTTCGGACGCGGCGGCCGCGTCGAGGAGGGTGCGTACGGTGGCCTCCCAGGAGGCGAGCGAGTGCCGTGAGCGGAAGGCGAGCAGCTCCGCCATCATGTCGCGGGGCAGCCGCAGCCAGCCGCAGCCCGGGAAGTGCTGCTCGATCATCTCCCGCCACACCGGTACCGGCAGGCGGTACGAGGCTTCGCGGTCCCAGGGGACGGGCTCGACGCGGAAGCCGCCCGCGCCGGTGAAGGCGGTGCCGGAGAACAGCATCAGCAGGGGCGCCTCGCCCTCCTCCAGCGCGTGGAAGTAGCGGGTCGCCGCGATGTCCATGTCGTAGGTGCAGGGGACGGCCAGGTCGATCTCGGTCTCCCCGGTGAAGCCTGGCACCATGAGCGGGACCTGGGCGAACTGCACGGGCTGGAGGGTGCTGCCCCAGCGGCCGCGCTCGCCGAACAGGTCGGCCAGGCCGTCGGCCTCGGCGGGGCCGTAGGCGCGCCGGGCCGGTTCGATGCGGATCTGGCAGCGCAGGGCGAGGGCGTGCACCCGGGCGTCGCCGGCGGCGGTGATCCGCAGCCGGAAGACGAGGGTGGGTCCGGCGGCGTAGCCGTCGGCGCGTACCCCGGTGCAGGTGAAGCCGAGTTCGGTCATAGCGGCCGCGCCCCGGCGGTGTCGGCCGGCACCTTGGCCCGGCGTTCCACCTGGTCGAAGAAGGCGTCGAGGGCTGCGCGGGCCTCGGCGCCGCCGTCGAAGCCCTGCCACAGAAGCCTCATCCGGCCCACCAGTTCGTAGCAGATGTCGATGGGCACGAGGTAGCAGGCGGTGCGGCCCTCCGCGCGGCGCAGCAGGAGGGCCTCCACGTCGGGTTGGAGCAGGGCGGCCAGCCGGCCGCCGCCGAGCACGGTCTGCCAGGTCTGCGGGTCCAGTTCGCTCTCGGTGGCTCCGGCCGGGCTCGGGTAGAGCGCGACCAGGCGGTCGAGGGCGGCGTTGCGGAAGAAGAAGGCGACGCCGACCGGGATCTGGAGCAGCTCCCAGGCTCCCTCGTCGAGGGGGTGGCCGGGATCGGCGAGGTAGCGGTCGGGCACCGCGCGGTACCGGCCGGTGGTCGTGCCCGGCCGGTCGAACAGCAGGGCGCAGGCGGTGCAGGCGCAGACCAGAGCCCGCTTCTCGGTCTCCACGAGGTGGCGGTGGCCGTCCTCGGGCACCGCCACCCCGCACAGTTCACAGGTTTCGGGGCGCGGCGGGCGCGGGCCGGCGAACCGCCGCAGGCCGCCCGGTGCGCCCGTACGGGCGGGCCGGGGGTTCACGGCACCCGCGCCGGGGACGGCGGGCGGGCGGAGATCTGCAGCAGGGCGGGCTGCGGGGCGGCCTGCTCCGTCTCGACCCGGGTGACTTCGGGCGCGAAGGAGGCCAGGGTGTCCTCCAGCGTCTGCCGCCCGCCGGCGCTGCCGCAGCCGCAGCCGCTGCCGCCGGACTCGAGGCGCAGCCGCAGCACCCCGGTGCCCTCGTCGAAGCCGAGCACCTCCACGGGCTCCGCGGCGGCGGCCAGGGCGCGGGAGATGCGGGTGTGCACGTCCTCGGGGTGCAGGTCGTGCAGGGCCAGCAGGCTCGCGACGAGCTCGTCGTCGAGCAGCGGGCGCAGCGGCGCCTCGCCGAGCTGCCCGACGATCCGGGCGAGGCCCGCCCCGTAGAAGTCCATGAGGACGCGCACCAGTTCCTCGGCGGCCGCGCACGCCTCGCGGTCGCCGGTGGCGGCGAGCCGGTCGAGCACCTCCTCGACGCGGCGGCCCGTCTGCCGGGCGTCGGCGGCCGCGCTCATCCGCCCAGTCCGCTCAGGCCGGTGGGCACGTGCATGGTCTTCACGGTTTTGCCGCCGCCCACGTACATGTGGACGCCGCACGGCAGACAGGGGTCGAAGCTGCGCACGGCGCGCATGATGTCGATCCCCTTGAAGTTCTCCGGGGTGTTCTCCTCGAAGATCGGGGTGTTCTGGACGGCGTCCTCGTACGGTCCCGGGGTGCCGAAGGTGTCGCGGGTGCTGGCGTTCCACGGGGTCGGCGGGTACGGGTGGTAGTTGGCGATCTTGCCGTCGCGGATCACCATGTGGTGCGAGAGCACGCCCCGTACGGCCTCGGTGAAGCCGACGCCCAGGCCCTCGTCCGGGACCTCGAACTTCTCCCAGGTCTGGGTGCGCCCGGCACGGACCTCGGCCAGCCCCTTCTCGGCGCAGTGCAGGGCGATGGCCGCCGCGTACGCCTGGAAGTACGTGCGGGCGCGGTTGCGCTCCAGCGCGTTGCTCCACTTCGGGATCTTCCACTCGAAGCGGGTCTCGGGCTTGGTCATCGTGCGCGGCAGCGTGATGACGACGCTGTGCCCGGTGGCCTGTACGTAGTCGGTGTGCACGAGCCCGGACAGCGCGGTGGACCACAGGCGGGCGATGGGGCCGCCGCCGGTGTCGAGCGCGAGGTGGTCCTTGCCGTCGAACCAGCGGGGCGACATCACCCAGCTGTACTTGTCGTCGAAGTTCCGCTTCTGCGGGGCGGGGATGGTGTGCTGGTTCCACGGGTGGCGGGGGTCGACCGGGTTGCCGAGCGGGTCGTGGGTGACGAACTGCTCCTGGCCCTGCCAGTCGTCGTAGTACGAGCTGCCGAGCAGGATGCGGATGCCGAGGTTGATCTCGGTGAGGTCGTTGGTGACCAGTTTGCCGTCGACGACCACGCCCGGGGTGACGAACATCTTCCGTCCCCAGTCGGTCATGTTGGCATAGGTGAAGTCGCAATACTCGGGGTCGTTGAGGGCGCCCCAGCAGCCGAGCAGGACGCGCCGGCGGCCGACCTCCTCGTACCCGGGCAGGGCCTCGTAGAAGAAGTCGAAGAGGTCGTCGTGGAGCGGGACGACGCGCTTCATGAACTCGCAGTACCGCATGAGGCGGCTCATGTAGTCGGTGAAGAGCTGCACGGAGGCGATGGTGCCGACGCCGCCCGGGTAGAGGGTGGAGGGGTGCACGTGGCGGCCCTCCATCAGGCAGAACATCTCGCGCGTGTAGCGGCTGACCTGGAGGGCCTCGCGGTAGAACTCGCCCTCGATGGGGTTGAGGGAGCGCATGATGTCGGCGATGGTCTTGAAGCCGTGCTCGCCGGCGTGCGGGGCGGGGGTGCGCTCGGCCAGGTCCAGGACGCCGGGGTTGGTCTCGCGGACCATCTTCTCGCAGTAGTCGACCCCGACCAGGTTCTCCTGGAAGATGTTGTGGTCGAACATGTACTCCGCCGACTCGCCGAGGTTGATGATCCACTCGGCGAGGTGGGGCGGCTTCACCCCGTAGGCCATGTTCTGCGCGTACACGGAACAGGTGGCGTGGTTGTCGCCGCAGATCCCGCAGATGCGGCTGGTGATGAAGTGAGCGTCGCGGGGGTCCTTGCCGCGCATGAAGACGCTGTATCCGCGGAAGACCGACGAGGTGCTGTAGCACTCCGCGACCCGCTTCTGCTTGAAGTCGATCTTCGTGTGGATGCCGAGGCTGCCGACGATCCGGGTGATCGGATCCCAGGCCATCTCCACCAGGCCGCTGCCGTCGCCGGCCGCCTTCGTCTTCGGTGTCATCGTGTCTGCCGTGACCCTTCCTGCTGCTGCGCTGCGCGAGTGCGTGATCGGAGTGGGAGGTGCGGGGCGGTCACCAGGGCGGGCGGTAGCCCGTGGTGAGCTTCTGGCCGGTGCGGCGCCACTTGGGCTCCTGGTCCACGGTGTGCGCCGTGATGGACCGGAGCTTGCGGACGACCGCCCCGTACGCGCCGCTGGCCTTGCTGGACACCTTGGCGCCGGGGGGTTCGTCCATGAACGGCATGAACTTGTCGGGGAAGCCGGGCATCGTGCAGGCGATGCAGATGCCGCCGACGTTGGGGCAGCCGCCGATGCCGTTCATCCAGCCGCGCTTGGGGACGTTGCACTTGACGACGGGGCCCCAGCAGCCGAGTTTGACCAGGCACTTGGGCGAGTCGTAGGTGTGGGCGAACTGGCCCTGCTCGTAGTAGCCGGCCCGGTCACAGCCCTCGTGGACGGTGGCGCCGAACAGCCAGGTCGGCCGCAGCTTGTCGTCGAGGGGGATCATCGGGGCCGATCCGGCCGCCTGGTAGAGCAGGTAGGTCAGGGTCTCCGAGAAGTTGTCCGGCTGGATCGGGCAGCCCGGCACGCACACGATCGGGATGCCGGCCTTGGAGGTCCAGTCCCAGCCCAGGTAGTCGGGCACGCCCATGGCGCCGGTGGGGTTGCCCTCCATGGCGTGGATGCCGCCGTACGTGGCGCAGGTGCCGATGGCGACGACGGCGAGGGCCTTGGGAGCCAGCCGGTCGATCCACTCGCTGGTGGTGATGGGCTGGCCGGTCTCGGGGTCGTCGCCGAAGCCGCACCAGTAGCCCTCGGGTTTGATCTTCTCGTTCGGGATGGACCCCTCGACGACGAGGACGAAGGGGTCGATCTCGCCCCGCTCACCCTTGAAGAACCACTCGATGAAGGTGTCCGCGCCCCCGACGGGCCCGCACTCGAAGTCGATCAGCGGCCAATGCACCGCGATCTTGGGCAGCCCCGGCAGGACGCCCATCACGATCTCCTCGATGCTGGGCTGCATGGCGGCGGTCAGCGAGACGGAGTCGCCGTCGCAGCTCAGCCCCGCGTTGATCCAGAGGATGTGGATCGGGGGGTCTTCGACCGGGGTCGACGTCGCTGGATCCATGGGGATGCCTCCTCGGGGAGGTGCTCGGGGCGGAGTGCGGGCGAGGCGGCGTTGAGGCCTCGTCTTTCTTGCTAGCAGCCGGGCGCCCGGCATGCCGCGTCTTGTGCGGCCGGTCCAGTGACGGGGCGCCGCCGGGAGGGCAGCGGCTCGGTGTGCCTCCCGGCGACGGTGCGTGCCAGGTGGGGCGGCGTGGCCGTCGCGGGCTCCTTGCGTACGAAGGCGCGCCGCAGGGTGTGGTAGGGGGCGTCGGGGTCGAAGAAGGTCTTCCGCATCAGGGCGAGTTCGGCCTCCCGGTAGGCGGCCAGGGGCTTGCGCGCCTCGTCGCGGTCGCGCCGCGCCTTCTTGGCGGCGATCCGGGAGGCGGTGGAGAGCAGGCCGGCCAGCCGCGTCGCGAGCCGCGCCGTCTCGTCGGCGAAGGCCTGGGGCGCGCAGGGCACCGTACGGTCGGTCAGCCCCAGCCGGTGCGCGGCCGCCGCGCTCAGCGGCAGGGCCTCGGTGGTGAGGCGCTCGGCGACGCCGGTGCCTACGCGGCGGGGCAGGGTGTACGTCCAGTACTCGGAGCCGTGCAGTCCCATGAGGCGGTAGTGCGGGTTGAGGACCACGCCGGAGCGGCACCAGACCTCGTCGGCGGCGAGGGCGAGCATGGCCCCGCCGGCGGCGGCGTTGCCGCCGAGGGCGGAGACGACGAGGCGGTCGGTGGTCGTGAGCACGGCCTCGACCAGGTCGTCCATGGCGTTGATGTTGGCCCAGGACTCCTCGGCCGGGTCGGCGGCCGCCTCGATGACGCCGAGGTGGATGCCGTTGGAGAAGAAGTCGCGGCCGCCGCCGAGGACCAGTACGGAGGTGGGGCGCGAGCAGGCGGTCCGGTAGGCGTCGAGCAGCCGCCGGCAGTGGGCGGTGCTCATCGCGCCGCCGGGGAAGGCGAACGACAGGAAGCCGGTCTGCCCCTCCTCGCGGTAGGCGATGTCGGACCAGGTTCCCCGGCCCGCGCCGGCGTGCGGCGGGGCGGGGAGTTCGGGCAGCGCGGGCAGCCGGCCGGCGAGGGCCGCGGTCGCGGGCAGTTTGGGGGCGGCGGGCCCCCCGGGGACGCGGCGGGCGCGGAGTTCGGGGATCCAGACGGCGCCGTCGGCGGTGGCCCGGCAGACGGCTCCCGCACGGGTGGCGAGCAGTTCCCCGGGACGGCCGCGCAGGCGGTCCTCGGCGTGGCCTCCGTGCAGGAACCACTCCCCGCCGAGCAGTTCGTCCCGTACGCCGGGCTGCGAATCGGCGGCGCGCAGGGCGCTCAGGACGCGGGCCGTGGAGTCCGTCCGCCAGTCGATCCGCCGGTCCTCCTGGCGCATCGCGGGGCGCGTGCGTCCGGCGGTCTGCGGCTGCGGGGTGTGGGTCCCCGAGGCGAAGCGGCCGACGGCGAGGAGTACGGCCTCCAGCGCGGCGTCGGCGATCTCGCCGCGGTAGAGGTCGCTCTTGCCCACGGGCGGGACGGGGCACGCGACCTCGGCCCAGACGGCTCCGGCGTCCATCTCGGCCTCGGCCTGCAGGACCGTGACGCCCCACCGGGCGGCCTGCTCGTGCAGGGCCCAGTCGAGCGAGGAGGGGCCCCGGTCGCCGACGGGTCCGGGGTGGACGATCAGGCAGGTGTACGCGGCCCAGACCTCCTCGGGGAGGGCGGTCCGCAGCATGGGCGCGATGACGAGGTCGGGCCGGTGCCGGTGGACGGCGGCGGCCAGGGGCACGTGGGGCAGCGCGAGTTCGACCGCCACGCTGTGGCCGTGGTCGCGCAGCTCGGCGTGGACCCGCTGGGTGAGGCTGTTGAACGCGCTCGCGACGAGCAGGACGTGCACGTGGTCTCCCGGCGGCAGCCCGGATCCGCGGCGCCGGAGCGCCTCGGCTGGTCATGGCCGGACGCCGACGCGAACGTCATGACCGGCCGCCTGAGATGCTCGGGCACGGCGGCGGCGGGCAGCCGGGCACCGAGCGGTGGTGTCACCCGAAAGCGCGGCCGGCGGGGGCCACTCGGCCCTGGGGCGGGCCTCGTCCCGGGCCGGGCTCGCGGCGGGTCGCCGGGGGTCAGCGGGCGGCGGCGCGGGCGGTGCAGCTGCGGGCCACCTCCGCGGCGAAGGCCCGGCCGGCGGGGCGAGGGCGGACCAGCGGCGGACCGCCCAGCCGACGGCGAGGGGCGGCAGGGCGGGGATCGGGACCAGGCGCAGCGGGCCGTCGGTGCCGGGGACCCGCCAGGTCGTCCAGGCGGCGCAGGGCGCCGTCGAGGCCGGCGATGCCGTCGGCGGCGGCCGCCTGCAGGATGCGCCCGGCCTCGGTGGGCACCACGCCGCGGGCGTGGCGCTCCAGCAGGCTCGCGCCGGTCTGCTTCTCCAGGCGGACGTGCTGGCTCACGGCGGACTGGGTGCGGCCGAGGTCGCGGGCCACGGCACTGAGGCTGCCGGCGCGGCATACGGCCACGAACACCCGGAGGTCGTCGAGGGTCATGGGACCCGAGCTAGCGCTTGGATCCGGAGAGCAGATCGGAGGATTGACTCGGGTGTCGGGCCGGACCAGGATCGGTGCAGGGCCCCGGCGGCAACCCGTGCCGCGTCTTCGCCACGGGGTCCGGACCCCCGGCGCGGATGGGAGACGGGTGCCGACCCACCACCTTCCGGGCCCTTGCTCTCCGGCTTCCTGAAAGGACCTGCCCGTGCCGGACCACGTCGTCGCATGGCTGCGGGAACTCGGCGCCGATCGCGTGCCGCATCCCGGCGGAACGCTGCTCGTCCACCTGGTACGGGTACGGCAGCTGCTCGCCTCCTGGGGAGCGCGGCCCACGCTCCGGCAGGCGGGACTGTGCCACGCGTTCTACGGGACGGACGGGTTCGCGACCGCCCTGCTGCCGCTCGCGCGGCGGCCCGAACTGGCCGCGGCGATCGGCTCCGAGGCCGAGGAGATCGTCTACTTGTACGCCTCCTGCGACCGGGCGGCGTCCTATCCGGCGCTCGGCGAGGGGACGGCGGCCTTCCGGGACCGGTTCACCGGCCGTGTCCACTCCCCCGCCCCGCAGCCGCTCCGTGACTTCGCCGAGCTGTCGGCGGCCAACGAGCTCGACCTCGCGCGGACCGATCCAGCCTTCCGGGCGCGGTGGGGCGCCGGGCTCCTCTCGCTGTTCGGGGGGTTCCGGGAGCTGCTGAGCGAGCCGGCCTGGCGGGAGTGCCAGGCCGTGCTCGGCGACTGAGGGGGCGGCGTCAGGGGGTGAAGGTCCAGCGTTGGGCGGGGCTGTCGGTGCAGGCGGCGCGGGTGAGGCGGGTGCCGTTGGCGGTGCCGGATCCGGCCGGGGTGAGGCATTGGCCCAAGGTGCGCAGGGTGCTCTGGGGGCCCGCCTGCCAGATCTGGCCGGCGCTTGCGTCGCAGGTGCGGATCGTCACCCGGGCGGCGTCCGAGCCGTCCAGGCAGACGCCGGCGAGGCCGGTGAGGCGGCCGTCGCGCTGGAGGGTCCAGCGTTGGTTCGGGCCTCCGTGGCAGGTGTAGAGGGTGGGCTCGGTGCCGGGGGTGGTGGCGCTGTGCGGCAGGTCCAGACAGCTCGCGGAGGCCGCGTTGACGAGGGTGGCGTCGGACGGCAGCGGGGCTGGGCGTCCGGTGAGGGTGATCTCGGCGGCGCTGGTCCACGGGCCGCGCCCGCCGGCCTCGGTGAGGGCCTTCAGCTTCAGGTAGCGGCCGCTCTTCAGGGGCAGGGCGGCGCTCTTGGCGGCCGCGGTGTCCGCGAAGGTGCCGCTCGCCACGGGTGAGCCCCAGTCGGCGGTGGTGTCGGAGACGTAGACCTCGTAGTCGCCGATGCGGCCGTTGACCCCGCCGTCCTGCCGGGGCAGGTAGCCGAGGCCGTCCACCGCGTAGCGGGCGCCGAGGTCGAGCTGGATCTCGTGCGGGAGCGCGGCCGGCTTCCCCGAGGACCAGGCGGTGTGCCAGAGCGTGGCCGGGTCGCCGTCGAAGGCGCGCACGGCCGCGCCGTTCTCGGCCGCGGTCTCCTGGCTGTCGGCGGAGACCAGGGACCAGCCCGACTGCGCGATGGGGGTGGCGGAGGGCAGGGCTCCGGCCGCCGGGACGGTGGTGCCCGCGGCCGAGACGCTGAACGCGCCCGACTTCGTACCCGTCTTGATCCACAGGACTCCGGAGCGGTCCGCCGGATCGAAGAACCAGCCCGCGGCGGCCGCGTCGTAGGCGGCCTTGGAGGTCAGGCGGGGCAGGGCGGCCCCGTCCGCCGTGAGGGCGGTGGGGGCGGACGCCACGTGGAGGGTGAACTCGTACCCGCGGGAGGCCGGTTTGCCGGTGTAGCTGCCGGTCGGGGCCCCGACGGAGACGGTGACCGTGCCGGAGCCCGCGGCGGGGGCGGTGACGTCGACCTGCTGGCGGGCGTAGGCGCCGGACTGGTAGGCGCGGGTGCGGCCGTCGTCCTCGTAGAGGCTGAAGGAGGAGTTGCCGCGCGGGTGGATGTCGTAGGTGAGGGTCGAGACGGGCTTCTCGCCCGTGTAGTTCATCTGCGGCCACATCGGCACGATGGCGCCGCCCTTGACGAAGAGCGGCAGGGTGTCGAGCGGGGCCTGGTAGCCGTTCAGCCAGCCCGGGCCCGCGTACGTGCGGCCCGTCCAGTAGTCCGTCCAGGTCCCGGCGGGCAGGTAGATCCCGTCTCGGACGGAGGTGTCGGAGACCACGGGCGCGACGAGGAGGGAGTCGCCGGCCATGAACTGGCCGCTGGTCAGGTTCCCCCGGGCCACCGGGTCGTCGGGGTGTTCGAGGACCATCGCGCGGGTGCTGGGCACTCCGGTCTCGTGCGCGGTCCTGCTCATCGTGTAGAGGTACGGCATCAGCCGCATCTTGAGCTGGAGGTACTTGCGGTTGATGGAGAGGTGGGGCTCCGCGAAGCGCCAGGGCTGCTTGTCCTGGTAGCCGGCCGAGGGTCCGGTCGCGCCCCAGCCGGACATGGTCATGAAGGCGGGGGTGAAGGCCTTCCACTGGAGGTCGCGGGTGTACGTCTCGGGGCTGCCGCCGAAGATGCCGTCGACGTCGCCGGAGGCGTAGTTCAGGGCGGACAGGCCGGCGCCGGTGATGGCGGGGACGTGCCAGCGCATGTCGTCCCAGGTGCCGTGGGTGTCGCCGGTCCAGACGACGGCGTTGCGCTGGGTGCCGGCCCAGCCGTCGACGGTCCAGACGTAGCGCCGGGCGTCGGAGTTCTTCTCGATCCCCTCGACGGCCTGCCGCACCCCGTCGAAGGCGTACTTGTAGCCGCTGCCGATCCAGGCCACGTCCGTCTTCACACCGCGGCTGCCCGCGTTGCCGACCTCGTCGGCGATGGAGCCGAGCCCGGTGGAGGTCCACAGTCCGGTCTGGAAGCCCTTGGCCCGCAGCGCGTCCACCGTGGACTTGAGCGGCGCGGTGTAGCCGCAGCCGTAACCGTCGTTCGGCAGGAACCAGCCCGAGGGCATGTCGGCGGCCCGGGCGTCGGCCGCGTACCCGACGACGTCCGGGGTCGTCTGGTGGCGCGGGCGGTCGTGGTCGCCCTGGTAGTCGGGGTTGGAGGCGTTGAAGCAGTCCGCGTTGCCCAGTTCGAAGCCCCACATCGGCGCCATGAACGGCTTGCCGCTGACGTCGGTGTACGCGTCGAGCACGGACTTGAGGGAGGTGCCGGTGAAGTACCAGGCGTCGAAGCGGCTCTCGTCGTGGGTGAGGGCGGTCGGCGCGTCGAAGGCGTAGGAGCCCGGGGCCCAGGTGTTGCGCATGACGCCGTAGCCGTTGGTCGACATGTAGAAGGGGGCGGGGCTGGCGTTGTCGTTCTCACGCCACTTGTTGTCGACCGCGACGGGGACGGTCTTGCCCCGCAGCGCCCATTCGCCCAGGCGCAGGCCGGTCCCGTAGAACTGCTCGTCCGCGCCCCGGGCCAGGTACTGGGTGGTCCGGGTGCCGGTCCAGCTGGTGGGCTGGGTCTCCTGCCAGACGAGGGTGGTGTTGTCCGCCCGGTAGACGGAGAACCGCAGGGGGGCCTTGTTGACCCGGATGGACAGGGCTCCGGTGGTGATCCGGTAGTACGCGCCCGCGTCGGTCCAGCTCGCCGTGACGGGCCCGAAGTCGGTGGTGGGCGCGAGGTCGGCGCCGGCCGGGTCGTCGGTGAAGGCCCCGTCGGGCGAAAGCCAGAGCCGGAAGACGTCGGCCCGGGCGACGACCACGCGGGCCTTGGCGCCGCTGGAGGCCGTCACCGTGAAGGTGTTGCCGGTCCGGCCGAAGCCGGTGACGTTGCCGGCCGTGGCCGTGGCCCCGGCGGGGGCCGCGGCGGCGGGCGAGGCCGCCGGTCCGGCGGCGGCCAGGCCCGCGACGGCCAGCAGGCCCGCGAGCAGGGCTGCCCGGGTGCGCCGCAGCCGGGCCCGGGTGGTGTGCGCGGCTCCGCGCCGGGTCCCGGCTCTCGTCCCGGCCCTGGTCCCGGCCCTGGTCTCGGCCCAGGTCCTGGTCCTGGTCCTGGTCCTTCGGATGCCTGGCAGTCTCATGGGGCAGCTCCTCGTGCGGTCCGGATCGCGGACACACCGCTTTGGCATGCACCTGGCAAGATAGCGCTCGACAGGCCCCCACTGAAGGATGATGCTCGAAATCGCCGCCTACCACGCATCTTTGAGCATGGATTCAGCAGGCCGCGTCCCTCGGCTCAGAGGCTGACCGCCAGCACCGGCGGGGTCGGGGAGGTCCACTGGTGACCGCAGGGGTCGAAGACCAGCACCACCGGACGGCCCGGCCGCTGGCGCCACGAGATGCGTTCGGGAGCGCTCTCGCAGACCGGACAGCAGGGCAGCGGACCGGCCTGCGGAGGGCACGCGGGTGCGGCCGCGAGCGGCGTGGCGTGCGGATCGCGCATGGAGGCTCCCTGGTCGGGCGGTTGGGCTGATCGCACTGTGCCATGGACGAGCCCCTGTCCGCACGGGCGAATCATCCAGTGTTCTGGCTGGTCAGAGGTGTGGTCACCAGGAGGATTCCGGTCCTCTTGGGGGCACTTGGTGACCAACCGCACGCGCCGCCTGGCGCCGGCCCTGCCGCTGACCGCCCGCTCACGCCCGCCGGTGGCGACACCGCGCCCCGGGGACCACACGGTGTGGTCCCCGGGGCGCGGGCGGGTCGGATCGGCGCGTCAGGCCGGCTGGTCGACCTCGGGGTTCTCGGCCAGCCAGGCGCGGACCGCCTGCTGCTCCTTGCCCTTGCCGGTGTCCTGGATCTTCGCCTCCAGGCTGGTCAGCTGCTGCTCGGTGAGCTTGAAGGAGCTCAGCCAGCGCGCCACCTCGGGCTCGTCGGCGGCGAAGCCCTTGCGGGCCAGGGTGTGGATGCCGTCGCCCTTGCCCCAGGCCCCCTTCGGGTCCTCCAGCTTGGTCAGCTCGTACGAGGAGTAGGCCCAGTGCGGGGACCACAGCACGGTGACGACGGGCTCCTTCTTGTCGTAGGCCCGCTTGAGCTCGGCGAGCATGCCGGGCGTGGAGCCGTCGACGACCTGGTACTCGCCTTCGAGGCCGTACTCCTTCAGGACCTTGTCCTTCAGGATCGACATGACGCCCGCGCTCGGCTCGATGCCGATGATGCGGCCCTTGAACTGGGCGGACTTGCCCTTCAGGTCGGCGAGCGAGCGCACGTCCTTCACGTACGAGGGCACGGACAGCTCCAGCGAGGTGGGGCCGTACCAGGAGCCGAGGTCCTCCAGTTTGTTCCCGTACTTCTCCCAGTACTGGGCGTGGGTGACGGGCAGCCAGGAGTCGGTCTGGAAGTCCAGCTGGCCGCCGGCCAGGCCGGTGTAGAGCGCGCCGGCCTCGAGCTGGCGGGCGTCGACCTTGAAGCCGCGCCGTTCCAGGAGCTCCTTCCACAGGAAGGTGGAGGCGATGCCCTCGTCCCAGGGGATGTAGCCGACGGAGAGCGTGCGGCCCTTGCCGATGTCCGCGGCTCCGGCCGGTCCCTCCTTGGCAGCCGAGCCGCCGAAGGTGCCCAGGCCGCCGGCGACGAGGGCGAGCGCGACGGCCCCGGCGATGGCGTAGGCGGGCTGGGGCCGGTGGTTCCACACCTTGGCCGCGCCGGTGGCGGCGGACCGGGCCTTGGCGAGCGCGCGACGGCCGAGCGGGGAGACCTGGCGGCCGAGCGCCCCGGTCATCCGGTCGAGGTACATGGCGAGGATGACGATCGAGATGCCCGCCTCGAAACCGAGGCCGATGTCGACGTTGCCGATGGCGCGGTAGACGGCTCCGCCGAGGCCGCCACCGCCGACCATGCCCGCGATGACCACCATGGACAGGCCCAGCATGATGACCTGGTTGACCCCCGCCATGATGGTCGGCAGGGCGAGCGGCAGCTGGACGCGGACCAGGGTGTCGCGCGGCGCGGTGCCGAAGGCGTCGGCCGCCTCGACCAGTTCCGGGTCCACCTGGCGGATGCCGAGCTCGGTCATCCGGACGCCCGGCGGCAGCGAGAAGATGATGGTCGCGATGATGCCGGGCACCACGCCGACCCCGAAGAAGATGATGCCGGGGATCAGGTAGACCATGGCCGGCATGGTCTGCATGAAGTCCAGGACGGGCCGCAGGAGCGCGCTGACCCGGTCCGAGCGCGAGGCCCAGATGCCGAGCGGGACGGCGAAGGCCAGCGTGACGAGGGTGGCGACCAGGACCAGGGACAGCGTGGACATGGCCTCGGACCACAGGCCGACGGAGTCGACGAGGGCGAAGCCCGCGAAGGCCAGCAGGCCCGCGAGGAGTCCGCGCAGCCACCAGGCGCCGACGGCGAGGATGCCCGCGAACAGCAGGGGCGCGGGGGCGGACAGGACGGCGTCGATGCCGTCGTAGAGGCCGGTGACGACCGTGCTGATGGCGTCGAACAGCCAGGACAGGTGGCTCTGGAGGTAGTCGACACCGCTGTCGACCCAGGCACCGACGTGCAGGCGGGGCATCAGGCGGCCACCTCCACGCAGGCCATCGGGGGCCGCGGTTCGTCGCCGATGAAGGCGATGAGGCGGCCCTGCGGGACCGAGCCGATGACCGCTCCGTCCGCGCCGGTCACGGCGACCGGGTGCGGGACGCGGGCGCTGACGGCGCACAGGTCCGCGAGCGGGGTGTCGGCGGGGACGGTGGGGCAGGCGCACGCGTCCGCGTCGGCGGTGGGCTCGTCCATGACGGCGTCGGCCGTGAGGACGCGCGAGCGGTCGACGTCCTGGATGAAGGAGGCGACGTAGTCGTCGGCGGGGCGGGTGAGGATGTCCTCGGCGGTGCCCTGCTGGACGATGCGCCCGTCGCGCATGACGGCGATGCGATCGCCCAGGCGCATGGCCTCGTTGAGGTCGTGGGTGATGAAGACGATGGTCTTCTTCAGCCGCCGCTGCAGTTCGAGGAGCTGGTCCTGCATGTCGCGGCGGATCAGCGGGTCGAGGGCGCTGAAGGACTCGTCCATCAGCAGCAGGTCGGCGTCGGTGGCCAGGGCGCGGGCCAGGCCCACGCGCTGCTGCATGCCTCCCGACAGCTCGTCGGGCCAGGACCTCTCCCAGCCGCCGAGCCCGCACAGTTCCAGGGCCTCGCCGGCCCGGCGCTCGCGCTCGGCCCGGGAGACGCCCTGGACCTCCAGGCCGTACGCGGCGTTCTCGAGGACGTCGCGGTGCGGGAACAGCGCGAAGTGCTGGAAGACCATGCTGATCTTGGTGGAGCGCACCCGGCGCATCTCGCCCGCGCCGAGCGCGGTGAGGTCCTGCCCGTCGAAGAGGACGCGTCCCGCGGTGGGCTCCAGCAGTCCGTTGAGCATCCGCAGCAGCGTGGACTTGCCGGATCCCGACAGACCCATGACGACGAAGATCTGGCCGGGCTCGACGCTGAAGGAGGCGTCGATGACCGCGGCCGTCGTGCCGTCGGCACGCAGCTCCTCGCGGTCGGCGCCGTCGCGGAGCGCGCGGACCCCTTCATCGGCTCGTCTCCCGAACACCTTGTAGACGTGCTCGGCCTGGAGCGTGGACACATACACCTCGCGGGTCGTACCGGGTACGGCGCGCGCCGGTCTTGCGGCCGGCGGGCCGCGGAGCGGGGCGGGATCTGCCCGCGTGCGCCACGCACTCCGGCGGCGGCGCCGGAGCGAGTGCTTCCACTCCAGCCTCGTTGGTTCCCGGCATTCACCTGCGCAAACGCAAAGGTGATCTACCTCACGGATGCGGCCCGGCCCGTGGCCTGCGGTCCGTCCTCCAGCATCGAGTCGCGCAGGTGCCCCAGGATCCGGTTCAGCACCCGCGACACCTGCATCTGCGAGATGCCGAGCGCGGCGCCGATCTGAGCCTGGGTCAGCTCCTGTCCGAACCGCATCCCCAGCATCCGGCGCTCCCGCTCGCTGAGCCGTTCCAGCAGCGGCGCCAGGGTCTGGATGTCCTCGACCAGTTCCATGGCGGGCTCGTCCTCGCCCATGACCTCGGCGAGCGTGTGCCCCTCGGTCTGGCCGCCGCCGTACTCGTACGGAGCCGCCTGCGGGGCGTCCAGGGAGCCGCTGGTGTGGGCGTTGGCGGCGAAGAGCCCCTCGATCACCTCTTCCTCGGAGAGGCCGAGGTGGTCGGCGAGATCCGCGACGGTGGGCGACCGGTCGAGCTCGCTCGTCAGCGACTCCTTCGCCTTCGCGATGTCGATGCGCAGCTCCTGGAGCCGGCGCGGGACCCGGACGGCCCAGGAGGTGTCGCGGAAGTGCCGCTTGATCTCGCCGGTGATGTACGGCATGGCGAGCGTGGAGAACTCGTTCTCACGGGCCGGGTCGAACCGGTCGATGGCCTTGATCAGGCCGATGGTGCCCACCTGGACGATGTCTTCTATGTCACAGCCCTCGCGGGTGCGGAAGCGGCGCACGGCGTACTGGACGAGCGAGGCGTTCATCTCGATGAGGGTGTTGCGGACGTACTGGTACTCCGCGGTCCCCTCGGTCAGCGAGCGCAGCCGCTGGAAGAAGACCTTCGAGAGCTCCCTCGCGTCCGCGGGGGCCATCTCCCGGGGGTCGTCGATCCGCGGCACCCCGGCGCTGAGGGCCGCCGATTCGGCGCTGCGGCGCGGGCTCGGGACGGCGGCCGGAGCACGGGTGGCGTGCGCGGCGGGGGCGGAGGCGCCGCCAGGGGCGGCGCCGGTATGGGAGTACGGGGCAGGGACCGGCATGGGGTTCGCTCCTTGGGCTGGTCGGCTTGCGGCGCGGGACCTTGACTGCCGTAGATGTTGGCCCTCTTCTCGTCTCCCGTCAAGAATTACCGGAAATGCGTTTCACGTCTTGCGTCACATGAATCCCTCGACGCATCATGACGGCATGGGGAGCACGTCTCAGCGCAACAACTGGACATTCCTGACGAACCACGCCCGCGTTCTGGTGACCATCGCCCGGGATCCGGCCGTGCGGCTCAGGGATGTCGCCGCCGTGTGCGGCCTGACCGAGCGCACCGTGCAGACGATCGTCACCGACCTGGAGACGGACGGGTACCTGCGGCGCGTGCGCGACGGGCGGCGCAACCGGTACGAGATCTCCCCCGGCGCGGTCTTCCGGCACCCCGCCGAGGCGGGCGTCCAGGTGGCCGGCCTGCTCGCCCTGCTCACCGGCGCCGCGGCCGACCGGGGCGCCCCGCAGCCGGCTCCGGAGATGACCGGGCGGGAGGCTCGGGAGGCCACCGGGCTCCTCGGCCTGCGCCCGGCCCTCGGCCCCTCTACGTCACGCGGAAGCCGGTGACCGGACGGCCGCGGTGATCCTGGCGGTCATGGCGATCGAGGACGTCCCGGTGGAAGGTCAGCCGGTCCCAGGTGGGAAACGCCAGGTCCGTGACGGCCAGCAGCCGGCCCGAGGTGTCGTGCAGGGTGCGGCGCACGGTCAGGCCGCAGGCCTGGGCGACGGCCTGCGGATGCGTGATGCGCGTCATGGTCAGCGTCTCGGCGACCCGGCCGTCCGCCTCCGCCCGGTCGAGCCAGCGGTGCACCGGACTCAGATCCTCGTCCCGGACCGCCGCGGGCCGGTCGCGGTAGCGGGCGAGCTCGGGGCTGCGCGAGACGGCGTCCCGGCTGAGGTAGGTGACGGCGTGCCGCAGGGTCTCGCCCGCCGGGCCGCGCTCGCGGCGGTGGTGCACGAGGGTCCGCTCGCCGCCGCTGATGCCGAGCAGCGCGGCGAGCGAGGGCGGCACGGTGACCAGCGTGAGCCAGCTCTGCGCCCGGACGGACACGGCCGCGGGTGCGGGCAGGGGCGCGGATCCCGCTCCGGGTCCCGCGGGTACCGGCGCGGGCGATGCGGCCGCGACGGCGCGCGTGCCGCGGCGGCCGGTGACGACGAGGCCGTCCTCGCGCAGGTGCTGGAGCGCGGCCCGGATCGTCTGCCGGTTCACCTGGTAGCGCGCGGCCAGGCTGCGCTCCGAGGGCAGTCTGCCGCCGGGGGCCTGCGCGGCGCGGTCGAGCTCGTCCCGCAGGGCTGCGGCGATCCGCTGGTACTTGGGCATGGCGGCCGGGCCGCCGCCCCGCGAAGGGGAGGGCATGGCTTCTCCTCTGACGGGTGGTCAAGGACTGCGCGGTCTGCCCGACCAACCTAGCATTGGTCTATACCTCTGGGTGAGGGGAGTGCACGGAACGGGCACACGTTGGCCGGTTCCCTACCCCCGCAGCGGATTCGGAAGCGGCAGGTAGCGGGCGTCCGCGCCGTCCGCACGGGTCCAGCGCAGCAGCAGGTTGGTCTTGGCCGGCAGGTCGGGGGCGGCGAGCAGTTCCGCGATCTCGGGGAGCCCGCGCTCGGCGTCGTAGCGCAGGAACTCCTCCCGCACGGCCGGCCAGACGAGCGCGGAGATGTCCGGATGCCGCTCGCCGAGCGCACCGGCGATCTCCGCCAGGTGGTTGACGACCAGGCAGTAGACCAGCCGCTGCCAGGCCGCCCCGCGCTCGACGTCGGCCGGCAGCTTGACCCCTTCGGCGTCGCGGAAGAGGGCCTGGACCGGCATGCCCGCCGCGTCCACGGCGATCACCGTGTTCTGGAGGTGCGCCTCCAGGACGATGCCGTGCCGGGCGAACAACTCCAGTACCGGGGGCACGACCTGGCGCAGGTACGCCCGCCACCAGGCGGCCGGGTCGGCGGTGCTGTCCAGTGGGCTTCCGGGGTAACCCTCGGCGAGGGCCGCGGCCAGCAGCGGAGTGGCCCCGGGCGCGGCGTGGGCCTGCCCGCCGCGGGCGCCGAAGCCGTCGCGGACGAGGACGGCGAGCTCCTCGAAGGCGAAGCCCGCGGTGCGGTAGCCGCGGTCGGCGAGCCAAGCCGCGCCCGAACCGGCCCGGCGCAGCGCGGCGAAGCCCGCCTCGACCGCCGCGTCGGTGCGGCGCAGCTTCAGCAGGTCGTGGCGCCACAGCCGGCGCACGTCGTTGGTGATGCGGACGTCGAGGCTGAACTTCACGAAGAGGTCCGCGGGCCCCGGTACGTACAGGGTCCGGATCGAGGCGGTGGGCCAGGCGGGCAGGCGGCTCTCGCCGAGCCGCAGCAGCCGCCCGTCGGCGAACGCCTCGCGCACCGGCGGCCGGGAGCCGACCAGGTCCAGCTGCCAGGGGTGGGCGGGCAGCAGCCGGTAGCCGGCGGGCGGGCGCGGCCCGCCGAGGGTGTCGGCCAGGGAGTCGATCGCCGCGGCCGCGGCCGGCCCGCCCTCCTCGGCGGCCTGGTCCTCGCGCAGCCCCAGGAAGGCCAGCGGGAAGCTGACGTGGGCTTCCGGCGCGTACGGCAGCCAGCTCGCGGCCGGGGCCCCGCCGCGGGCCTTGGGCGCCGGGTGGTGCGGATGGCCCATCATCAGGGACTGCTCGGAGAGCAGGTACGGGTCGGCCGGCGGCTCGGCGGTGGCGCGGGCGGCCAGCAGCGCGGCGACGGTGTTCCGGCTGTCGTCGATCTCGACCGGCAGTTCGTCGTTCGGGACGCCGGTGTACCGGCCCAGTTCGTCGGAGGTGAGCTTGACCAGTTCGCTGTGGCTGAGCGGATGCCAGCCGTCCGGCGTCCGCAGTTCGGGGTGCTCGGGCCTGCGGGCGCCCCGCACCCGGAGCAGCCGGCCGCTGCCGCGGAGCCGGTGGACCCCCGCACCCTGGCCCGCGGCGGGCTCGGCGGCCTCCCGGAGCAGACAGTTCAGGAGTGGGGTGGCCGCGTAGGCGTCGGCGGCGGCGTTGAAGTCCACTGGTTCCATTCGGTCCTGTCCGGTGCGCCGGGGGCAGCGGAAGCTTCCCCCGGCCGTGATCATCAGTATCCGCGATGATGACGTGATCATCCTGAAAAGCGGTATCCCGATGTACGGAGCTCCCAGCATGTACCTTCCCGCTTCCCCCGCCGAAGAGGCGGTCGCAGCAGAGCTGGTCTCGGTGCGCCCGGCGCTCGAAGCGGCGTACACCGGCGCGCTGGGCGGGGCACGCGCCGCCGTACTGACCCGGCTGTGGCGGGCCCTGGCCTTCGAGCCGCTGCCGTGGGTGGTGGGCCGGGAGCGGAGCGCCGACGGGCTGACGCTGCTGCTGGCCGGGGGCGGCCGGCTGGAGGGGCCGCTGCCGGACGCCTACGCCACCACGCCGTACGTGCGGGAGCTGCTCCTCGACGGGAAGCCCCACCGGGGGGCCGCCCGGCTGGTGGCGGCCCTGGGCGTGCCGCACGGGGAGGGGTTCGCCGCCGAGCTGGACGGCAGCACGGCCTCGCTCGCGCTCTCCCGGGCCGGCCGGCCGGACACGGACACGTACGGATCCGAGGACGCGGACGGTCCCGGGCCG
This sequence comes from Streptomyces subrutilus, assembly GCF_001746425.1. Classification (GTDB taxonomy): domain Bacteria; phylum Actinomycetota; class Actinomycetes; order Streptomycetales; family Streptomycetaceae; genus Streptomyces; species Streptomyces subrutilus_A. Next base: position 6,662,355 of record NZ_MEHK01000001.1, on the reverse strand, counting down.
CTGACCACCCGGGAGTGGGAGCAGCGGGTGGTCGACGGCCATCCGTACCACCCGAACTGCCGTTCCCGGCCCGGCTTCTCGGTGGCCGAGCAGCTGGCGTACGCGCCCGAGCACCGGCCCGTGGTCGAGCTCGGGCTGGTCGCCGTACGGGCGGAGGAGTGCCTGCTCACCGACGGCTGGCCGGCGGAACTGCGGGACGGAGGGCGGGTCCTGATCCCGGTGCACCCCTGGCAGGCGCGGCACGCGCTGGCGCACGAGCGCGTGCGGGACGGCTTCGCGGCGCATCCGCTGATGGCGCTGCGGACGCTCGCCCCGGTGGCGGGCGGGGCGCACGTCAAGACGGCGCTCAGCACCCGGCTGACCTCCTCGGTGCGGGACATCTCCGGCTACTCGATCGAGACGGCGGCGGCCGTGTCCGCCTTCGCCCAGGCCCTGTCGGAGCGGCTCGACGGGCGGCTGCACGTCACCCGCACGCTGGGCGCGGTCACCGCCCACAGCCCGGACCTCGCGGCCGTGCTGCGCGAGCCGCCGGAGGTGTACGCGGACACCGCCGCGGGTGAGCGGGTGCTGCCGGTGGCCGCGCTGGCCTGGTTCCCCCCGGCGCGCTCGGCGGCCTGGCTGGCCGAGTTCGCCCGGCTCGCGCTGTCGGTGTCCCTGCGCGTGCTGGAGCTCGGCGTGGCCCTGGAGGCCCACGGCCAGAACCTCCTGGTCGTCCTGTCCGCCACCGGCGCCCCGGTGCGGCTGGTCTACCGCGATCTCGCCGACATCCGGATCAGCCCGGCCCGGCTGGTCCGGCACGGGCTGCCGGTGCCGCCGCTGTCAGGACGGCTGATCACCGACGACGTGACCGCCCTGCGGCGCAAGCTCTTCGGCTCCGTGCTGACCGGGGCGCTGGGCGCCACGGCGGGCTCGGCGGCCGCGTTCGCCGAGGCCTTCGCCTCCGCCGCGGCCGGGCTGCCGGCCACCGACGACACCGCGGCCCTGCTGACCGGGACGCTGCCCACGAAGGCGCTCACCCTGATGCGGCTGAGCCCTGGGGTGCCGGGCGACCAGTGGGCGCAGCTGCCCAACCCGCTGGCCGGGCGGTGAGCCGCGGCTCCGGCCGGGCGGAAGCCTCTCCCCCCCCGGGGCTTCCCCCGGGGCTTGCCGTCGGCGCGCAAGAGCTGATCCGGGACTCTCCGAACGACGACGTTGCATGATCATGCAGGATGCCGCATACTCTTCCTATGTCTAAGGTTCTCACCTCCCTGCCCACCGGCGAGCGCGTCGGCATCGCCTTCTCCGGCGGACTCGACACCTCCGTCGCGGTCGCGTGGATGCGCGACAAGGGTGCCGTCCCCTGCACCTACACCGCCGACATCGGCCAGTACGACGAGCCCGACATCGCGTCGGTGCCCGGCCGTGCGACGGCGTACGGCGCCGAGATCGCGCGCCTGGTCGACTGCCGCGCCGCGCTGGTCGAGGAGGGCCTGGCCGCACTCACCTGCGGCGCGTTCCACATCCGCTCCGGCGGGCGGGCGTACTTCAACACGACGCCGCTGGGCCGCGCCGTCACCGGCACCCTGCTGGTCCGGGCGATGCTCGAGGACGACGTGCAGATCTGGGGCGACGGCTCCACCTTCAAGGGCAACGACATCGAGCGGTTCTACCGCTACGGCCTGCTCGCCAACCCGCACCTGCGCATCTACAAGCCGTGGCTCGACGCCGACTTCGTCACCGAGCTCGGCGGCCGCAAGGAGATGTCGGAGTGGCTGCTCGCCCACGACCTCCCCTACCGCGACAGCACCGAGAAGGCCTACTCCACCGACGCCAACATCTGGGGCGCCACCCACGAGGCCAAGACCCTGGAGCACCTCGACACCGGCGTCGAGACCGTCGACCCGATCATGGGCGTGCGGTTCTGGGACCCCTCGGTCGAGATCGCGGCCGAGGACGTGACCATCGGCTTCGACCAGGGCCGCCCGGTGACGGTCAACGGCAAGGAGTTCGCCTCCCCGGTCGAGCTCGTCATGGAGGCGAACGCCATCGGCGGCCGCCACGGCCTGGGCATGTCGGACCAGATCGAGAACCGGATCATCGAGGCCAAGAGCCGCGGCATCTACGAAGCCCCGGGCATGGCCCTGCTGCACGCCGCGTACGAGCGCCTCGTCAACGCGATCCACAACGAGGACACCCTCGCCCAGTACCACAACGAGGGCCGCCGGCTCGGCCGCCTCATGTACGAGGGCCGCTGGCTCGACCCGCAGGCGCTCATGATCCGCGAGTCGCTCCAGCGCTGGGTCGGCGCGGCCGTCACCGGCGAGGTGACCCTGCGGCTGCGCCGCGGCGAGGACTACTCGATCCTCGACACCACCGGCCCGGCGTTCAGCTACCACCCGGACAAGCTCTCCATGGAGCGCACCGAGGACTCGGCGTTCGGCCCGGTGGACCGGATCGGCCAGCTCACCATGCGCAACCTCGACATCGCCGACTCCCGCGCCAAGCTGGAGCAGTACGCCGCTCTCGGCATCGTCGGCAACACGCACGAGACCCTCATCGGCGCCGCCCAGGCCGCCTCGACGGGGCTCATCGGTGCGATGCCGGAGGGCGGCGCCGAGGTCATCGCCTCCCGCGGTCTGGCCGAGGGCGACGACGAGCAGATGCTCGACCGCGCCGCGATGGAGTTCGGCACCGACTGACGGGCGCCGGCCGGCCCGCACCTGCCGGGGCCGGCCGCGCCGACCCGCAGCGGCCCACGGCCGGCCGGCCCGCGCCGGCCGGCCGTGGGCCGTTCGGGGGTCAGCGCGGTGTGTGGGGGCCCGCCTTCACGCCGATCGGTGCGGGCGGTGGCAGGAAGGGGGCATGAGCCTCCGTCGTCGCCAGGTCCTGGGCAGTGCGGCCGCGGCCGTCCTCGCCTCCGTGGGGGCGGCGGGCCGGGGCCCTGACCACGCCGCGCTCGCACGCGGGCTCGACGGCCGGCTGGTGCTCCCCGGCGACCGCGATTTCGCCGAGGCCCGGCAGCTGTTCCAGCCCCGGTACGACTCCGTGGCCCCCGGGGCGGTGGCCTATCCCGCCCACGCGGGCGATGTGGCCGTCTGCCTGGACTTCGCCCGCCGTACGGCCGTGCCGGTGGTCGCCCGGGGCGGCGGACACGGCTACGCGGGATGGTCGACCCGCGCCGGAGGTCTGGTCGTCGACGTCGGGGCGATGGCCGCGGTCGAGGCCGAGGGGGACGGGGTACGGATCGGCGCCGGGGCCAGGCTCGGGGACGTGAACGCCGCCCTCGCCGCGTGCGGGCTCGCCGTCCCGACCGGGCTGTGCCCCTCCGTCGGCATCTCCGGACTCACCCTCGGCGGCGGCCTGGGCCTGTCCTCGCGGGCGTACGGCGCCACCTGCGACCGGCTCACCGCCGCCCGGGCGGTCACCCCCGACGGGTCCGTCCGCGAGGTGTCCGCGGACCGGGACCCGGACCTGTTCTGGGCCCTGCGCGGCGGCGGGGGCGGCAACTTCGGGGTCGTCACCGAGTTCCGGTTCCGCACCCACCCGGCGGGCGACTGCGCCTTCGCCGAACTGCACTGGCCCGACGGCGACTCGGCGGCGGTCCTGCTCGGCTGGCAGCGCTGGCTGTCCGCACTCCCGGACCCGTTCTGGTCCCAGGTGGAGTTCACGGTCGAGGCGGGCTCCGCCGCGCCGCCCCCGGCGGTCCGGGTGGTGTGCCTCGACGGGCGGTCCGAGCTGGAGCGGCAGCTGACCCGCTTGTCAGACCTGGTCGGCCGCCCGTCCCGGGACGGCCGGAGCACCGTACGGAGCTACGGGGACACGGTACGGACCCTGTCGGGCTGCCTGGAGCGCAGCGCGGAGCAGTGCCGGCTGCCGGGCAGTCTTCCCGGCCGGGGCCCCGCGGGCCTGCTGGGCCGGGACTCGTACGCGGCGCGCTCCGACTTCTGGACGGGCCCCGGGCTGCCGGACGCGGCGGTCGGCGCGGTGCTGGCCGCCGTCCGGCGGTACGGCTCCGCGGTTCCGCCCGGTGGACGCGGAGTGGTGCAGTTCGACGGGGTCTGCGGCGGCGCCCTGAACCGGATCGGGGCCTCGGAAACCGCCTTCGTGCACCGCGACAGCGCCTTCCTCGCCCAGTACCTCGCCTACTGGCCGCCGACCGCGACGGCCCCCGAGGTGGCCCGGCACCAGTCCTGGCTCGACGGGCTCTGGCAGGACCTGCGCCCGTGGGCGAGCGGCCGGGCGTACCAGAACTACACCGACCCGCGGCTCGCCGACTGGCGCGAGGCCTACTACGGGCCGAACCTGCCCCGGCTGGAGGCCGTCCGCCGCGCCTACGACCCCGACCGTCTGTTCCGCTTCCCCCAGGCGCTCTAGGAGACTGCATGCGACGTACGTTGACGATGGCCGCGGCGGTCGCCGCCGCCCTGCTGCTGCCGACCGGGCCGCTGCCCGGCGCCGAGGCGGGCGGCGCCGCGCAGGCCGCGGTGGGCCGGTGGTCCGCCCGGGAGGCACAGGCTTTCTGGACCGCCGAGCGGATGGCCTCGGCCGCCCCGCTGCCGCCGGCGGAGCCCGTACCGGCGGCCGGGACGCTGCCGCCCGCGGAACCCGCGCCGCCGGCCGGGACGCTGCCGCCCCCAGAGCCCGCACCGCCGCCCGCGGGGCCGTCGGACCCGGTGGTCCCGCCGGCTCCGGCGGCCGAGCCCCCGTCCCCGTCAACGCCCGCCCCGCCCCCTTCGTCCCCTCCCGCTCCCCCTCCCGTCCGCAGGCCGGCTGCCGCGCTGCCCGCCGCCGCGGCGCCCGGTGTCGGGCAGAACTTCGACGGCATCCCGGTCGTCGGCCGGATGTTCGTGGTCAAGGGCGCCGGGTCGTACTTCTGCACCGCGAGCGTGGTCGCCTCCCCGGGGCGCGACCTGGTGCTCAGCGCGGCGCACTGCCTGCTCGGCGCGGACACCCGGCGGGTGGCGTTCGTACCGCGCTACACGCGCGCGAAGCCCCAGCCGTACGGGATGTTCCCCGTCCTGCGGGACGCCGCCGGGCGGTCCCGGATCTGGATCGACCCGCGCTACCGGTCGCGGGGCGCCGACCGCGCGGCCGGGCTCGACGTGGCCTTCGCACAGGTGGGGCCGAACGCCGCCGGGGTCCCGGTGCAGAGCGTGGTCGGCGGCAACCGCCTGGTCACCGGGGCCGGTTACGCGCATCCGCAGGTCACGCTGATCGGCCACCCGTCCTCGGCGGCCCGCCCGCGCCGGTGCGTCAACCGGACCACGAAGTTCACCAGCAGGGACGCGCGGATCCCGGGCTCGTTCCTGCGGATCGACTGCACCGGCTATCCGGGCGGGACCAGCGGCGGCCCGTTCCTGGTCCGCTACGACGCCCGCACCAGGACCGGCGACGTGGTCGGGGTGATCGGCGGCTGGAAGACCGGCGGGGACACCGCCGACACCTCGTACAGCTCCTACTTCGGCTCGGACATCAGGAAGTTGTACGCGAAGGCGGTTGCCGGGGCGAAGGCGGGGTGAGCACCCGGACCCATCGCGTCCGGCGCGGATTGCCGACCGTACGCGGGGTCGCCGGGAGCCCGGCGGCGGTCAGCGGGTCGGCGGGCGCGAGGCCGAGCCGGCGGCGCAGGTCGGCGAGGGCCGCGTGCACGGGCGCGAGCACCACTTCGGCCCCCGGGTCGATGTGCGCGAGGGCGTGCGCGGTGGTCTCGATGGCCTCGGCGGCGTCCTCGGCGGCGGTCCGGCTCCACCCCCCGGGCACGCCGGTCCGCCAGGGCGCGACGGTGTCGTAGAGGTGGCAGGCGGCCTCGGCCACGGCGTCGGCCCGTTCCCCGACGCCCGGCGCCGCGATGGTCGGCAGTTCCATACCGGCTCAACGAGCCGGCTGCCTCCGGGGGTACGAGCGGCTGCCACCGAGCGCCCGCGGCGGGCGGGCAGGCTTCCGGGTCGTCATGAGGCCGCGGTAGGCGGCCACGGGAGCAGCAGCAGGAGGAGGCCAGGCACGTGAAGGCGAGCTCCCCCGTGATCGACCGGCGGGCAGCCTGTGCCCCGGTCGGTTGCGCATAGGCTGGCCCGATCATGAGCGACAAAGCCCGCTTCCGGCTGCGCGGCCGGACCCGCGAACGCGTCCGTACCGTCCCCTCCTCCCCCGGCCCGCGGGTACCCGGGGCGCTGGCGCAGCTGGCCCTGGTCCTGCGCACGCCCGCCCGGGCGGCGCAGCCGCTGTTCGCGCAGGCGCCCCAGGCCTGGCAGCGGATGCTGCCGTTCGCCGTGGTCGGCGTCTTCGTGGTGACCCTGCTGCCGGTGACCATCACCGTGCTGGCCAACGACTACGGGCTGGGAGGCGGCTGGGCGGGCGCGCTGGGCGTGGCGCAGACCGTGCCGCTGCTGCTCGCGGTGACCCGGCCCGTGCACGCCTGGGCCGTGATCCTGCTCGCCGACACGATCGGCGCGGTGCTGCTGATCCACGCCGAGCGGGTGTCCGCGCACGCCTGGCCGTGGACGCCGATGGTGATCGTCGGCTACCTGCTGCTGATGGCGTGCCTGGGGCTGCGCGAGTCCATCCGGACCCTGGTCGGGGTGTGGCTGGCGACCGGCGCGGTCGGGACGGTGCTGGGCTTCTTCCAGCCGGCGGGCTCGATGAACACCGCCGCGCTGCTGTTCGTGCTCGGCGGCGTGATGCTGGCGCTGACGGGCGCCCTGCGCGGGCTGGGCGACGCGCAGCAGCGGATCGCCGAGCAGGAGAGCATCAGCGAAGCGGAGCGGGCCCGGCGCACGCTGCTCGAGGAACGGGCCCGGATCGCGCGGGAGTTGCACGACGTGGTGGCCCATCACATGTCGGTGATCACCGTGCAGGCGGATTCCGCGCCGTACCGGCTGCCGGGCATGCCGGAGCCGGTGCGGGAGGAGTTCGCGGCGATCGCGGCCGCCGCCCGGGAGTCGCTGGGCGAGATGCGGCGGCTGCTGACCGTGCTGCGCGGCGACGGGACGGAGCGGGCCGAGGGCGAGAGGGCCCCGCAGCCCGGGATCGGCCGGATCCAGCAGCTGGTGGAGGCGACCGTACGGGCCGGGCAGCCGGTGGAGTTGTCGCTGGCCGCCGGCGCGTCCGAGGCGGCCCCGCCCGCCGTGGACCTGTCGGCGTACCGGATCGTGCAGGAGGCGCTCGCCAACGTGGTCCGGCACGCGCCCGGGGCGGCGGCCCGGGTGTCGGTGACCGTCGACGCGGACGAGGTACTGGTACTCGTGGTCAACGGTCCGGCTCCGGAGCCCGTGGTGGCGCTGGAGAGTTCGGGCACGGGGCACGGCCTGGTGGGAATGCGGGAACGCGTACGGTTGACCCGCGGGACGCTGGACACCGGTCCACTGCCCGGCGGCGGCTTCCGGGTCGCTGCCCGCCTGCCCCTGAACACCCCTGACGAGGAACCCAGTTGACCATCCGAGTGATCATCGTCGACGACCAGGCCATGGTGCGGGCGGGGTTCGCCGCGCTGCTGTCGGCCCAGGCCGACATCGACGTGGTGGGCGAGGCGCCCGACGGCCGGCAGGGCTTGCAAGTGTCCCGCTCCACGCACCCCGACGTGGTGCTGATGGACGTGCGGATGCCGGAGATGGACGGGCTCACGGCGGCCCGGGAGCTCCTCGACCCCCCGCCCGGGGTGGTGCACCGGCCGAAGGTGCTGATGCTGACCACCTTCGACATCGACGACTACGTGTACGAGGCGCTGCGCGCGGGCGCCTCCGGATTCCTGTTGAAGGACGCTCCCCCGGCCGACCTGATCGCCGCCGTACGGGTCGTCGCGTCGGGCGAGGCGCTGCTGGCGCCCTCGGTGACGCGGCGGCTGATCGCCGATTTCGTGCAGCAGCGTCCGGCGCCGCGCAAGGATCCGGCGCTGCGGCTGAACGGCCTGACCCCGCGGGAGACCGAGGTACTGGAACTCATCGCGCGCGGGCTGTCGAACCAGGAGATCGCGGGCCACCTGGTGCTGGCGGAGCAGACGGTCAAGACGCACATCGGGCGGGTGCTGGCCAAGCTCGGCCTGCGGGACCGGGCGCAGGCGGTGATCTTCGCGTACGAGGCGGGCGTGGTGCGGCCGGGCGACTCCCACTGAGCACGGCTTCTCCTCCACCCCCTACCGGGGTATGACATCCGACTTGGCTCCACGGTCCGACGTACGGGCCGGTACCTCCTTCCTACCTTCCTCCTCGTCACGAGGAGAGGAGAAGGGGCATGCGCCGCTTCGGAAGGACGATGGCCACGGCCGCGCTGGCGGTCGCCGTCGTCGGGGGGACCGCGGGGTGGGCCTCCGGCGACAGTCAGCGGGTGGTCACCGGGCCGCCGCCCGGCACGGCCGCCTGGCGGGCCGAGACGGTGTCCGGCCGGGCGCTGCCCGATCCGGCGACCGCGACGCCGCACGAGGTGACGCGGTTCTTCGCCGGGCTGGACGAGGCCGCGCGCCGGGAGCTCGTACGGTCGCACCCGCTCGTGGTGGGGAACCTGGACGGGGCTCCGCTCCCCCTGCGGTACGAGGCGAACCGGCTGGCGATCGCCGCCACGGGTGAGGCCCGCCACGCCCCGCTCGGGGCGCCGGACCGGCAGATCCTGGCCTTCGACCCGCGCGGCCGGGGCCAGATCGCCGAGGTGTTCGGGGACCTGGAGCACGCGGCGCACGTGTCGGTGATCGTGCCGGGGTCGGACAACGACGCCACCCGTCACGACGCCCGGCGCGAGCCCGCCGGCGGCCCGGCCGGGATGGCCCGGGCGCTGCGCGCGGCCGCCGGCGACTCCACCGCGGTCATCGCGTGGGTCGGCTACACCACCCCGGTCGGGGTGGGCCTGGACGCGGCCGACGGCCGGCTGGCCGAGGCCGGGGCCCCGCGCCTGGCCCGCTTCACCGCGGGGCTGGACGCCGTCGGCGCACCCGACCCGGTGCTGTTCTGCCACAGCTACGGCTCGGTGGTCTGCGGGCTGGCGGCCCAGCACACGGACGCCACCGACATCGTGGCCTTCGGCTCCCCCGGCATGCGCGCCGACACCGCGGCCGCGCTGCGCACCGGCGCCCGGGTGTGGGCGGCCCGCGGTCCCTCCGACTGGATCGCCGACGTGCCGAACGTCGAGTTCGCCGGCGTCGGCCACGGCTCCGACCCCGCCTCGGCGGCGTTCGGCGCCCGCCGGGTGCCCGCCGCGGACGTGCGGGGCCACACCGGCTACTTCGCGGCCGGCAGCCAGTCCCTGGCGGCGTTCGCCGCGATCGCGGCGGGAGAGGTCCGATGACGGCGCGCGTACGGGCCCTGCTCAAGCGGACCGCCGACGGCATCGAGCGGCAGACCCCGGCCCACCGGGACCGGGCGGTGGACGGGCTGCGCGCCCTGGCACTGCTGGCCGTGCCCACCGGCCACTGGCTGCTCGGCGGTTTCACCCTCGACGCCGACGGCGGCCTGCACAACGCCAGTCCGCTGTCGGCCTTCGGCGCGCTGGCCCCGGCGAGCTGGGTGCTCCAGATGCTCGGCATCTTCTTCCTCGTGGGGGGCTACGCCTCGGCACTGTCCTTCCGGCGCCGCACGGGCTCGACGGGCGCGTGGCTGAAGGGGCGGATCGTCCGGCTGGGGCGGCCGGTGCTCGGGGTCACGGCGGTATGGGCGCTGGCGGCGCCGGTGCTGTACGCGGCGGGAGTGCCGGAGGCGACGCTGCGGACCGGGGCGACGCTGGTGATCCAGCCGCTGTGGTTCGTCGGGGTGTACGTGGTGATCACCGCGCTGACCCCGTACTGCGTGCGGGCGGCGGGCCGGCTCGGCGGGTGGGCGGCGGCTCCGCTGCTCGTCTCGGTCGCCGTGGTGGACTTCCTGCGCTACGGGCCGCTCGCCGGCTCGGTGCCGGGCTGGGTCGCGCTGCTCAACATCCTGCCGGGCTGGCTGTTCGCCTACCAGCTGGGTGTCGGCTGGGGCGAGGGGCGGATCGGGCGGCGCGGGGGCTACCTGCTGCTGGCGGGCGGGACGCTGCTGTTCGCGGCGCTGCTCGTGGTCTTCCACTACCCGGCCTCGATGGTGGGCGTGCCGGGCGCGGAGCGGACCAACTCGCACCCGCCGTCGCTGCTCGTCCTGGCTTTGGCGGCGGCCCAGTCGGGCGCCGCGATCCTGCTGCGCGACCGGCTGGCGAGGCTGCTGGCCCGGCAGGCCCTGTGGGCGCCGGTGGTCGTGGTCAACCTGTGTGCCATGACGATCCTGTGCTGGCACCAGACGGCCATGCTGGCCGCGGCGGTTCCCGGGTCCTTCCTGGGCGAGGTGGCGGGGCTGACGACGGCGCCGGACAGCCTGGGCTGGATCGCGGCGCGGGTGGCGTGGATGCCGGTGTTCGCGGTGCTGCTGGTCGCCATCGCCCGGTACGCGAGGCGGTTCGAGGGTCCGGCGCCCCAGGGACGCACGGCCCCGGCGGTCCGCCGGACCGTGGCGGGGCTGCTGGCGGCGGGGTTCGCGGTCTTCGCGCTGGGGCTGGCGTAGAGCGGCCCGCACCGCCTACGACGAGAGCGCCGCTCCCGGTTGGGTGCGGCGCTCTCGGTCGTGCGCATGTCAGGCGATCGAAGCCGCCACGATGGCGGCCACGGCCAGGTTGCAGGCCGAGGAGACCCAGACCGCCGGGTGGGGCTCCGGGTCGACCACGATGGCGCCGAGCTTGCCCGGGGTCACCACGTCGAGCACCAGGAAGGCCACCGCCATCAGGATCAGGCCGAGCAGGCCGAAGGCCGCGGTCGACAGCAGGCCCTTGCCGAAGTCGTCGTACGTCGTCCAGATCGAGGTGAAGACGATGCCGCCGATGCCGAGGAGCGCGGAGCTGAGGAAGAGGGCCGCGTTGCGGTTGCGCTCCTCCCAGATCTGCTTGGGGAGCTTCCCGGGCGTCAGCACGTCCACGAGGACGATGCCGAGGATCAGCAGCACGAGGCCGAGGGCGCCGTACGCGCTGGTGCGGCCAAGTCCGTTGATGATGTCGCTCATTGAGAAGCCTGTCTCCGCGTGGGTGGGAAATGATGTGCCGTGGGCTGGCCGAATCTATCGCACGGCCCTGTCGCGGACCATGGGGAGGTCAGGAATCGACAGAGGTCAGGGGCGCGCCGGCGGCCGAGGCGGAGGCCCTGACGGGGCTGGTGATGCGGTCGGAGGCGCACTGGGGATACCCGCCGAACACCCCGGCGGCCTGGGCCGGGGAACTGCGGATCCGACCCGCCGACGTGACGGCCCGCCGCATCGTGGTGGCATTGGTGTCGGTGGCGTGCTCGCCGAAGCGTGCGGACTCGGATCCCTGCGTCACGGACCGATGACGACACCGGGCACCGACAGCGGCCGCAGGACGTGAAATTCCGTCGCGCGAGGCGTAGTTGACCCGTGTCGGAGCGGACGGCGCGGATGCTTGACCTCGACTTCGGTTGAGGTCGTACCGTTCCGGCCATGGACATGGAAGTCACCGCCTGGACCTCGCTGCACAGTGCGATCAACGCCCAGCAGGACCGTCGCCCGGTATCCCGGGCGAGCCTGCGCCGGGTCGCCTCCTTCGCCCGCCCGCACCGCCGCGGGCTCATCCTCTTCCTGCTGCTCAGCGTTGTCACGGCGCTCCTCGCGGTGGCCACCCCGGTGCTCGCCAGCCGGATCGTCGGCGCCATCGTGGGCGGCCGCGACACCGGGACCGTGACCCGCCTCGCCCTGCTCATCGCGCTGATCGCGGTGGCCGAGGCGGGCCTGGGGCTGCTGACCCGCCGGCTCTCCGCCACCCTCGGCGAGGGGCTGATCCTCGATCTGCGGACGGCGGTCTTCGACCACGTGCAGCGGATGCCGGTCGCCTTCTTCACCCGGACCCGGACCGGGGCCCTGGTCAGCCGCCTCAACAACGATGTGATCGGCGCCCAGCGGGCGTTCGCCAACACCCTGTCCGGGGTGGTCGCCAACACCGTGACCCTGCTGCTGACCCTCGCCGTGATGCTGAGCATCTCCTGGCAGATCACTCTGCTGGCGCTCGTCCTGCTGCCCGTGTTCGTCCTGCCGGCCCGCCGCATGGGGGCGCGGATGGCGGCCATGCAGCGGGAGGCCGCGGCGCTGAACGCGGCGATGGGCACGCAGATGACCGAGCGCTTCTCCGCGCCCGGCGCGACGCTCGTCAAGCTGTTCGGACGGCCGGCCGACGAGTCCGCGGAGTTCGCGGCGCGGGCCGCGCGGGTGCGGGACATCGGGATCCGCACGGCGATGGCCCAGTCCGCCTTCATCACCGCCCTGACCCTGGTCTCGGCCCTGGCCCTGGCCCTCGTCTACGGGCTGGGCGGGTTCTACGCCCTGCGCGGGACCCTGGACGCGGGCTCCGTCGTGGCCCTCGCCCTGCTCCTGACCCGGCTGTACGCGCCGCTTACCGCGCTCGCCGGGGCCCGCGTCGAGGTGATGAGCGCGCTGGTGAGCTTCGAGCGGGTCTTCGAGATCCTCGACCTGAAGCCGCTCATCACGCAGAAGCCGGACGCCCGTACGGTGCCGGACGGGCCGGTGTCCGTGGAGTTCGACCGCGTCTCCTTCGCCTACCCGTCGCCCGACAAGGTCTCGCTCGCCTCCCTGGAGGAGGTCGCCACCCTCGACGCCCGGGGCGGCACGCCGGTCCTGCACGAGGTGTCGTTCCGCGCCGAACCCGGCCGGATGATCGCCCTGGTCGGCTCCTCCGGCGCCGGCAAGTCGACGATCGCGCAGCTGCTGCCCCGGCTGTACGACGCCGACGCGGGCGCGGTCCGCCTCGGCGGTGTCGACGTTCGGGACCTCACGGCCGACTCGATCCGCGAGACGCTCGGCATGGTCACCCAGGACGGGCACCTCTTCCACGAGTCGGTCCGGGCCAACCTGCTGCTGGCCCGGCCGGAAGCCGGCGAGGAGGAGATCTGGGAGGCCCTGCGCCGCTCCCGCCTGGACGGCCTCGTCGCCTCGCTGCCCGACGGGCTGGACACGGTCGTCGGGGAGCGCGGCTACCGCCTGTCCGGCGGCGAGCGGCAGCGGCTGACCATCGCGCGGCTGCTGCTGGCCCGTCAGCGCGTGGTGATCCTCGACGAAGCCACCGCCCACCTGGACTCCACCTCGGAGGCGGCGGTGCAGGAGGCGTTGGGCGAGGCCCTGGCGGGCCGGACCGCGGTGGTGATCGCGCACCGGCTGTCCACCGTGCAGGCGGCCGATCTGATCCTGGTGGTCGAGGACGGCCGGATCGTGGAACGCGGCACGCACACCGAACTCCTGGCGGTGGGCGGGCGGTACGAGGAGCTGTACCGCACGCAGTTCGCGACGTCGGACACGCCCGCGGACGTGGCGCCGGACGGCGCGAAGACCGTCTCTGGAGCATGATGCCGGTATGGATATCAAACTCGAACTGGTCGCCGTGCCCGTCACCGATGTCGACCGGGCCAAGGCCTTCTACGAGAAGATCGGCTTCCACGCCGACCACGACCACACCGTCAGCGAGGACGTCCGCTTCGTACAGCTGACCCCGCCCGGCTCGGCCTGTTCGATCGCGATCGGCACGGGGCTGACCCGGATGACCCCGGGATCCCTGGACAACATGCAGGTCGTCGTCGCCGACATCGAGGAGGCGTACGAGGACCTGCGCGGCCGGGGTGTCGAGGTGACGGAGATCCAGGACCTGCCGTGGGGTTCCTTCGTCTACTTCTCCGACCCCGACGGAAACGGCTGGGCGGTCCAGCAGACGACTCCGCGCAAGACCGCGGAGTAGGTCGGAACGGGGACCGCGGAGCCGTGGATCCCGGGTCCTCGGTCGCCCTGCCCGCCGCGACGACGCGGGCAGGGGTCCGACCCGGCGCGGGGGTGGGGGCGCGGGTCAGCTCTCCACGGTGACGGCGTGGTGGTCGAGTTCCCACGCGTGGTGCTTGAACTCGTGGCGGAAGTCGGCGTGGTCCTCCCACTGGCGGGCGATCCCGCGCAGCACGTCCCAGTTGTGCTCCACCGACTGGTCGATGACGCGCCGCATGGCCGCGTCGGCCGACTCCCGCTGCGCGATGAGGCCCTTGATGGCGGAGGCTTCGAGCACGGCGTTGCGCAGCGCGCGCAGGGCGCGGGAGGTGTCGTCCATCCCGAAGCCGTACTCGCTGCCCGTCTGCGCGTCGAACAGCGGGGTGAGCCGCGCCTCGATGAATGCGGTGATCCGCTCGAAGTGCTGCACGTCCATCGGGGGCTCCCTTGATCCTGCCGGGCCGTCACACCGGCCCGGCGTCTCCATTGCCTTGCTGCTCGGCGCCATTATCGCCGGACGGCCGCCGGCGGCCCCCTACGGGGCGAGTACGTCCAGCTCCTCGAGGGCGCCGACGGCGATCTGGCGGGTCAGGGCCTCGGCACGCGCCGCGTCGCCCTCCCGGACCGCCTCGGCCACCCGCACGTGCAGGGTGACGGCCGCCGGATCGGGATCGTGGAACATCACCGCGTGCTCGGTGCGGCCGGTCAGCACCTCGGCGACGACATCGCCGAGGCGGGCGAACATCTCGTTGCCGGAGGCGTTCAGCACGACGCGGTGGAAGGCGATGTCGTGGCGCAGGTAGCCCTCGAGCTGGTGGCCGCGCGAGGTGCGGACCATGCCGAGGGCGGCTTCGGTCAGCTCGGCGCACTGCTCGGGCGTGGCCCGGGCCGCCGCGAGCCCCGCCGCGACCGGCTCGATCGCGGAACGCAGGACGGTGAGGGAGCGCAGCTGCCGGGGCCGGTCGGTGCCGGCCAGCCGCCAGCGGATGACCCGCGGGTCGTAGACGTTCCATTCCTCGGCGGGACGGACGGTGACCCCGACCCGCCGTCGGGACTCGACCAGGCTCATCGACTCCAGGACCCGGACGACCTCGCGCACGACCGTGCGGGAGGCGTCGAAGCGCTCGGCGATCTCGTCCGTGCGCAGCACGCTGCCGGGCGGGTACTCCCCGGCCGTGATCGCGAGCCCGAGGGTGTCCAGCACGCGGGAGTGGAGTCCCTGTCCCGGTCCAGGACTGCCTTCGGTGGTCATGGCGTAAGCGTACGGTGACGGCCCGGCCAACAAAAGGTGCGATGTTTTACCGACCACCCCTTGAATAAGTACTACTTAATAGGCTTCAGTGGTGCCCGCACGGACCGGCGTCGACGAGGACAGCGAGGTACGACGTGAGCACCCAGCGCGTCATTGTGGTGATGGGCGTGGCAGGCACGGGCAAGACGACCGTGGGCCGGCTGCTCGCGGAGGCCCTGGCGCTTCCGTACGCGGAGGGCGACGCGTTCCACCCCGCGGCCAACGTCGCGAAGATGTCGGCCGGCACCCCGCTGGACGACGCCGACCGGTGGCCCTGGCTCGACGCCCTCGGGGACTGGATGCGCGACCGGGCCGGACTCGGCGGGGGCGGAGGCGTGGTCGCGGCCTCGTCGCTCAAGCGCTCCTACCGCGACCGGCTGCGCGCCGCCGCACCCGGGGCGGTCTTCGTCCATCTGACCGGTGAACGTCCGCTGATCGAGCGGCGGATGGCGGCCCGCACGGGCCACTTCATGCCCGCCGCCCTGCTGGATTCGCAGTTCGCCACCCTGGAGCCCCTCCAGGAGGACGAGGCCGGCCTCGTCGTCGACGTGTCCGGCTCGTCCGAAGAGATCACCGAACGGGCGCTGGCCGCCCTGCGCCGGCTCCGCACACCCGAGAACTGACGAACCACCCGAGAACGAACGAAGGAAACGTCACCGTGACCGGTCTCAGCGTCGAGACACTGGCGGCGGCAGGCACCGGGCCGATCACCTCGGCCGGGAACACCCAGCTGGGCATCGCCGTGCTCGCGGGCATCGCCGTCATCGTCCTGCTCATCACCCGCCTCAAGCTGCACGCCTTCCTGGCGCTGACGGTCGGCTCGCTCGCCCTCGGGGTGTTCGCGGGCGCGCCGCTGGGCAAGACGATCACCAGCTTCACCGCCGGACTCGGTTCGACGGTCGCGGGCGTGGGCGTGCTCATCGCCCTCGGCGCGATCCTCGGCAGACTGCTGGCGGACTCGGGCGGCGCGGACGAGATCGTCGACACGATCCTGGCCAGGGCCAAGGGCCGGGCCATGCCGTGGGCCATGGTCCTGATCGCCTCGGTGATCGGGCTGCCGCTCTTCTTCGAGGTCGGCATCGTGCTGCTGATCCCGGTGGTGCTGCTGGTGGCCAAGCGGGGCGACTACTCCCTGATGCGGATCGGCATCCCGGCGCTGGCCGGCCTGTCCGTGATGCACGGGCTGATCCCGCCGCACCCCGGCCCCCTCGTCGCCATCGACGCGCTCCACGCGGACCTGGGCGTCACCCTCGCCCTCGGCGTGCTCGTGGCGATACCGACCGTGATCATCGCCGGGCCGCTGTTCTCCCGGTACGCGGCGCGGTGGGTGGACATCCCAGCGCCGGAGCACCTGATTGCGCAGCGGCCCTCGGCGGATCCGGAGCACCGCCCGCGGATCGGGGCGACCGTCTTCACCGTGCTGCTGCCCGTGGCGCTGATGCTGGTCAAGGCCCTGGTCGACATCGTGGTCAACGACCCGGCCAACCCGGTGCAGCGCGTCACCGACGTCGCGGGCTCCCCGCTGATCGCCCTGCTCGCGGCGGTGCTGGTGGGCATGTTCACCCTCGGCCGGGCCGCCGGGTTCACCCGGGAGCGGCTGTCCACCACGGTCGAGAAGTCGCTGGCTCCGATCGCCGGCATCCTGCTGATCGTCGGCGCGGGCGGCGGCTTCAAGCAGACGCTGATCGACGTGGGCGTGGGCCAGATGATCCTGGACCTGTCGCAGAACTGGGCCGTCCCGACCCTTCTGCTGGCCTGGCTGATCGCCGTGGCCATCCGCCTCGCCACCGGGTCCGCGACGGTGGCGACGATCTCGGCGGCCGGCCTGGTGGCCCCGCTCGCGGCGGGCATGTCCACCACCGGGACCGCCCTGCTGGTGCTGGCCATCGGGGCGGGCTCGCTGTTCTTCAGCCATGTCAACGACGCCGGGTTCTGGCTGGTCAAGGAGTACTTCGGGATGACCGTCGGACAGACCCTGAAGACCTGGTCGGTGATGGAGACCATCATCTCGGTGGTCGGCCTGGGCTTCGTCCTGCTGCTGTCCCTCGTGCTGTAGCCGCCGCGCCGTACCCCGGCGGTTGCACCGGCCCACGCGGCCCCGGCGGCCCGGCGGTTCAGCCCGGCGGGCGCTCCTCGCCGAGCTGGGCCGCCGCCAGCGCGAAGCCGTTCGCCGCGGTGGCGCAGCGGCCGGCGAGGGTGGCGACCTCGGCCCGCAGGGCGTCGTCGTACGGGACCCGCCAGGCGGGTGCGGCCGTCGCCCTGCGCAGCCGCACCGCGTGGGAGCGGAGCGCGGCGGCGTGGCCGCGCAGGCTGCCGGGCCGGCTCGGGTGCCGGTACGGGTCCGGTCCCAGCGGCGGGACCGCCCTCAGCCGTCGGGGCGCCGGCCCCGGCGGCTCCGCCGTGTCCCCCGCGGCCTCCCCGTCCGGGGCGCGACCGGCGGGCAGACCGCGCCCGCGGTCGCAGAACGCCCGGAAGGCCGCGCCCAGTCCGAGGAGCGGCGCGGCGGGCACGGCCCGGCCGGTGGCGACCTGCCAGCCCGCGTGGTCGTTGAACGGGTTGGCGTCGGTCAGGGCGTGCCAGGCCAGGATGTCGGCGAAGGCGGGAGCCAGCAGCGCGAAGGCGTGTTCGGCGCCCCGGTCGCGCAGGAGCTTGCGGAAGAGGCGCACGGCCTCGGCCTGGCGCCCCCGCGCGACGGCTCCGAGGACCGCGGCGGCGCCGGGGTCCCGCAGGAGGTCGGGGCGGCGGGAGTGCGCGGCGCGGATCCGGGCCCTGAGCCCGCAGACGGCGACACTGACGGCGAGGCTCTCACGGCCCGTCAGCGCCCCCGCCAGCCGCCCGGCCCGCGCCGCCACGCCCCGGCCGCGCGGCGCCCAGCCGAGGCCCGCCGGATCGCTGAGGGTGCGCAGCAGCGTGCGCCAGCCGTGTCTGCGCGGGCCGCTCCGGGTGAGGGCCGTGGCGGGCAGACGGGCGCCGAGGGCCAGCCCGGAGGCGTAGCCGGCGGCTTCACCGACCGCGTCGGCGGCCTCGGCGAGTTCGCGGCAGAGGTCGTCGAGCAGGTCGACATCCGTGGCGTCGAGCGCGGAGGTCACGGCGTCGGGCATGGGCTCCTCGCGTGGTCGGCGGCGGTGACATCGGCTTCACCGTACGTCGCTCCCGCGCACCCCGCGCTCCGAGCGCCGGCCACCGGACCGGGGCGACAGGGCCTAGGGCAGGGCGAAGGCCGCGTCGCGGAAGGCCGGGCGCAGCAGGGGGGTGTGCCGTCCGGGCGGAAGGGTGGGCAGGAGCAGTGCCCAGCGGTGGCGGCCCGGGCAGACCCACAGGGCCGGGCCGGTGGCCGACGGCGCGGGATGGGTCCAGACGCCGTGCGGGGCAGGGTGCCACAGGAGGCCGCGGGCGGGGGTCAGTTCACCGGTGCGGATGCGCAGGGATTCGGCCGTCCAGGCGCGGGTGATGCCCGTCGGGCCGTCCGTGCCCGCGGGGTCCGCGGGGTCCGCGGGGTCCGCCAGGTGGCTCAGGAAGCGGACGAGGTCGCCGAGCGGCGCGTGGAGGACGCCGTCGTCGTACCCGGTGCGGGTCATGCCCAGGGGGTGCCAGACGCGGGGCGCGGCCAGTTCGGCGAGCGGGCTGCCCGCGAGGTGCTCGGCGAGACGGGTGAGGGCGGCGGTCCCGTCGGCGTGGGTGAGCAGGTGGTGGGCGGTGGTGCCGGCGGGGGTCCCGGCGGCGGCCTCGTCCCCGTAGGCGGCGAGCGGGGTGTGCAGCCGGAGCGCGCCCTCCTCGACGAGGGTGCCGAGGGCGGGCCAGAGGGCGAGGACCGCGGCGAGGGAGCCGAGGTCGAGGACCTTGCCGTCGCAGACGTGCGAGGCCGCGTGGGCGCCGCCCGGACCGCCGACGGCCCAGACCGCCCCGGGGTCGGCGGAGCCCACGAGGGCCCGGATGTCATCGGCCTGGTCGCTCAGGAGCGTCATGGTCGTTCAGGCTAGCGAGCCGGGTGCCGCTTCCCCGGCGCGGCGCGGCTTCCCCGGCGCGTCGGTGCGGGTCCGGGGCCCGTCCGCCCGCATGCTCCCCTCCCCCGGGCGACGGCCGCACGCGCCGCGGAGGGCGGGGCGCCCGGGAGCGCCCCGCCCGGCGGGTGGTGCGGTCAGCCCTGGTCGGGTCGGTCGGTCACCCGGAGGCTGTTGAGCAGGGGCTTGCCGAATCCGCTGTGGGTGACGAAGCGGATGTTGAGCACCCCGTCCGTCACCTTGACGGTGTACGTACGGGTCAGGGCCGTGTAGCTGCCCGCCTCCAGGGCGATGTCCAGGGAGGGCAGGACCTGCTGCCCCTCGGCCAGGACGTCGAAGACGCGCTTGTCGGGCCGGGTGGAGGAGAGCTCGGCGAAGCCCAGCTCCACCGTGTAGGTCCCGTTGGGCACGTTGTCGAAGCGGTACTCGTACATGCCCTCCCGTGCGTTGCGGAACAGCCGCTGGTCCTGTGTACCGGCGATGGTGCGGCTGGTGCTGCGGGCGGAGCTGCTGCCCTGGTAGCCGTAGGAGCCCGCCGTGTACTTGCGGTCCGGGGACCAGGCGTCGCCCAGGACGTCCGTGCTCGCGGAGTCGGAGCCCGCGTCCAGCGCGGCCTGGTAGCGCGGCACGACGACCTTGACCGGGACGGTCAGGACCGGGGTCCGGCCGCTGGCCGAGGCGATCTTCAGGTCCGCGGTCAGGACCGTCCCCGGGGTCAGCCCGGTCGTGTCCACCGCGAGGGTGAGCGGGGCCTTCCCGCCCGTCGGGAGGTTCCCGGTCCCGGGCGTGGCCGTCAGCCAGGCCGCGTCCTCGGTCACCGTGAAGGCCGTGCCGAGGCCCGGGTTGGTGAGGTCCAGGGTGCGGGTCCGCCGCTGGTTCGCCTGGGCGACCACCTCCACGGCGGGCCGGGACGCGGTCACCCGGCCGGTGCGCAGCGACTGCGTCACCGTGGTGACGTCGGCCGCCTTGACCTCGACGGTCGCCTGCGCGGACTCGTAGTGCGGCGCGGAGAGGGCGACGGCCCGTGAGCCGGACGGGCTCTGGACCACGTAGCCGCCGTCCGCCGCCGTGGTGGCGGAGACGGCCGAGTCGCCGGTGCCGACGGTCACGGTGGCGCCGGCGACGCCGTTGCCGTCGTTGGCGTCGAGCACCCGGCCGGCCACCACACCGCTCTTGGTGGTGCGGAAGGCGATGCCGAGGCCGTCCGTGATGACCGGGGTGTTGAAGGAGTACTTGAAGGCGTCGGTGCCGGTGGCGTTCTCCACGCCGACGGTGGCCGTGGAGCCGGCCTTGATGCCGGTGCCGCCGGTGCCCTTGTAGGCGTAGGAGACGCTGCCGTCCTCCCCGATGGAGGCCGAGAAGGAGAACTTGTCGGCCTGCGCCGACCAGTGGGACACCTCGCGCCACTCGATCACGTAACTGCGGTGCGGGGCGGTGCCGGTGACGGCGGTGAAGACGCCGGATCCGCTGCCCGCCGCGCCGACGACCAGGTCGTCCCAGAAGGGGTAGAGGGCGGCGTTCGGGGTGGCCGTGCTCGGCAGGTCGCCGTTGATGTCGGCGGTGTTGTTGCCGCCGAAGCTGACGGTGCCGTTGGTCCCGATCCAGGCCTGCCCGTACGTCTTGCCGTACAGCGGCAGCGGGAAGGGCAGGTCGACGCGCTCGGTGGTGTTGTCGCCGGTCAGGGCGAGCTGCCGGCTGCCCGCGGGGTAGGGGCGGTCGTTCGTGGCGGCGCAGGCGTAGCCGTAGGTGTCCGTGCGTTCGGGCAGGTTCACCGTGACGGTGGTGTCGCCCGCGACGGTGGCCGGGGCGGAGCCGCCGTTGACGCAGCGGGACGGGTGGGTGGCCCGCACGTCGTAGGTGCCGTGCGGCAGGGTGACCTCGAAGCGGCCCTGGGCGTCGGTGGTCGCGGTCACGGGGGTGTCCGCGATGGTGACGGAGGCGCCCGCCGCGGGTCCGGAGGCGGCGGTGACCGTGCCGGTGAGCTTGCCGGAGGCGGCCTGGACGAGGGTGAAGTCGCCGGTGGCCGTGGCGTTCTCGGTGACCGTGGCGGTGG